>NZ_SZZM01000001.1:0-300000 GCF_005281615.1 Rhodoligotrophos defluvii | reverse complement strand
CCATGGTGCCTCTATCCAATATCGTGGAGGTGAAGGAGCGGGTCGCGCCGCGCGAGCTCAACCATTTCAACCAGCTGCGTTCGGCCACCTTGACCGCTAATCTCGGCGAGGGCGCGAGCCTCGGCGAGGCGCTCGCCAGGCTCGAGACCGCCATTCGCGACAAGCTGCCATCGACCGTCCGCATCGACTATTCCGGGCAGTCGCGGGACTTCAAGCAGGCCGGGGCCGAGATCTATCTCACCTTCGCGCTCGCG
Source organism: Rhodoligotrophos defluvii (assembly GCF_005281615.1). Lineage (NCBI taxonomy): Bacteria > Pseudomonadati > Pseudomonadota > Alphaproteobacteria > Hyphomicrobiales > Rhodoligotrophaceae > Rhodoligotrophos > Rhodoligotrophos defluvii. The sequence continues at coordinate 299,746 of NZ_SZZM01000001.1, read as the reverse complement.
CTTCTGTTCATCTACCTCGTGCTTTCCGCGCAATTCGAGAGCTTCATCGACCCCTTCATCATCCTTCTGACCGTGCCGCTGTCGATCGCCGGTGGCCTGATCACCCTCTATTATGCCGGCGGCACGCTCAACATATACAGCCAGGTCGGCCTCGTGACTTTGATCGGCCTCATCTCCAAGCACGGCATCCTTATCGTCGAGTTCGCCAATCACCGGCGCGACGAGGGCCGGCCGGTTCGGGAGGCCGTGCTGGAGGCGGCAACCCTGCGTCTGCGCCCCATTCTCATGACCACCGGCGCCATGGTTCTGGGCGCGGTGCCGCTGGCCATTGCGACCGGAGCGGGCGCCGAGAGCCGCCACAGCATCGGCTGGGTCATCGTCGGCGGGATCTCGGTCGGCACCTTCTTCACGCTGTTCGTCATCCCTGCGGTCTATTCCCTCATCCGGCGTGACAAGCAGGCGCCCCTTGCGGTACAGATCCCGCATCAAGGCGCACTGGGCGAAACTCATCAGCCTGCCGAATAACACCGGTGGCGCAAATAACCGGGAGATCAGCAATGCAGGGACGCGACGTCGTCATCGTCAGCGCCGTACGGACGGCCATCGGCACCTTCGGCGGCAGCCTGAAATCGGTCCCGCCGACCGAGCTTGCCGCAACATGCGTGCGCGAAGCATTGGCGCGCGCCGCGGTCGCCCCGCGCGATGTCGGCCATGTGGTCTTCGGCAATGTGATCCACACCGAACCGAAGGACATGTATCTCGCACGGGTCGCGGCCATCGACGCCGAGATCCCGGTGGAGGTGCCGGCCATGACCCTCAACCGGCTGTGCGGCTCGGGTGCGCAGGCGATTGTCTCCGCCGCCCAGTCGATCATGCTGGGCGATGCCGACGTGGCGGTTGCCGGCGGGGCCGAGTCCATGAGTCGCGCGCCTTACACCCAGACCGGGGCGCGCTGGGGCGCCCGCATGGGCGACGTCGCGGTGGTCGATATGATGCTGGGCGCGCTGAATGACCCATTCGGCCATGGCCACATGGGCGTGACCGCCGAGAATGTCGCCCGCCGCTTCGGCATCTCCCGCGACGAGCAGGATGCCTTCGCGGCCGAAAGCCACCGCCGCGCCGCCCGCGCCATCAGCGAAGGCCGCTTCCGCGATCAAATCGTGCCGGTGGAGGTGAAGACCGGCCGCGAGAGCGTGCTCTTCGATACCGATGAGCACGTCCGCATGGATGCGTCCGTCGAAGGCATGGCCGGCCTGCGCCCTGTCTTCCAGAAGGACGGGACCGTAACCGCCGGCAATTCGTCCGGCATCAATGACGGCGCGGCTGCCCTGGTGCTCATGTCCGCCGATGCGGCCCGCGCCGCCGACGCGAAGCCGATGGCGCGGATCATCGGCTATGGCCATGCCGGGGTCGAGCCGTCCGAGATGGGCATCGGCCCGGTGCCCGCAGTGCGCAACCTGCTCAAGTCCACCGGCATGGCGGTCGAGGACTTCGATGTGATCGAATCGAACGAGGCCTTCGCCGCCCAGGCCTGCGCAGTATCCAAGGAGCTGAGCTTCCCGGCGGACAAGACCAATCCGAATGGCGGCGCCATCGCCCTTGGCCATCCCGTGGGAGCGAGTGGCGCCATCATCACCGTCAAGGCCCTCTACGAGCTGCAGCGGACCAACGGCCACTATGGACTCGTCACCATGTGCATTGGCGGCGGGCAGGGCATCGCCCTTGCCGTCGAGCGGATGCAGTAAGCGCAGGTCTCTATAGCCCGCGCTGCAGGCAGCCGAACGCAAGCACGAGATAGGCGGCCAGCAGGAGCCACACGACATTGGCGCTGATGTAGGGCAGCGGCGTGATTTTGCCGGCCATCGCCAGGCCGGCCAGAATGATGGAAATGAGGAAGGCGAGAAGGGAAGGCGGGTTCAGGTGCATCTGGTCCTCCGTTGCCCCGAGGACTCAACTCCGAACTCACGGCGCTCTACTTATGATTGTAGAACACCGCTGTCAAATCTGAAACAGGGCCGTCATGCCGTCCGCCTAGGCGCGCTGAGCCGGCATCCAGGGGCCACACGGCACAGGCGTTCCGCTTGGCCCTGGATTGCCGCGTCAAGCGCGGCAATGACGAGGGGGTGCGTGTTGAACTCATCGTCATGCCCGGCTCGACCGGGGCATCCAGGGGCCGCCGGCACAACCCGCCGTCCGGTCGCGAGCCCAGCAGACCGTCAGAGCGCCGCGGTCAGCATGATCTCCACATCGATCTTCGGATCGGCGAGCCGCGCCTCCACGCAGGCCCGTGCGGGGGTGTGGCCCTCTGGCACCCAGGCGTCCCACACGGCATTCATCTCGCCGAAATAGGCCATTTTCGATAGCCAGATCGTGACCTGCAGGATCTTCGTCTTATCCGTGCCTGCTTCGGCCAAGGCCTCGTCAATCTGGTTGAGGATGTCCCTGGTCTGCTCGGTCACCGATTTCCCGGCGGCCTCTTCAGCGATCTGGCCGGCCAGATAAACCGTGTTGCCGTGGATCACCACGTTCGACAGCCGGCGTTCCACGCCGAGACGCTTGATGGTCATTGAGCTACTCCCTGATTTGGATGGACAGCTGGAAAGGACGGGAATGTCGCCGCTGATCAGAACTCGACCTGGCGGCCCAATTCAACCACCCGGTTGCGCGGTAGCTGATAAAACTGGGTGGCGTCGCTGGCGACATTGAACAGAGCGATGAACAGGCGCGCCCGCCAGGCAGAAAGTTCCGGATGGCTCGATAGCATCAGCGTCTCGCGCGAGACGAAGAACGAGGTGTCCATCATGGACACCGACGTGCCCAGCGTGGTGCAGCGGCCGAGCGCCGCCGGGATGCTGGGCGTCTGCATGAAGCCGACATGCAGCACGACCCGGTGCATGCCCTGGCCGAGCGGCTCGTGCTCGATGGCCATGTGCTCGGGCACCGTCGGCACGCCCTCCGTGACCACGGTGAGCGTGATCGAGCGCTCATGCAACACCTTGTTGTGCTTCATGTTGTGCAGCAAGGCCGAGGGCGTTACGTCGGACCGGCGCGACAGGAACACTGCCGTACCGGGAACGCGGATGACGCGGCTGGTCTTCAGGCCGCGCACGAAGTCGACCAGAGGCAGGCTTTCCCGCACGATGCGCCGGTTGAGCGCCTGACGCCCGCGGCGCCAGGTGGACATGGTGGTGAAAGCCGCGATGCCGACGATGATCGGGAACCAGCCGCCGTCGCGGATCTTGGTGCTGTTCGCGGCCAGGAACGTGAAATCGACGAGGAACAGGATCGAGAAGAAGCCCGCGATCAGCACCGGCGGCCATTGCCACAGATTGATGGTGACCAGCATGAGGAGCACCGCGCTCACCAGCATGGCCGAGACCACCGCGATTCCATAGGCGGTGGCCAGTTTCTCCGAGGACTCGAAGCCCAGCACCACGATGATGACGGCCGCCATGAGCAGCCAGTTCACCGCCGGCAGATAGACCTGGCCCTGCTCGTGCGGGGACGTGTGGCGGATCTCCAGCCGCGGCAAGAGCTCCAGCTGCACCGCTTGCCGGGTTAGGGAGAACAGCCCGGAGATCAGCGCCTGGGAGGCGATGATGGTGGCGAACGTGGCGAGCGCCACCAGGAATGGCTGACCCCAGCTCGGCGCCAGGCTGAAGAATGGGTGGCTCAGGGCAGCTGGCTCGCGCAGCACCAGGGCTCCCTGGCCGAGATAGTTCAGGACGAGAGCCGGCCCGACCACTGCATACCACGCCAGCCGGACGGGCTTGCGGCCGAAATGGCCCATGTCTGCATAGAGTGCTTCAACGCCGGTCACCGCCAGCACGATGCCGCCAAGCGCGAGAAACGCCGGAACCGGGTGGTTCAGGAACAGCAGAACCGCATAATGCGGGCTGATGGCGCGGATGATCGAGGGAACCTGCGCGATCTGGATCAGGCCGAGCACGGCGAGCGTGGCGAACCACACGCACATGACCGGGCCAAACAGCCGGCCCACCCGCTCCGTGCCTCTGCTCTGGAAGGCGAACAGCCCCACCAGGATGGCGATGGCCACTGGCACCACCACATGGCTGAAAGCAGGCGCGATGATCTCGATGCCTTCCACCGCGCTGAGCACCGAGATGGCGGGGGTGATGATGCCATCCCCATAGAACAACGAGGCGCCGACCAGCGACAGGAGGAGAATGACCCAGCGCAGCCGCGACCCGGGGTTGCAGCGGGTGAGCAGTGAGCTGAGCGCCAGCACCCCGCCTTCGCCGTTGTTGTCCGCCCGCAGCAGCAAGGTCACATAGGTGACGGTGACCAGCAGAATGAGCGACCAGATCATCACCGAAAGCGCGCCGAGAACGGTATCTTCCGCGTAGGGCAGGCCGCTCATCTCGGAGAACACGATCCTCAGCGCATAGATCGGGCTGGTGCCGATATCGCCGAAGATGATGCCGATCGCGGCGAGGGTCAGAGCCGGCGTGCGGCTCGAGCCGATGCCGAAGCTGGGCATGGAGAAGCGCGTTCCCCGCAGCGCCGATGAGCGGGAAGCCTGATCCGATTCTGCCTCGGGGATCATCCTCTGTTGGGTCCTTCCGGCTCGATTTCGCGGGTGAGCTTGTAGACCGGCACCATCCCCGCCAGCCCGCGTATTTGATAGCGCCCCAGGCATTCGACCTCGAAGCCGGAGCCCAGAAGCTTGGCGGTCTCCTCGGTGAGGAGAATGCTCACCGTCTCCTGCTCGTTACAGGTCTTGCCGAGCTGCTCGAGCCTTTGGGCAAGGTTTACCACCTCGCCGACCACCGTGTAGTTGACCCGATCCGGCGCGCCGATATTGCCGACCAGCACCGGCCCCGAGCCGATACCGATCCTCAGGCGCATCGGCATTCCACCCTCCTGGACATTCTGCTCGGCCACCCGGCGCGCCACCAGCAGCGCCGTCCTGGCTGCCCGCTGGGCGTGGTCCGGCTGATGGGCTGGGGCGCCCCAGAACGCCATTACGCTATCGCCAATGTATTTATCGATCGTGCCTTCGGTCGCATCGATGCACGCGCCGAGCATGCCGAAGTGGTCATCCAGCACGCGCGCGATACCCCGCGCGCCCAGCTCGGCCGTGCGCTGGGTGAAGCCGGCGATGTCGGTGAACATCACGGTCACGTCCCGTATCTCGGGCGAGCCCACGGCGGCCCCTTCCTTCAGCAGCTGGTGCACCAGGGTCTTCGGAATGTAGAGCTCGAACCAGCGCAAGGCGGAGACCATGGCGTTGAATGCGGTGGCTGCGATATCCAGCTCCCGGAAGTCGCTGCGCGGCAAGGCCGGCACCTTCGCGAGATCCAGTCCACGCACTTTTTCCGCCGCCGCGGCAAGCGTCATGAGCGGCCGCCCCATGCCCCTTCCGATGAAGAAGGCGAGGATGACCGCGCCCAGCAGCAACGCCCCGGAAATGGCGGCGAGGTGCAGCAATCTCGCAAGCTCCGTTGCGCCCACCGCGCCGGGCACGTGCAGACCCACGATCCAGGGCGTCGCGCCATAGCCTTCGATCATCCTGTAGACGAAGACCTGCTCCGTACCGTCGACTTCCACCGTGTGGCCGGCATCGCCCGAGCCATCCAGCAGGTCCAGAGGCCGGCGCTGCCGGTTCCAGATTTCCGCCAGCACCGGGTCGCCGATCTCGCTGATGGTTGGCAGAGGATTGTCGCCCGAGCCCCGCTTGCTGCCGTCTTCCAACAGCGGATGCGCCAGCACCCGGTCGCGGCCGAACAAGATGAACGGTGTCGTGCCGCGATAGGCGACGTCGGAAATGTCCTTCGACAGATCTCGCGTGGCGACCACCAGCACCAGCGTGCCCCTGAACTCGTGGTCGACCACGACGGGCAGGTGATAGGCGAGCAATGTCCTCTCGAATGGCGCGGCCCAGACCGGCGGCAACCAGCCGGGCGTGGTCGTCTCGCGCAAGTCGCCGAGTTTGGCGGAGATTTCGGGCCGGTTGGCCCAGCGCTCGAACGTCACCTGGTTGCGCTCGTGTCCCACCCGAACCACGCTCAGGTCCTTGAACAGCATCATCATGCCGTAAACCTGAGGGGCACCGGCCAGGCCCGCCCGCAACCCAGTGGCAAGCTTCTGGTGATCATCGAGGGGCAGATCTCCCGTCTGCATCATCGTCTGGAGGAAGCGGCCGGTATTCTCTACCGGGTCGAGAAAGCTCTGAACCCGCTCTTCGCCCGCCTGCATCACCAGATAGATCTTGTCCCGCAGCAGCTGCGTCGTGTTTTCGACCGCCGCCTGAAAGCTCAACGCCAGCATGGAGCCAAGCGAGAGGAGCATCAGCAGTCCGAGCCCGATGCCGAAGACGGCCCCGAGCGGCAGACGGCCGCGCGCTCCTTTGCGGGAGGAATCACCTGTGCCGGTTGCAACAGCAGGGGAGGGTGGCTCACTCGACAATCCGGCAACCACCTGTCGCGATCGCAGTCATGAGCCGCGACCCTAAATTTGGGCCGAGACGATGTCAAAACCTATGATGCCGCTGCCACAAGGACCCGGACCCGGTGGGGCGCGTGCGCCGGATCGCCGCTCTGCAGTGCCTGGTGCCGCCCGCGCGCTTGCGGCATTGTGGAATGCGGCTGTTGCGATGATTGGACGTGGAGAACGCTCATGACGATCAAGCCCGGTGACGAACCCCTGGCCCGGCCGGCCAACCCGATCGATGCCCGTGCCCGCATCGGCCACGTCCATCTCAAGGTGGCCAATATCGACCGCGCTCTGGCCTTCTACTGCGGCGTGCTCGGCTTCGCCTTGACCCAGCGTTACGGCGAGCGGGCGGCCTTCGTCTCCGCTGGAGGCTATCACCACCATATCGGACTGAACACGTGGGAGAGCCTCGACGGCAGCCCGCCGCCCCGGGGCAGCACCGGTCTGTTTCACCTGGCCATCCTCTATCCCACCCGGGCGGCGCTGGCCGATGCGCTGAGGCGGCTGATCGCTGCGGGCATACCGCTGGACGGCGCCAGCGACCACGGGGTCAGCGAGGCGCTCTACCTGCGCGATCCCGACCAGAACGGCGTCGAACTCTATAGAGATAGGCCAGAGGCGGAATGGCCACGCGCCCCCGATGGCAGCCTCAACATGGTGACCGAGCCCCTTGACCTGCGCGACCTTCTGAAGGCTTGAGGGCGCTTCGATACCAGGGATGCTCACTCCCGTTGAGTGAGCGTGTGGTTGGCGCGCGCCAGCTGCCGCTCGCGCAGCACGATGGCAAGGCCCGCCGCAATGATGATCGCGGCGCCCACGAGCACGTTGACGGTCGGCACATCGCCGAACAGGACATAGCCGAACACCAGGCCCCAGAGCATCGAGAGGTAATCGAAGGGCGCAATCGTGGACGTGTCCGCATGCCGATAGCACTCGGTGAGCAGAATCTGGCCGATGCCCCCGAGCAAGCCGGCCAGCACGAGCAAAGTGGCTTCCCAGGGTGTCGGCCAGACCCAGCCGAACGGCAGGGTGAGCAAGGCCAGAAGCGATGAATTCACCGAGAAGTGCAGCACGATGGCCGGCGTCTTCTCGATGGTGATGAGCTTCCGCACCAGGATCACGGCCAGCGCAGCGAAGAACGATGACCCAAGCGCGCATATCGCGCCCAGTCCCGCACGAAACTCGAGCTGGCCCGACTGCAGCAGGGTCAGGCTGGGCCAGACCACGAGCACGATCCCGCCGAAGCCGATGATCACCGCGGCCCAGCGGAAGATGCGCACCCGCTCGCCGAGCATCACCACCGCGAGCACCACCGCGATCAGCGGTGAGGCATAGCCCAGCGCGAAGGCCTCCGGCAGCGGCAGCAGGCCGATGGCGATGAACCACGTTCCCATGGACGCGACACCGACCAGCCCGCGCGTCCAATGGCTGAAATAGTGGCGCGTGGTGAGCGCCGTCATCAGCTGTCGCCGATAGATCAGTACCGGCAGGATAGGCACCAGGGCAAAGAACGAGCGGAAGAACACCGCTTCACCGGCGGGGATGGTCGATGACACGGCCTTGATGCAGGAGATCATCGCCGTGAACATCACGGTCGACGCGATTTTGAGCAGAATGCCTCGGAGAGGGGACATCGAAGGGCGCAGGCCTCGGGCGGGGAGCCGGGCAAATGGAAGGTATTCGCGCCTAAGACAGGAACACGATCACAAGTGTCCTGTCGACCGCAATGATTGCATGGCAGCGTCCTGACCGACGCTGGCCACCGCCCTCATACAAACGGCTGGAAAAGAGGCGTCTATCCCCGCTTGACCAGCGCGGAAATGCTAGCGGCAAACGCTCTCGCCGGTCCCCGCGTGCGAAACCACCTCGCAGCCAGCCTGACGTTGCAGATCACCCTTCAGGCTCCGCTGCAAGCCTACGAACAGCGTGTCGGGTTCCTCTTTCCTGAAGTGGGCTCTGTAGACGTTCATGTTCTCCATGACCCGCTTCACGTAGTTGCGCGTTTCCGTATAGGGGATCATCTCGATCCAGTCGAGCAGGTCCACCTCGCCCTTGCGGGGATCGCCATGCTGCTCCATCCACCGATAGACCGGCGCCGGCCCCGCGTTATAGGCGGCGATCGCCAGCGCATAGACCCCATCGAACGTGTTCAGAAGCTCATGCAGCAGCGCGGAGCCGAGCTGCACGTTGTAGTCGGGATCGCTCACCAGCCGAGTGAGGTCATAGACCGTCTGGTAATTGCGGCTGAGACCTCGCGCCGTCTTCGGCATGATCTGCATCAGGCCGCGCGCGCCAGCATGACTCTCGGCCTTTGGGTTGAACTCGCTTTCCTGACGGATCACGCCGTAGATCAGGGCGATTTCCGGCTGTTCCGTAAGGGGCTCGTGGTGGAACACCGGAGCGGGAAACGCCTGCTGCCCGAGGTCGACGCCCTCGATGCTCACCGCCTTGGCCAGGCGCAGGGCGTAATGCGGCCAGCCCATGCGCGAGACCCAATGGACAAACGCGGCCTTCTGTTCGTTGGTCGTCGTCTGCCGCATCACGGCCTGCAGGAACATCGGCAGGACGTCGCTGCGGCCGGCGGCGGCGATCAGGCGCGTCGCGCGGAACAGATCGCTGTTCTCCAGCGAGACCAGGGCGTCGAGACGGGGATGGCCGCCATTCACGATGCTGTCGGGCACGCGGGGCCAGCCCAGACGATCGCGCGCCAACTGGCCATAGAAGGTGGTGGGATGCGCGCCTGCCCGCCGGTAATGCTTCAAGGCCTCGGCAGGCTGTCCCAACGCGTCGTAGCTGCGTCCCGCCCAATATTCACCTTGTGAGATGTTGACCGGCCGGGGATTGCCGGCCGCCAGCGCCTTGAAATGCGGCAGCGCCCGTTCCGGCTCCTTCAGGAACCGCAGAGCGATCCACCCGGACAGGAACTCGCCCTCCACGAAGGGAAGGCCGGCGTCGTTGCCGTGGCTGCTGGCGAGCTCATAGGCCTGGCGGTAGAGCTCCTCCCGCCTCTCGCCCAGGGCGTCGCGAACCAGGATCCGCTTTTCCTCCCACCAAGCTCCCGGATTGTCGTCCTTGCCTGTCCCCGGCTTGGCCGAAAGGGCAACTTTGCGCGCAAGCGCCTCCTTGTCGGTCAGCCGATAATAGCGCGTCAGCGCATAGCGCATGGGAAGCTGGTTCTTGGCGCTCTCCGGCAGCTTCTCGTAAAGCTTGAAGCCTTCCCGATGCCCCTTGGCGAGGCTGATGGCGGCCTTGGCGAACGTCTCGGCATTGCCATCGAGCCGCTTGGCGGCACGCAGCGCCCCGGGCAGATCCCGGTCATAGATCCGCTGGGCCAGGCGGGCCTTGTGCTCGTCGGCCGTCAGCACCGCGCCATAATCCTTGAGGACCTCGTCTTCCAGGGAAGCGGAAAGCTCCTCCTCCTGCCAAAGCGTCCGGACGAGATCGGTGGCTTCCCCCATGCGCCCAGCTTGTCTGAGGGCCGCAGCCAGGGCGAGCTTGCCGCTGACGGTGATTGGCGGCTCCAGCTCGAAATAGGCAAGTACCATCTCCGCCGGCCGCGGCCATTTTCGCAGGGAACGCTCTGCCTGGGCCCGCATGCGCTCGCTGGCCGGCCAGTCCGGATGTTTCGCCACGAAGGCGCTGATGCGGTCAAACGCGCTTTCATCGCCGGCGAACATGGTCTCGCGCCAGTCGAGCAATGCGGTGATCGCACTGTCATTTGCGATGCCGGCATAAACACGTGCGCTGTCGTAGTTGTCGCTGAGGATGTCACCCACAGCCTTGACCCGCGCGACCTCGGGCGTGATCTCCGCGGGACGGTAAATCGCAGGATTGAGCAGACGGACCTCGGCGGCCGGCTGAGCCGGAGCCGGACTCACACCGGCCGAGACCAGAATTCCCACTGCAATGCCGGCAACGACGCCACCATTACAAGCGCGGAGCAGACACGCGCGCAACACCATACTGACGAAACCCCCTCCTCGCGGACGGAAACCTCAGGAGCAAGCCCCAGCACTCCCGCTGCTGCCCGCTGCCGTGCCAAGTCGACCCAAGGTTATCGTAACATTAAAGCGATCAAAATGACAGGGCGCGTGCCTTAGTAGCGTAATTCGACTGAAATAGGGCAGCGGGCCCCAGCTACATCGAGAGATCCTGCGGCATGTTCAGCCCGATCAAGCCACTGCCGCGCAGGCGGGGCGAGATTTCTGCGGGAAAATAAACCCGATCATGCTCATGGCCGGGCAAGCGCATCCGCTCCAGCTTCTCGATCATTAATTCGTGTAGTCCCTGTTCCAGGATCGGATACCACAGCAGCAGGCGGGCATCGGGCCAGCGGGCAATCACCTTCTGAACGAAGCTGGCAACGGCGGCGTATTCCGCCTTCACCTCATAGCTCGGGTCGATGAAGAGAAAGCCGCTGCCTTGCCGGGGCGGCAGAAGGGCCAAGGCTGCATCCAGCCCATCCTGCCGCAGAACGCGAATGCCCGGGCCGGCGACGCTTTGCCGAAGCGCTGCGAACTCCTGCGGGTGGAGCTCCATCAGATGCAGATGGTCGATCGGCCGCAGGATCAGGCGCGCGATCATGGGCGATCCGGGATAGGCATTCGGGCCGTATGCCGCGCGCGTCATCCGGATTGCCCGCCGGTAAGGCTCAGGCAGTTTCGCGCCCTCGCGCAGCCGGGCGAGAATGCCGCGCTCCGCTTCTCCGGTTTTGCGCGCTTCGGGGCTGTTCAGGCTGTAAAGGCCGCGGCCGGCATGCGTTTCCACATAGGTGCAAGGCATCCGCTCACGCGCGACCTTATCGAGCATGCGGGCCAACGCGGCGTGCTTGTGAACATCCGCGGGGCCGCCCGCGTGATAGCCGTGCTGATAGGAAAGCATGGGCGCATGGACAAACAAGGAAGAGGCCCCACGCAGGGGCCCCCAGTTTCGGTCGGTTATTATAGCAAGCTGTGGGACGTTACGGAATTCGCCGCCACTCGCCGCCGCCCCCACCGCCACCACCCCTCATCGAGGGCCGGCTCATCTGCGGCATTGGCCGCGGTGTATCGAGCCGTGGCGCGGGCCGGTTGACCTGGGGCGGCGAGACGCGCGGCACCACCCGGACATCGCTGTTGCGGGGAACCCTCACCGCGGGCGACCGATCCGGCCGGTTGGGTCTTCCCATTCTGCTCGGCCGATCGGGCCGGTTTATCCCTGGCCTGACCGGCGGCCAGTCCGGACGGTTGGGCCTGTCCAGGCGGCTGGGTCTGTCGGGCTTTCCAGGCTTGCCGGGGCGATCCGGCCAATCCGGCCGGTCGGGCTTACCGGGTTTTCCGGGTCTCCCAGGCCTTCCCGGCTTCCCGGGATGATGATGCGGCGGCCGGTGATGCCACCGGTGCCGATGCTTGTACCACGGCCGATACCGGTAATAGTCGTACCAGTAGTCGTCGAAATAGAAGCCGATGACCGGAACGCCGATCACCCCGGCATAGTTCGGCAAGTAGACGGATCGGCCGCGATAGCTCGCCCAATTGAGGTAGTTGGCGGAAATCCAGCCGCGCTGGTTCCGCCAGGACGTATCGCACCACCGATAGCCGGCCGTGCAGCCGTGAATGGTGACCGGGCTGCCTTCCGGCACCGTCGCCACCCGGGGATAGTCGGTGCCAGGCCCCGCGCGCATATTGACCGTGCCGGTCGTGTAGCCATTGGCGGCGCGGGCTTCGTCGCCATGCGCAAACACCGCGAGCGCCGTCACGGCCATGAGGATGATGATCTTGAGTTTCATAAGCAGGCCTCCAGGGGTTCACCTGGCGGAAGAGAACGTGTTGCCAGTCGCATGATCTGCGGCCCATACCTTGAAAAACCAACGAACTTGGCCCATTGCGGGTTGCACAAGCCGAGATGTCGGCACAGCCCGCTGCCCTGGATGTGCCATTTGGGGATGCGCGAGGCGGGATCCTGTCGCCTCACGGTCTCAGTAGGGGCTGACACAGGGGCGGCGCCGGCCGTCGTACCCGACGAAGGTGTTGCTGCCGGGATCGTAGGACCGGTAACGGTTGAGACACCAGCGAACATGTGCATTGCCAACGCCATAGACCGGCGGAGGTGGCGGTACAGGGCGGCCGTAATAGACCGGCGGTGGCGGAGCTGGAATGACGACGGGCGGCCGCTCCCACCACGGCACGCGATAATAGTAGCCGCCATAGCGATATCGGTAGCCCGGGCGGGGATAGAGGTAGCGCGGCCCGAAGCGATAGGGGTCGTAATAGAACTGGACCAGCCTCAGGTCGGCCGAGGCCTTGGGTTCGATCGCGCCCATGTCACGGGTGAGGGCGCTTGCGGTGGCTACGGAAGCATTCGCCTCCGTCGCGGGCAGCCCACCGGCCATCGCAGCAGCCAGGCTGATGGCGAGCCATGTTGATTTCAGCATTCGGACGTTCCTTTGACGCAACCGGGAGGTTGCACGTCCGTGATAATGCTGCTGCAAGAATGAACGCATAATGAAGCCGGCCGGATGGTCGGCGCCCGCGCCTGTCTGGCCGGCTCAGCCTCGGTTCATACGTTCAGCAGGAAGTCGTTCTGGTTAATGCTGTCGCATCCCAACACCAGATAAGTGACGTCTGCTTCGAGGTCGTCATCGCCGTTATATTTTACGATCCAGTATTTTTTGTTCGGGTCGTCAGACCGATCGGGATCGACCAGGCGATGTCTCAAATCTGGCATCCCGTCGATTTGGTCGGCCGTATAGGCTTCATAGATCCACTCGTGCGGCCTCTCGAAGGTTGTCCCGCGCCGCACGGATTGGGGGCTTCCTTCTCCGAGAACTGCAAACTTGTCGACGCCCGTCTCCATCTCACCGACCGCGATCACGGCCCCGCTATAGCCGGCGAAATGGGCGATGACATCCGGGTTTTCACTCGCCAGGACATACTGCGTTTTGCTGGACGCGATGAATACGGTCGGCTTCGTATCCGTCTCGAGAGGCGCGGGCAGCGAACTCAAGGCCTGCGCATCCGCACCGAAGATCAGCACGGTGTTGGGGAGCTCGCGGGCCAGCAAGCCCGGCCGGTCGAGGTGCTCGGCGACATTCTCCATCATGGCAGGAATATCCTGCTCGAGGCGTTGCGCCAGGCTGGGCGGGGAATATTCGCTGCGAACCGGTTCATTCGCGCCGTTGGCGAGCAGGAAGTCGTTCGCGGTCAGGGCACCATCGGCGGTGCTCACTGTCATGTCGAACTCCGACTCGCCGTCACCGTCGACATCGTATTCGACGCGCCAGGTATTCTGCCGGTCGTGAAGCTTGTAAAAGGACCATTGTGCCGCCGTGCCCGTAAGGTAATAGCTCTCCACAGCCGTCTGCGCATGCGGCAAGCCGTCCATATCGAGCAGCGCAAGCTTGTCATAGCCGGGCTGGAAACCCGAGATCATCATGATGTCGTAGTCGAGCTCGCTCTCACCCGCCGCGATGACGAAAGTCTCGCGCTCCTCGGTCGCGGCGACCCGCAGCTGGGAATCCACCGCGATGAAAGTCCGCGGCTTGCCAGGTGTGGCTGACGAGAGGTCCGGTTCCTCGTCCGTGTCCCGATGATCCATCGCTCTCGGGCCGAAAACCAGCACACCGCCTTCATCTTCCATGACCTGCGGCAGCCGCGCGTCCTTGTAGAGCTGGATGTAGGTGCGAACCTGCCCTCGCATCTCGTCCAACTCGTCATAAGTGGGCGCCGACTGCCGAACATGCTCCGCCGCTCCCAGCAGAAAGTCGCCCTTGGTCAACGGCTTGAAGGGGGAGTGCACCCTGGCCCCATAATCAGCCTTGCGGTCTCCGTCCCGGTCATATTCCAGCCACCACTCGTTCGGAATGAGCAGCGACGGCGTGAACCGCCATTGGGCCGCGGTGCCCGTGAACTTGCCTTCGACCACCGATTGAGGCGCATTCAACCCATCGAGATCGAGCAGCGCGATCTTGTCCGTTCCCGCCTCGAAGCCGCGGACGATCATGCTGGATGTGGGCCCGCTCTCGCCCGCCGCGAGCAGGAAGACGTCCGGTCTGTCGGTGGCGTCGACCCGATAGATCCTGTCCATCAGGACGAAGATCCGTGGCTTTTCGGGACTGACGCTGGAAAGATCGGGGTAATGCGCGAACTCGGGCCGGCTGCTGCTGCTGGGTCCTAGAACCAGCACATGAGAGTCCGCCTCGGAGACCTGCGGGGCGCGCTCATGCTTGTAGAGGCCGATCGTCGTCCGAAGCTTTCCCTGGATCGCATCGAGGAAATCGTAGGTGAGGGCGCCCTCGGCGGAGAAGTGTGGCTTGTTGAGGAGGAAGTCGTCGGGCCCGATGGAGGCCGCATCGAGAACGGCGACGAACTCCGGTGCGCGGTCACCATCTGCATCATAGCCGACGGCCCACAGAATGGGGCTGGCCTCGGTTTTCGAGATTCGCTTGTAAGACCAGCACCCGGGCTCGCCGGTGAATCCATCGGGCGAGACGGTTTCCGCCACCTGGATGGGCGTATTGCTGATGGTCGTGAACTTGTCCTTTCCGGGCTCGAAACGATGCACGTCCTTGACGCCCTCGGCCTGGCCTGGGACATGCACGACATAATCGGTTCCAGGCGTGCCGAAAATGCTGTCATTGCCGCCCAGGCCCGCGAAGACATAGACCAGGTCCGGTGAGTATCTGCTCGGCGGAACGCTGAGCTCGTCTGCCTGGGCGGTCCCGATCACGAGACCTGTCTTGCCATGGGTGACGAGCAGGGGGTCGGTTTGCAGGGAATGGTGCGCAAGCATGCCGCGGACGAAGGAGAAGTCCGCTGTTGCTGGCTCGGATTGGCCGCTGTCGGCGTGACGCCGACCACGACCATGCTGGCCGCCCATGACAGGATCACGGTCGGACGGTTCGAGTGAAGATCTCATCCGGAATGGGCTCATGGAAGAAAGATAGGGACGACAGCACCGCTAGCCGTCTAGAGCATTTTCGAGCGAAGTGGATACCGGCTCGCGTGAAGAAAATGCGACCAAGCAAGACCTTGAGACGCGGTTGCGCGATTTGAAGAAAAGCGGAAACGCTTCCAGGCGGCGCCCCGGCGAAGCAGTGCGCATCGACGGGTACGCCGCCCTGCCGGTCAGATCATCTGCAGCATGTCGGTAGGCGATTGCACGCTTTGAGCTGAGGCCAGAGCGTGGAAGAAGGCCGCCGCATTCTCGTTGGTGACACGAGACGGTTCATCGGCCTCCTGAGCCGGCTCCAGAGCTTTGAAGAAGGCTGCCGCGTTCTCGTTGCTGATACGGAACCCTTCGGTGGGTTCCTGAGCCGCATTCAGAGCTTCGAAGAAGGCTGCCGCATTTTCGTTGGAGACTTCCGGCTGATCCTCGGGCTCTGCCTCTTCCTCCTCCATGCCGACATGGCTTTCCTTCCGGTTGATTTCAGCAGTTCTCTTGAGCCGCGCAAGCACCTCGTCCGCCTGCTGATCCTGCCCGGCCATGAAGATATGGGCCTCGTAGTCGAACAGCCCGTCCCGGTCCGAATCGACGTGAATGGACACGTGTCCGTCTTCCTCACGCCTTGTGTCCACCGTCGTGAGCTGGTGGCGGGGACCGGCGACCGCGGGCACCATGACCACGTCCTTCGTCCAGTCGAAATTCTTCAGCACGTCCTTGCCGCCCTTGTACGGCATGATGGTGTCGGCGGTCTCCGTCAGGGTGATGACGTTGATGCCGCCCTCGCCGAGATAGAGATTACCCTTCTTCGGGTCTCCCTCTGGGGCCTTCAGCTCGTCGTCTCCTGGCGTCCCCTCGACGACGTTGTAGACCTCCTTCAGCACTTCCTTCTGGCCGGGATTGAGGGGCAAATGAACCTTGTTCATCTCCGCGACCGCGACCGTGCTCACCAGCCGGTCCTCCAGCTCGGATGAAAAACCCGGGCGCGTGATGACGGTTACGCCGTTCTTTACGACCGGCTCCTCGGCGAGGGCAGGCACCTCGGGCTCCTGATGCCGCTTGAAGAAGTTCACGAAACCAGCCAAGGCGTCCTTGAGCTTGGTCGTGTGGTGGGCGGCCTCAGTAAAATAATCCGCCGCCTCCGAAAGTTTTTTGTCCTCATGCAGGGCCTGAAGTCGGCCGAAGCTTAAATTTCCTAATGGTCCGAATTTGAAAGACATCGTTTATTCTCGGTTTTGAATTGTGAAGATGGCTAACAACCTAAGTGTTCAGTTAAGGATACTGTACACTTGGAGGGCTAACCGGGGCCGAACCATCGTGTTTCAACAGGGCGAAGCGGGTGCGGAAAAGCGGCAATTCGAGGCCAAAAGCACAACCGCGTGGCCGGAGCGAGAAGGGACCCGCAACCACGAAATCCGCCGCGGCCGGCCGGCTCGCGTCGGAACTAGGGGACGATAAGGAAGGATGAGGGGATTATGAGCGGGCGCTGGCCATTGTGATGATGGCCAGCGCCCGGTGCCTACGCGAGGCAATCAGAACGTCAGGACTTCGTCGGTGCCGATTTGGCTTTCGGAGAAGTCGCTGCACCGTTCCGCTGTTCCAACGCACGCAGCATGTGAAGTACTTCGCGAACTTCCGGACTGACGACGGGCTCTCCTTCAGTAGCCTTTCGCGCCTCGTCGTCGGACGGGGGAAAACTATTCATTTGGACTGCTCCAGCAGGAACCGCAGAGTCTGGCACATCAAAGATTAAAGACGGTCTAATCTGCTCAGTCTGTATGATTCCTGAACGTCATGTTTGGTTCCCGGAGACTGGTATCCCCGCGAACCAGGGGCGCCCGAGATATTTCGGCTTGATGGCGAAATTAGGAACGCTGGCGTGTGGATTGGGCAACGCCGGCCTCTGGGATGACGGACTCACGCACTCGTGTGTGGCGAAGGTGAGACGCTCATTCTCCAATATGCGGGATGTCGTTTCATTTGGGAGAGAGGCGTCTTATGGTCTCATTGCACAGGAGCTCGCTTCGGGCGGCCGTCATGATCGCCCTTGCCACGGCGGTCTGGCTCTTCGTCACCGGTACCGGCTTTGCACAGGACAATCCCGCGGCCCAGCGTGAGAAGGCGATGGAGACCATCGGCGACCAACTGAAGGTATTGGTCCCGATAGCGCGCGGCGAGGCCGAGTTCGACGGCGCCAAGGTGAACGAGGCGGCCTCCACCATTCTTACCCAATTGAATCGCGCGGAAGGGCTGTTCCCGGAAGGCAGCGGTGGCGGCGAGACTCGGGCGCTTCCGGCAATTTGGGAGAAGCCTGATGAGTTCGCCGCAGCCTTGAACCGCGCCAAGGAGGCGGCTGCTGCGGTTGCCGAAGCCGGCAAGACGAATGATCAGGCTGCCTTCCAGGAAAGCTTCAAGGCGCTCGGCGCATCCTGCGCTGGTTGCCACCGGACCTTCCGCGCCCCCGAGAGCTGATCGGATTGCTGCGGATCCTCGCCATCGTTCTCGCCGTCGCTGTCGTGATCGTCGCGGCGCTCTATCTGCTGGCGCCGCAGCCCGCAGGGCTGGCCGCATCGGACCTTCCGCAGAACCATCGCCCGGACCCGGAGAACGGCCGGTTGGTCTATTTCGCCGCCGGCTGCATCTCCTGTCACGCCGGCAAGGATGGAGCGGCGGATAACACGGCTCTGCCGACTGGCGGCGAGGCCTTCGTCACGCCGGTTGGCACTTTCTATCCGCCCAATCTCACCCCTGATGCCGAAACCGGGATCGGCCGCTGGTCGGCCGCGGATCTGGCCAACGCCTTGATGCACGGCGTGGCGCCAGACGGCACTCTGCTCATGCCGGCGCTGCCCTATACCTCCTATCGCAATATGCAGCTTACCGATGTGGTCGACCTGCATGCCTATCTCATGCGCCTGCAGCCGGTGCGGAATGCGGTGCCGCCCCATGACGTGCCGGGGCTTGCCCTCATCCGCCCGCTGCTCGGCTGGTGGCAGAGCTTGGCCATGCGCGGCGAGCCGTTTCGCCCGGACCCGGCGCGGAGCGCCGCCTGGAACCGTGGCGCCTACCTGGTGCGGGGCCCCGGCCATTGCGGGGAATGCCACACTCCGCGTAACGGGCTGATGATCGCCGACAACGGCCGCTTTCTCGCCGGTGGGCCGCATCCCGAGGGAAGCGGCCGCGTGCCGAGCCTGCGCGGCCTGATCGAGCGCGGGGAATTCGCGAGCGTCGAGGACCTTGCCGATGCGCTGGAATATGGCGAGGCCTTCGGCTATGACGGCCTGTCGTCCGGCGGGATGGGCGAGGTCCAGGCCAACCTCTCCCAGCTGCCCCGGCAGGATCTAGAAGCGATTGCGGAATACGTCACCTCTCTGCCGCCGCTGTCGAACTGATACCATGTGGCCCTGGATGCGCCGGTAGAGCCGGCGCATGACGAATTCTATTGATGATCAGCTATTTATGTCATCACCGGGCTTGACCGGGGTGATCCAGGGGTCCCAGGGGGAAAGCCTGCGTCGTGCGGCCCTGGATGCCGGCTCAGCGCCTAGGCGCGGCCGCCATGACGGACTGGAGGCTGAATTGCAAACCACCGTCGTCACCCGGCTTGACCGGGTGATCCAGGGGCCCCAGGGGGAAAGCCTGCGTCGTGCGGCCCTGGATGCCGGCTCAGCGCCTAGGCGCGGCCGGCATGACAGGTTGTTTTCAGCCGTCTACGTCACCGTCATCCCCGCCTTAGGCCAGGCCGCGGCCCCGGAGCAGCGCATCCTGAACCGGCGGTCGGCCGCGGAAGGCCACATAGGCCTCCGTCGGCTCGCGCCGGTTGCCGGCGGAATAGACGAATTCCTTCAGCCGCTTGGCTGTCTCCGCGTCGAAGATGTCGCCGGCTTCCTCGAAGGCCTCGAACCCGTCCGCGTCCAGCACCTCCGACCACAGATACGAGTAATAGCCTGCGGCATAGGCATCCCCGGTGAACACATGGGTGAAGTGGGTCGGCCGATGCCGCATGGTAATCGCCTCCGGCATGCCGATGCGCTTCAGGCTCTCGGACTCGAAGGCGCGGACATCGATCTCGCCCGGATCGGCGAGCAGATGGAAATCCATGTCCACCAGCGCCGAGGCGCAATACTCCACGGTGGCGAATCCCTGGTTGAAGCGTCGCGCCTTGAGCAGTCGATCGATAAGCGCCTCCGGCATCGGCGCGCCGGTCCGGTAGTGCAGGGCGAAGCGCTTGAGAACCTCCGGCTGCTCCAGCCAGTGCTCGTAGATTTGCGAGGGAAACTCCACGAAATCCCGGCTCACATAGGTGCCGGCAATCGAGGGATAGGTCACGTCCGACATCAACGCATGCAGGGCATGGCCGAATTCGTGGAACAGGGTGCGCGCGTCGTCAAAGCTCAACAGGGTAGGGGTGCCCGGCGCGCTCTTCGCGAAATTCATGACGTTGACGATGATGGGCCGCTCGCCCCCATCGAGCTTGTGCTGGCCGCGGAAGCCGTTCATCCAGGCGCCGCTGCGCTTTCCGCTCCGCGCAAAATAGTCGCCGAGGAACAGACCGAGATGCCGGCCTCCCTCGTCCTTCACATCCCACACGCGGACATCCGGGTGGTACACGGATACGTCCTTGCGCTCGGTAAACTGCAATCCGAACAGCCGTTCGGCGGTGTAGAACGCCGCTTCGATCATCTTGTCGAGCTGGAGATAGGGCTTGATCTCGCTTTCCTCGAGATCGAACTCCGCTTTGCGCCTGCGCTCCGCGTAATAGCGCCAGTCCCACGGCTGGATCGTGAAATTGCCCCCGTCGCGGGCGACCAGTTCCTGCAAGGCAGCGTGTTCGCGCAGCGCCTGCTCGCGCGCCGGTGCCCAAACGGCGTTGAGCAGGTTCAGTGCGGCCTCGGGCGAGCCGGCCATGGTGTCGTCCAACCGAAAGGCAGCGAAATTCTCATAGCCCAGCAGCCGGGCGCGTTCGGCCCGCAGGCGTACCATCTCGCCGATGATGGCGCGGTTGTCCGTTTGGCCGCCGCCTTCGCCGCGCGACGTCCAGGCCTGAAACGCGGCCTCCCGCAAGTCGCGCCGCGCCGAATACTGCAGGAACGGCTCGATGCTGGAGCGCGAAAGCGTGATCACGTGCTTGCCCGCCAGCCCTCGCTCCTGCGCGGCCTGGGCGGCCGCATCGATCAGGAAGTCGGGCAGGCCCGCAAGGTCGTCCTCCCCATCGAGCACCAGGGCATAGGCGCGCTCGTCAGCCAGCACGTTCTGGGCGAATTGCGTGCCGAGGACCGCAAGGCGCTCCGTGATCTCAGCCAGCCGCGTCTTGCCGGCCTCGTCCAGTCCGGCCCCCCGGCGGCGGAAGGTGGTGTGGTAGCGCTCGAGGACCCGGTGCTGTTCGGCCGTCAGGTCGAGCGAACCTCTTTGGTCATACAGGGCGGCGATGCGGGCGAACAGCGCCCCATCGAGATGGATCGCGCTGTAATGGCGCGCCAGCACCGGCGCGATCTCGCGCTCGATCTCCTGCAGCGCATCATTGGTATCCGCGCTGGTCAGGTTGAAAAACACGGAGGAGACGCGGTCCAGATCGCGCCCAGCCCGTTCCATCGCGACGATGGTGTTCTCGAAGCTGGGCGGCTCGGGATCGTTGCGAATGGCCGCGATCTCGCGCTCATGGGCGGCGAAGGACGCCTCGAAGGCCGGCCGGAAATGCTCCGGGCGGATGTCCGAGAAGGGCGGTGCCGCGTAGGGCGTGTTCCAGGGCGCGAGCAAGGGATTGGTTTCGGAGCGAGCCGATGGGGAATTCATCGAAATACCTTGTGACGAGAACGATTTGGCCGCCATCATATTGGGGGCGAGCATGGCAAAGTGAAGGCCGCGAGCCGCTCCGTCTACGCCGCCGTCGCGGGCACCGGCACCTGGGGCAGGGCCTCGATCACCAGCGGATCGAGGCCGCTGTCCGCGCGCCGGCCGATCTCGTGGATCTGGCGGCGCATCCGCGGGTCCCAGAAATTCTTGATGTGGTTAGCGGTTTCCCGCACCGCTTCTTCGTGAGGATAGGCCTTGAAGAAGCCGGCGATCTGGTTGGCCATGCGGATGAGGTCAGCGTCATGCATGTCGAAAAATCTCAAGAATTGGGAAAGAGGACGACCCGCTCTCCCGCCTTCGCCGCAAGCGCCAGGCCGGCCTCACGGGCAAGCGCCAGCGCAAGTGCCGTGGGCGCGGAAATGGTGGCAAGCCCCCGCACGCCGAGGGTTGCCGCCTTCTGCACCAGCTCGAAGCTGCAACGGCTCGACATGACCACGAAACCGTCGCTCAGATCCGACCCCTGCGCCACCAGTGCGCCGAGCAGCTTGTCCAGCGCGTTGTGCCGGCCCACATCCTCGCGGGCAAGCCGCACCTTGCCGCCGAGCGAACACCACGCGGCCGCATGCACCGAGTGGTTGACCCGGTTCATCGGCTGATGGCGGCTGAGCTCGGCAAAGCCCTGCCCCACCGCTTGCGGGTCAAGCGTGAGCGGCGCCACCTTGCGCTGTCGCCGCACCGCCTGGCCGATTTCGGCAACGCCGCAGATGCCGCAGCCGGAGCGACCCTCCATCGCCCGCTTCGGCTTGCGCGCGGCTGCCAGCGCGGCCTCCTCGACCGCGACATCGCAGGCAAACCCGCCCTCCACCGGCATGACCAGTACCTGGCTGATATCCGCATAAACCTGGACGATGCCCTCCGAAAGCGAGAAGCCGATGGCGAAATCCTTGAGATCCGCCGGGCTCGCCATCATCACCGCATGGGGCTCGGAATTGTACATCAGCGCCACCGGCACTTCCTCGGCCAGCGCCCAGCTGATCGCCTGCGTGCCGTGAGGGCCGCAGGCCACCGCATGCACGGTGACGGACGAAGCCTCGTCCGCCTTGTCGAGTGCACGGGCCGGGGCGCCGCTCATGGCCTCATTCCGCCGCGACCAGCGGCTTGAGGCCCACACGCTTGTGCTCGGTCTCGCGCAGTTCCCACTCCCGCTGCCAGTCTGATGGCTGGTTCGAGCGTGTCACCTGCACCGCGGTCACCTTGTATTCCGGGCAGTTGGTGGCCCAGTCCGAATATTCGGTGGTGATCACATTGGCACCGGTCACCGGATGGTGGAAGGTGGTGTAGACCACGCCCTGCGGCATACGGTCGGAGATCACAGCCCTGAGCGTCGTGCCGCCGATACGGCTGGTGAGCGAAACCAGGTCGCCGTCCTTGATCCCGCGCTCCTCCGCATCGAAGGGATGAATCTCCAGCACGTCCTCCTTGTGCCAAGCCACATTCGCGGTGCGCCGGGTCTGCGCGCCCACATTGTACTGGCTGAGAATGCGCCCCGTGGTGAGGATCAGCGGGAACGAGCGGTTGGTCCGCTCGGGCGTCGCCACGAACTCGGTGATCATGAACCGGCCCTTGCCGCGCACGAACTTGCCGATATGCATGACCGGCGTGCCCTGCGGCGCGTTCTCGTTGCACGGCCACTGCACGCTGCCCACCCGGTCCAGGAGATCGAAGGAGACGCCGGCGAAGGTCGGGGTCAGCGCGGCGATCTCGTCCATGATCTCGGCCGCCGAATTGTAGTGCATGGGATAGCCCATGGCGGTCGACAGCCGGCACACGATCTCCCATTCCGACAGGCCCTGCTTCTCCTTCATCACCGGGCGCACCCGGTTGATGCGGCGCTCGGCATTGGTGAAGGTGCCGTCCTTCTCCAGAAACGAGGTGCCGGGAAAGAAGATATGGGCGAAGGCGGCGGTCTCGTTCAGGAACAGGTCCTGCACGATCACGCATTCCATCGCCTCCAGCGCCGCGCTCACATGCTTCAGGTTGGGGTCGGACTGTGCGATGTCCTCGCCCTGCACGAACAGGCCCTTGAACGAGCCATCGATGGCGGCCCCGAACATGTTGGGAATGCGCAGGCCCGGCTCGGGATCGAGCGTCACATTCCAGGCGCCCTCGAACAGGCTGCGGACCGTGGTGTCCGAGATGTGGCGATAGCCGGTGAGCTCATGGGGGAACGAGCCCATGTCGCACGAGCCCTGCACATTGTTCTGCCCACGCAGCGGATTGATGCCCACGCCCTCGCGGCCGATATTGCCGGTGGCCATGGCGAGATTGGCCATGGCCATCACCATGGTCGAGCCCTGGCTGTGCTCGGTGACGCCCAAGCCGTAATAGATCGCCCCGTTGGGGGCCGAGGCATAGAGCCGGGCTGCGGCGCGCAGCTCCGCAGCCGGAACCCCGGTCACCTCCTCCAGCGCCTCTGGTGAATGCTCCGGCGCGCTGATGAACTGCTCCCATAAGCCGAAGTCCTTGGGGTCGCAACGCTCCTCCACATAGGCGCGGTCGACCAGACCCTCGGTCACGATCACATGGGCCATGGCGTTCATCACGGCCACATTGGTGCCGGGCCGCAGCGGCAGGTGATAGGCTGCCTCGACATGAGGCGATTTCACCAGGTCGATGCGCCGCGGATCGACCACGATCAGCTTGGCGCCTTCCCGCAGCCGCCGCTTCATGCGCGAGGCGAACACCGGATGCGCATCCGTCGGGTTGGCGCCGATCACCATGATCACGTCGGCTTTTGCCACGCTTTTGAAATCCTGCGTGCCGGCCGAGGTGCCCAGCGTCTGCTTCAAGCCATAGCCGGTGGGCGAGTGGCACACGCGCGCGCAGGTATCCACATTGTTGTTGCCGAAGGCCGCCCGGATCATCTTCTGGACGACATAGACCTCCTCGTTGGTGCAGCGCGAGGAGGTGATGCCGCCGATCGAGCCGCGGCCATGCCGAGCTTGAATGTCCTTGAGGCGCGTGGCGGCATAGGTGATCGCCTCGTCCCAGCTTACCTCGCGCCACGGATCGGTGATCCTCTCGCGGATCATCGGCTTCAGCTGCCGGTCCTTGTGGGTGGCATAGCCGAAGGCGAAGCGGCCCTTCACGCAGGAATGGCCTTCATTGGCGCCGCCATCCTTGTACGGCACCATGCGCACCACTTCCTCGCCTTTCATCTCCGCCTTGAACGAGCAGCCGACGCCGCAATAAGCGCAGGTGGTGAGCACGCTGTGCTCGGGCTGGCCCATCTCGATGACCGACTTCTCGGTGAGCGTGGCGGTGGGGCAAGCCTGGACGCAGGCGCCGCAGGACACGCATTCCGATGCAAGGAAGCCCTCGTCCATGCCTGCCGCCACATGGGAGGCAAAGCCGCGATCATCGATGGTCAAGGCGAAGGTGCCCTGCACCTCCTCGCAGGCCCGCACGCAGCGTGAGCAGACGATGCATTTGGCCGGATCGAAGGTGAAATAGGGGTTGCTCTCGTCCTTCTCCGCATCCAGGTGATTGGCGCCGTCATAGCCGTAGCGCACCTCGCGCAAGCCCACAGCGCCGGCCATGTCCTGCAGCTCGCAATCGCCATTGGCCGAGCAGGTCAGGCAATCCAGCGGATGGTCGGAGATATAGAGCTCCATCACGCCCTTGCGCAGGCGGGCGAGACGCTCGGTCTGCGTCTTCACCTTCATGCCGGGCGCCACCGGCGTGGTGCACGAGGCCGGCGTGCCCTTGCGGCCTTCGATCTCCACCAGGCACAGCCGGCACGAGCCGAACGACTCCAGCATGTCGGTGGCGCACAGCTTGGGGATTTTGACGCCCCGGTCCATGGCCGCGCGCATGATCGATGTGCCCGCCGGCACCGTGACCTCCTGGCCGTCGATCTCCAGGGTCACGAACTCCGTGGCCGTGCTCTTCGGCGTTCCGTAGTCGAGTTCCTTGATCAGCGTCATCGGAGCACCTTTGTCATTCCGCCGCATCCAGCGTCGCTCGGCGCGGTTCGAAATCTTCTGGGAAATGCTTGAGCGCGCTCATCACGGGCATGGGGGTAAGCCCGCCCATGGCGCAAAGCGATCCATCGGTCATGGTCTCGCAGAGGTCGGTGAGCACGTCGAGATTGCGCTTGTGATCGATGCCGGCGGCGATCCGGTCGATGACCTCGACCCCACGGATCGAGCCGATCCGGCACGGCGTGCACTTGCCGCAGGATTCGACCGCGCAGAATTCCATGGCAAACCGAGCCTGTTCGAGCATGTCGACCGTATCGTCGAACAGCACTAGGCCGCCATGGCCGACCATGGCACCGTTCTCGGCGAAGGTCTCGTAATCCTGCTGCAGCGTGAACAGCGAAACCGGCAGATAGGCGCCGAGCGGACCGCCCATCTGCACCGCGCGGGCCGGGCGGCCCGAGGCGGTGCCGCCACCGAAGTCATAGACCAACTCGGCGAGCGTCACGCCGAAGGCCTTCTCCACCAGCCCGCCGCGCTTGATGTTTCCGGCAAGCTGGAAGGGCAGGGTGCCGCGCGACCGGCCCATGCCGAAATCCGCATAGAACTTGGCGCCGCGCTCCAGAATGGTCGGTACCGCCGCAAAGCTCAGCACGTTGTTTATGACGGTGGGCTTGCCGAACAGGCCTTCGAGCGCCGGCAGCGGCGGCTTCGGCCGTACCATGCCGCGGCGGCCTTCCAGGCTCTCCAGCATGGCGGTCTCCTCGCCGCAGATATAGGCACCCGCGCCCACGCGCACGGCAAGCCGGAAACGGCGGCCCGAGCCCTGGATGTCATCGCCCAGCCAGCCGGCGGCCTCGGCCATGGCGATCGCCTGCTTCATCACCCGGATCGCATCGGGATATTCGGAGCGGATATAGATGAAGCCTTGTGTGGCGCCGGTGGCGATGCCGGCAATGGTCATGCCCTCGATGAGGGCGAAAGGATCGCCCTCCATCAGCATGCGGTCGGCAAAGGTGCCGCTGTCGCCCTCATCCGCGTTGCAGCAGACATATTTCTGGTCCGCCACCGCATCGAGCACGGTCTTCCACTTGATCCCCGTTGGGAAGCCCGCGCCGCCACGCCCACGCAGGCCCGATGCGGCAACTTCCGCGACGATGTCCGCAGGCGCGAGCTCCAAGGCGTGTCTGAGACCGGCATAGCCCCCATGGGCGATGAACTCGTCAAGGCTCAGGGGATCGATGATGCCGCAACGGGCGAAGGTGAGCCGCTCCTGGTTCTTGAGATAAGGGATCTCTTCCGTAAGCCCGTGGCCGAGAGGGTGGGCGCCGCCTTCCAGAAACCCGGCATCGAACAGGCCGGGCACATCCGCCGCCGTCACCGGACCATAGGCAACACGGCCCTCAAGCGTGGCAACCTCCACCAGCGGCTCCAGATAGAGCAGGCCGCGCGAGCCGTTGCGCACGATGGTGAGGGTAATGCCCCGCGCCGCCGCTTCGGCCGCAATGGCAGCCGCCACCTCGTCTGCTCCCACGGAACAGGCGGCGGAATCACCGGGAACATAGATGCGGGCGGCGGCCATCATGATGCGGCCCTCCGCTTGAACTCATCCACTAGCGCGTCGAAACGGGTCGCGTCGACCCGCCCATAGAGCCGGCCATCGATCATCACAGCCGGCGAAAGCGCGCAATTGCCCAGACAGTATACCGCTTCCAGGGTGACTTCGCCATCCCCGGTGGTCTCGCCCATCCCGATGCCCAGCCGCTGCTTGGCGTGCGCCTCCAGGGAACGACACCCCATGGACTGGCAGGCCTCGGCCCGGCAGAGCTTGATCACATGGCGGCCGGCCGGCCTGTCCCGGAAATCGTGGTAGAAAGTGAAAACGCCGCGCGCCTCCGCCCGGGAGATGTTGAGCGCCCGCGCGATCCGCGGCAGCGCGCCTTCCGGTATATGGCCCAGCGCCTCCTGCACCTCGTGATAGATCTCGATCAGCGCGTCCGGCCGGTTGCCATGGCGCGCGGTGATCGCATCGATCGCCGCGAGGCTGTCTTCATCCAGTCCCCGCTCCGCGGGGTGCATGGCCGAGGCATTTCGGCGGGCAGCATCCATGTCGTATCCATCCGGACTCGCGCGCCCTTATGAAGGGCATATTCTTGATTGAATCTAATCTGCGCGCGCCCGAATTCAAAATCGCTTGCATCAATGGTACGATCGGCAGCGTCTATGGCGCCAACGGCTTGCCGCTGGTCGCATTCATGCTGGCGATCACGTCGAGAATGGCCGTGATGAGTGGCGGCAGCGGATCTCGATCCAGCGCGATCAGGCCGACCTCGTGCGCCACGTCGGGTTCGCGCAGGGGAATGGGGCGGATATTCGGCATCGGCCCGAGCAGCTCGAAGAAATAGTCAGGCATGATCGCCGCAAGCCCCGTATGCCGCACATTGGCATAGAGATGGATCACCGAGTCCGTCTCGAGCCGCGGCACCGGCTTGGTGTTGGCGGCCCGGAACGCATTGTCGATGATCCGGCGGTTCTGCATGTTCGGGGTCAGCAGGCACAGCGGCAGCTGCGCAGCCTCCGCCCAGGTCACGCTGGTGCGCTTTGCCATCGGGCTTTCGTCATGCACGAACAGGCAGTAGCGCTCGGTATAGAGCGGCGCCGAAATGAAGCCCTCGATCGACTCGTTGTCGAGATAAGTCACGCCTGCATCGATCGTATATTCCTCCAGGGAGCGCAGGATCTCGATCGACGTCTGCGACATGACGGCGATGTCGACTTCCGGGTATTGCCGCTGGATGGTGCTGGTGAGCTGCGCCGCCATCGGCAGGGCGGAGGGAATTACCCCCAGCGCCAGCCGGCCGGCAAGCTGGGTGCGGCCCTGCTTAAATTGCTCGATCTCCTGGTGCAGCGACGACCACGCATCGAGAATGTGCAAAGCCCATTTGAGCACCCGCTCGCCTTCCGCCGTGAGACCCACATAGCGCTGGCCGCGCTCGACGATCGGCACGCCCAGCTCCTGCTCGAGCTGGCGGATGCGGCCCGAGAGCGTCGGCTGGGTCACGTTGCAGGCGCTGGCCGCCCGGGTGAAGTGCTTCTCCCGGGCCAGCGCGGCGAGATATTGAAGTTGGCGTATGTCCATCTGAATACGGAGCGACACTGTTACGCAATCTCTCAAACCATAGCACGGCATTCCATCCTGGGCGCGTGAGATCCAGTTCGGGAACTTATTGCTGGATGAAGGCTTCTTTAGGCGACCCATCCAGCCGCCAGCAGTGGCGGTGCGGTGAGGAATAAAGCCAGCAGGAGTGCGAATGAGAAGAGTAGCAGGCTGGATCTTCTTGGGGCTGGCAGCCATGGGGGCGGCCAAGCTTTTCAGGGACCTCGCCCGGCATCATCATGCAGGCGGGCCGCGGGATGCGGCATCACGCGACGCACCGGCGTTGAGCCCCGACCTGCGCGTGCGGAAAGGAGACCCCGCCACTTATGGTGAGGCTCGGCCGGCAGGCCCGGAGAACATGCGCGATCCGCCACAAGCCCGGTGGGACAAGGTGGATGAGGCTTCGGATGAGTCGTTCCCGGCCAGCGATCCGCCTGCCTATTACTCGAGCAGGGCCTGACGCGCATCCCTTGGGCCCCACGGCCCTCCTGCCAGTCCACGACAACTGCCGCGCCCCCCAAGGGGGACGCCGGTGTCGTGCGCGCCAAGCACAGATCGACTTTAGTTGCGCCCAAACAGATCATTGATCGTATTTCCCGGGAATAAATTTTCGATTTGGACGTTTTGTCAGAGCATGGTCCCGAAGCGTGGACGCTGACTTCGGAGAAGATCATGCCGAAGCAAATATATGGAGCTGGCTGACGTCTCGATGATTTAAAGTCATCCGCTCTGATGCGCGGCTGATCTGGCGTTCACGTGCAGGTTCAACTGGCAAACGCGGAAAGAGATCTTTCCGCGAGCGTCCCCGAGCTCCGGAGTGGGTCTCGGATGATCGGGAATGCGTCCGCCTCGAAGCGGCGAACCGGCCGAGTTTTGGCCGAAACAGCCAGCCTCGGCAGCTACCGATCCTGGCAGTTTAAGAGGAGAGATCTCATGAGCATGAGGAAAGCACTTGCTATAGCAGCTCTTGCGAGCGCGGCCCTGCTGCCCGCCAGTGCCAGTGCCCAGCAGTCCGTCTTCGCCACGACGGATCTCAATCTGCGGGCGGGGCCCAGCCCCGAGTTTCCGGTCGTGACCACCATTCCCGCTCAGGAGGGCGTGGAGTTTTTCGGCTGCCTCGAAGGCCGGAGCTGGTGCGATGTGGCCTTCAATGGAGCGCGCGGTTGGGCCTACGGCCGCTATCTCGCCTACGATACCACCAATCAACAGGCGGTGATCACCGAGGCGCCGGCCACCTTCGAAGTACCGACGGTCACCTATGACACGGCGAGCTACTGGGACACCTATTACCGTGATCGGCCCTTCTATAGCGAGCGCGACCGCTGGATCTCCGTCGCGGACGGCACCACGGCTGGCGCCACCACCGGTGCCGCAGCCGGCGCCGCGGTGGGCGGCCCCGTCGGTGCGGTGGTCGGCGGCGTGACCGGCGCGGCGGTCGGGACGGCGCTGAGCCTGCCTGCGCGCGTCGTTGATTTCGTGACGAGTGCGCCGGCCGAACCCGTCGTCATCGAGCGCCAGGTGGTGGTGGGCTCCCGCTTGCCTGAGACGGTCGAGCTCCATCCGGTGCCCAACTATGAGTACCGGTATGCCTATGTGAACAACTCTCGTGTGCTGGTGGAGCCTGGCACGCGGCGGGTGGTTCAGATCATCCGCTAACCACGCAAGTAACGGGGCCGTGACCTGTCGGGCGGCCCCGTTTCTCTCAACGTCGAAGCAGATGGCCTCGGAATAACTCGAGCAGGCGCTCGTTATCTTTCCTGAAGGCAAGTTTTACTGGAAGGAGAAAAGACCATGATTTCCCGATTACTGGCAAGTGTAGCGACGGTGGCGCTTCTCGGCGTCGCGACGGTTTCCGCTCAGACCACTCTGCAGCAGCAGGGCAGTGGCGGCGGTGCCGCAACCACCCAAGGCGGCGCGTCGGCCCAGGGCGGTGCCGGAGCCGGCGGCAGCACCACCTTGCCCGGCAGCGGTTCGTCGGCTCAGAGCGGCGGCGCAGTGCAGGGCGGTGGCTCCGCCCAGGGCGGTGCGGCGCAAGGTGGCCAGCAGATGCAGCAGCGCCAAGGCGCAACCGACGGCCAGGGAACCGGCGCCACGACCCAGCGTCGGCAGGGCGGATCCGACGCGGGAACCGACAGCCAGGCCGGCACCGAGGACGGGACCAACAATCAGCAGCGCCAGTCCGGCACGTCCAACGAGCAGAGGCGCGAGCGCCAGCAGGGTCAGCAGGAAACCGACACCCAGACCCGTACCGGCTCGACCACGCGCGGCGAGCAGAGCGAAGAATCCCAGAGCGGCACCAACCAGCGGCGCGGCTCATCGGAGCAGAGCGCGAGCAAGGAGAGCGGCACCGACGTCAAGATCGACAACAGGGAAAAGACCGTCATCAAGCAGACGATCCGTGAGACAGACGTCGAGCCGATCCGCGATATCGACTTCAATATCTCGGTCGGCGTGGCCATTCCGCGGACCATCGAACTGTACCCGCTTCCGCCGCGCATCGTGGAGATCGTGCCGGCCTACCGGTCCTATCGCTATTTCGTGCTGGCGGATGGCCGCATCATCATCGTCGATCCCGGCACCTACGAGATCGTCTACGTGATCGCCTGACCCGGGTCTCAACAATGGAAAGAGGTTTCGTCATGAAGTCCGGTAAATCCATGATCGCGGCGATGCTGCTCCTTGCGGGCACGGCAGCTCCAGCCTTTGCGCAGACCACGACGGTGGTGCTGCCGCCGGAAAAGCAGACGGTGGTGAAGGAATACGTCACCAAGCACTCCGTCGCGCCGGTCACCTTGCCCGGCTCCGTCGAACTGGAGGTTGGCGCCACGTTGCCTGCCGAGGTCGAGCTGCACACGATCGAGGGCGTGCCCGAAGTGAGCGAGTACCGCTACGTGATCGTGGATGGCCGCACGGTGCTTGTCGAGCCCGGCAGCCGCAGGATCGTGCAGATCATCGACTGACCCTCCCCCGGCGAAAGGTGGCCACCTCTGCTCAACCGGTGGCCACCTTTAAGACAAACGCAGCTATAAAACGATGATTCCGCAAAGTTTATTTCCGTATGCGTTGCATGACTCGCCTAAAAATTGTATTATGCGAGAGATATCTTGATGCAGTTGTAAAAGATTTAAATTTATAAATCATTATGTCTGCAGGAAAGGTCCACGACCCCTCTTTACGAACGTGGTTGGGAGCTGCTTGCGTAGGAGATTTGTAGATGGGTATATTTAGCCACTTAGGTGATTTTGTTAAAGACGTATTCTACGGCCTGGGCAACATATTCGGCACGACAGTGGCGCTGCCCGACAAGATACCGGAGGTCGCCCAAGATGCCGTGCATGCCGCCGGGCACGCGGCAGGAGTCGTTGTCAATGCGGCTGGCCACGCGGCAGGGGCCGCTATCGATGCCACCGGGCAGGCCGTCAACGCCGTTGGGCATGCGGCGGGAGCGGCCGTTCACGGGATAGGCACCGCAGCCCAGGCCGCGGGAAGTGCTGTCGCCCACGCCGCAGGCGCGGCGGTGAACACCGCTGGCCATGTGGCCGGGGCGGCCATCGGTGCTGCCGGGCAAGCCGTCAATGCCGCTGGGCAGGTAGCGGGGCAAGCAGCTCAGGCTGTCGGAAACACCCTAGGAGATACGGCTCAAGCGTTCCGCGAAGGATATCACGAGGGCTATCACCATTCAGACTACCACCACTTCTGAACCGGTAGCGATCGTCTGCAATGAGCAACTAACTCCAGCCGGCATCCTGCCGGCCCCTCTTTGTTGAGAGTTCCATCTCTAAGGCACCACAATTAGGCCGGATTCAGAAACTACCTGCCACGTGCCGTTTTCATGGCCATGTGGAGCTTTTGAATTATGTCATACCAA
This sequence comes from Rhodoligotrophos defluvii, assembly GCF_005281615.1. Taxonomy (NCBI): domain Bacteria; kingdom Pseudomonadati; phylum Pseudomonadota; class Alphaproteobacteria; order Hyphomicrobiales; family Rhodoligotrophaceae; genus Rhodoligotrophos; species Rhodoligotrophos defluvii. The sequence goes on along the minus strand of NZ_SZZM01000001.1, from coordinate 267,573 downwards.
TATCACCACTACCGCGGCTACCAGGGCCCCTATGACGATTACCGCGACCGCCATTGTGGTGTCATCGGCAGAGCCGTGAACGAGCTGCTCTCGATCCCCGGCCGCATCTTTGATGCGCTTTTTGACAACCATCAGGACCCCTACTATCACTGGCCGGTGGATCACCATCACCACTGGTGAATCCGGGCAAAGGCCGGCATTCAGCCGGCCTTTTTTCAACGCGTTTCTTTCTTTGCGTCACCGTGAGCCGGAATGGCATCCGATGCGGCTGACGTGCCGTGAGCTTAGGGCTTGGCCGCGGGCATCTGTTCCATTCCGCGCCCGGACAAGGCAAACCGCGTCTCAGCGGCCCTGCACAGGGCGCCGACCTGCACCAGCCCGTCGCCAAACACGGGATCGCGGCCGGGAGCGCCCAGGTCCACGCTGTACGTGGCCAGGACGGAGCGGATGCGTGCTGGTGGCAGGTCTGGCATAAATCCCAGCAGCTGCGCGGCGGCTGCCGTGGCGAAAGGTGCGGCATAGGATGACCCTGACCGAAGCGCCTGGCCACCGCCGCCGCCAGCCAGCACCAGGTCCACGCCGGGGGCGGACAGGTCCACATAGGCGCCCTGATTGGCTCGCGGATAGATATTTCCTTCCCGATCGATCGCGGTGACCGCGATAACCCCGTCATAGGCGGCAGGGTAGGAGGCAGGCGCATGCGGCCCTTCGTTGCCCACGGCCGCAACCAGCACGATCTTGGCTTGTAGGGCCGCCGCGACCGCCTGCCGCAAGATCGGGCTGTCCGGCCCGGAAAGGCTGAGGTTGATCACCTGCACGCCCTTTTCCGCCAGCATCTCGATCGCCTGCACCAGGGTGACCACATCGGTCCTGGCCCGCTCGTCATCGGGCCCGCGATAGAATGCGTCAGCAGCCACCAGTGCCGCTTCGGGAACGAGGCCGGAGAGATCTCCCTGCCCGACCAGCAGCGCCGCCACCGCCGTGCCGTGCCCGGCATCGGCCGGGCGTGTGTCGCTGCGCCGTGCAACCACGACCTCGATGTCGCGCCCCGTGAGGGAGGGGTCCTGTAGATCGATACGGGTGTCGATGAGGCCGATCTTCCCCACCGTCCCGCAGGCGATCGCCTGAGCGGCACGCCACCCGACGCTCTGCCGCCGGCTGCAATCACCACTGGTACAGCTGGCCTCGCCATCGAGGAAATAGAGATAGTCGAGCTCGGTTGTTGCACTGCCATTCACCTCCCGAACGGCATAGCGGGCCTGTTCCAGGGAATGGCCGCGTGGGATCTGTAAGCGCACGAGCTTGGGACCGATCCGTCCTGCGGAGCTCGTCTCGACCCGGAACCCTCGTGTGGACAGCCGCTGCAGGTCCTGCTCGGTAAGGCCGCTGGCCACGATTTCCCGCGGGGAGTGGGCGCCCAGCTGAGCTCGCATTTCCGCCGCTGGCGTAACGGTGGCCTGCATCTGCGCATCGGCCGGCTGCACCGAGGGCTGAGCGCGCTGCGGGGTAGACAAAGGGGTCGTGGCATTCGGCACCGCTGTCCGGACCGAGCGGCTGGACAGCGGAGCCGTGACGCTGCGGGTCGCCCGATTCCCCGGCGCGGCCGAGACGGCCGAGGCGGCGGCTGAAGTTGCGCCTTTGGCAACACCGTTGCTCGCGCCCTTGCTAGCCGAAGCAGCACCTTTTCCCGCCCCGCCCTTGCCATGGCCATTACCGCCCTTGCCGGGACCGCCGCCTTTACCTGCACCAGCGCCGCCGCCTTTACCGACACCAGCCCCGCCGCCTTTACCGACACCAGCCCCGCCGCCTTTACCGACACCAGCACCGCCGCCTTTACCTGCACCAGCACCGCCGCCTTTACCGACACCAGCGCCGCCACCTTTTCCCGCACCGGCACCCCCGCCCTTGCCAGCACCGGCGCCGCCACCTTTACCAGCACCACCGCCGCCCTTGCCCCCGCCATTTCCTTTCGCGAAGGCCGGCGATGCATCGAAAACCAGGCTTGTGCCGTTCTTTTCGGAAAAGCGCGGAAGGGAAGGCAACGCAACGGCCAGCGCCGCGATACAAGCCAGAGCAAGGGAATAGCGGAGCATGCGGTCTCCGTGAGATAACACAGCGGGACGGGCGACGCGCACTGCGGCGAAGCGGTGCATCGAGCGCCATCTCAGGAACGTTAACGGGCCAAGCGGCTATTAGCTCCAGGCGGAGTGGACGCCAGCCGACGCCCATGAGTCAAGACAAGGCAATGCAGTGAACGGGAATAAACGCGTGAGCGTAGCGTTTTCTCTGGAAGACAAGGAAGCACCAGGATCAAGCATCGCGCATGATCTCGTTTGTCTGCTGCCGAGACTGCGCCATTATGCGCTGCTCCTGTGCCGGTCGCCCGCGATGGCCGATGATCTGGTCCAGGATGCCTGTGTCCGCGCTCTGGCCGCGGCCGAGAGCTGGACTCCGGGAACCCGGTTCGATGCCTGGGTCTTCCGCATCCTGCGCAATCACTGGATCGACGTTGTCCGTCGGCAGAAGGTGGAGCTGGTGTCCGGGCAGGACGACGCCGCGGCCGAGGTGGCTGCGCCCGATGCCGAGCCGCAGATCATGTCGCGCTTCGAGCTGGCCGAGGTCTGCCGTGCGATCGATCTGCTGCCGCCGGATCAGCAGGAGGTGCTTTTGCTTGTCTGTGGACAAGACATGACGTACCGAGAGGCGGCCGACATCTTGGGTGTGCCGGTTGGAACGGTGATGAGCCGGCTGGCACGGGCACGCAAGCGCTTGCTTGAGCTGACGAATGGAGGCCAGCCGACACGCAGATAGGGAACAGGCTCATGGACCAGCGACAGGCTCGGCTCCATTTCAGTGACGAGACCCTGATGGCCTATGCAGACGGCCAGCTGGACGAGAAGGTCGCCCTTGCGATCGAGGGGGCGATGACGGAAGATCCGGGCCTGGTCGCGCGGGTGGTTGCATTCATCAGAAGCAGGCATCTGGCGCGTGAGGCGTTCTCGCACACCCCGTCGACCCCGGTGCCGCCGGAACTCGAGGCCGCTGTGCGCAGCGCCATTGCCGGCCAGGGCCAGCCAGCAGACAAGCCGGCGTCACCGATCCCGCCGGCTCCGCCACCAGCGCGGGCGTCCGCTGAGCGTCCGGCACGCCACTCATCGCGCAAGGCTGCCCTGGCCGCCTCCATCGCTCTGGTGATCGGCCTCGGCCTCGGCGCGCTGGGCGGCCAGCGGCTCGAGGGGTCTGCGGAGCCACCGGAGCAAGCAGGCCTGCTTGCCAGCCTCGATCACCCCGAGATCCTTGCCAATCTCGGCACGCTGCCTTCAGGCGCCGAGCAGTCAACCCCCGCGGGTACGCTGCGTGCCATCGCCAGCTTCAAGCGGCCCGACGGCAGCCTGTGCCGGGAGTTCACCGTCAGCGACAGCCAAGTCCGCCGCGAGGCGGTCGCCTGCCGGGATGACGGCGATTGGCAGGTGACCTTCGCCACACTGGAACCCACGAGCAGCGCGGAATACGTGCCCGCGGGGGACGACGGGCCGATGGCCGCCTATCTGCGCCAGGCCGGCCTTGGCCAACCGCTCGACAGGGAAGCCGAACAGGTCGCGCTCGGGAACTGATGGGAACGCTGCGGGGAACACGGCGCCAGGGGGCTCCTGATGATCATTCGTGACCAAAGGAATGCTGACGGGGCGGCTGTCCATGACGTAGTGACAGCGGCCTTTCGCGGGCAACCCTATAGCAGCGGTCATGAGCCATTCATCGCCGATGCGCTTTGGCGCGGCGGTGGTGCGGTGCTCGCACTAGTGGCGGAAGAGGACGAGCAGATCATTGGCCAGATCGCCTTCTCGCCGGTGACAATCGACAATCGAGAGAGCGACTGGCATTGCCTCGGTCCCGTCGCCGTACGGCCGGATCGGCAGCGCCTCGGAATAGGTCGCAGTCTGATAGAGACTGGACTTGCTCGTCTGCGTGAGATCGGCTCTGGCGGTTGCGTGCTCGTCGGCTCGCCCGGCTACTATCAGCGCTTTGGCTTTCGCGCCGCGCCTCAACTTCACGCGCCGGAGGTCCCGGCGGATTATTTGCTGGCACTGTCGTTCGGACCGGTCATGCCACGCGGCCTTGTCAGCTTCCATGCCGCTTTCTCCGCGACCGGGCCGGTGGGGTGAGTGCCTTCCCACATTCGCGAGGCTTGTTCGTCATTCAACCTTCACCGCCCTGTCAAGCACCTGACATTCAAAGCCGCGAATCCTCCTGACCCGTCCACGAACAGGTCTCATGAGGGGTTCGACATGCGTGCAGCATTGTTGTCAGCGACTGCTATTGCCATTGCCTTGGCCAGCCCGGTGCTTGCCGAGGAGAAGGAATATCCGGCCACTCTCGCCGGCCAGGCGGTGCTTCCCGCCAACAGCACCGTACCCGCGCCGGCCGATGCGCCCGAGCACCTGAAGCAGGCGGGCAAGTTCACCACGCCCGACCGGAAGCGCGCCGAGGCGCTGGGCACAGTGCCGGGCAAGGACAGCGCCCGGGTGACCCACGTGAAGCTGCCGCTCGATGGGCAGCCGCTGCAGGGCTTCTCCGGGATCAAAGCCATGGATGACGGCACCTTCTGGGTACTGTCCGACAATGGCTTCGGCAACAAGCTCAATTCGTCCGACGCCGCGCTGATGCTGCATCACATCCGCTTGGATTGGCAGAACGGCGGGGTCGAGCGTCTCGATACCGTGTTCCTGACCGATCCCGACAAAGTCGTGCCGTTCCCGATCGCCATGGAAGGCGCAAATGCCCGCTACCTCACCGGTGCCGATTTCGACATCGAATCAATCCAGCCCGTGGCCGATGGGTTCTGGATCGGCGACGAGTTCGGTCCCTATCTGCTGAAAGTGGACCGGCAGGGCCGGCTCCAGGCGGTGCACGAGACCATGGTGGACGGCAAGCCCGTCAAGTCGCCGGACCATCCCACGCTCACCACCCCGGCCAACCCGAAGGCCCCCATGCCGAGCTTCAACCTCAAGCGCTCGGGCGGCTATGAGGGCATGGCCATCTCGCCCGATGGCAACCGGCTCTATGCGCTCTTGGAAGCGCCGCTGTTCACCGCTGAGGGCAATGTCGAGACCGTCGACGGCAACCCGGCGCTGCGCATCATCGAATTCGATATCGCCAAGGGCGACTGGACCGGCCGCTCTTGGACCTATCCCTTGTCGAAAGGCGGGGAGGCGATCGGCGATTTCAACATGATTAACGAGACGACCGGCCTGGTGATCGAGCGTGACAACGGCGCCGGTATGGCCGACAAGGCCTGCGCCGACCCCGCCAATCCGCAGCCCGACTGCTTCGACAAACCGGCTGCCTTCAAGCGCATCTACAAGATTGCGCTCACCGCGGACGGCAAGGGCGAGCCGGTGCGCAAGATCGGCTATATAGACCTCCTGGCCATCAAGGACCCGAACGGCAAGGCGCGGCAGGGTGCCAGCGGGGGTGTCTATACCATGCCCTTCGTCACGATCGAGAACGTGGACGTCATCGACGACGCGCATATCGTGGTCGGCAACGATAACAACTTGCCCTTCTCGGCCGGCCGTACCACCGACAAGGCGGACGACAACGAATTCGTGCTGCTCGAGGTGGGCGAGTTCCTGAAGGCGGAATGATCGGTTCTGCCCCGGCCTGGTCGCCCGCCGCGCCGGGGCAGAACACCCGTGACCAGCTGTCACGCACCTGTAACGGGCAGGCCTTAATCCAGTCTGGAGTCATTCCAAACAGCGCATGCCTGCCGAGGTGTCATTGCCATGACCGAGCACGTTTCCGATGGGCGCCACGTCTTTCGCACCAGCCGCCTGGAGGAGGCGGATGGCCAAGGCCTCAACCCCACCAAGAACCGCACCATGGGCGAGATCATCGCCGCCCGCTTCTCCCGCCGTGGCTTCCTTGCCGGCTCGCTCGCGGCGACCGCCATCGCCGCGACCGTGAGCCCGATCGCGCTCCTCTCCGCCCGCACCGCGAAGGCCAGTGCGCCGACGGCGTCCCGCTTCATGTTCACCGAGGTCGAGGCCGGAGTGGATGAAACCCACCATGTGGCCGAAGGCTATGATGCGGACATCCTGCTGCGCTGGGGCGACCCCATCTTCGCCGACTCGCCCGCATTCGACCCTGCCAACCAGACCCCCGAGGCCCAGGCCCGCCAGTTCGGCTATAACAGCGACTATGTCGGCTTCATCCCGCTGAACGGCTCCTCGCAGCACGGGCTGCTCGTGGTCAACCACGAATACACCAACGAGCATCTGATGTTCCCGGGCATCGTGACCATCGTCGACGGCGAGATCAAGGTGGCCGAGCCCGATGCCAAGCGGGTGGATATCGAGATGGCTGCCCATGGCGGCTCGATCGTCGAGATCCGCAAGGTGGACGGCAAATGGCAGGTGGTGAAGGACAGCCCCTATAACCGACGCATCACTGCCGCAACCGAAATGGAGATCACCGGGCCGGCGGCAGGGCATCCGCGCATGCAGACCAAGGCCGATCCGAGCGGGCGCAAGGTGCTGGGCACCGTGAACGACTGCGCCGGCGGGGTCACGCCCTGGGGCACCTACATCATGGCCGAGGAGAACTTTCACGGCTATTTCATTGGCGAACTGCCGGAGGGCCACCGTGAGGCCGCCAATTACAAGCGCGTGGGCGTGCCTGATGGCACCTATGGCTGGGGCAGGTTCCACGAGCGCTTCGACATCGGCAAGGAGCCGAACGAGCCGAACCGCTTCGGCTGGGTCGTCGAGGTGGATGCCCTCGATCCCAATGCCACGCCGAAGAAGCGCACGGCGCTCGGCCGCTTCAAGCACGAGGGCGCCGAGTCGATCGTGGCTGACAATGGCAAGGTCGTCTTCTATCTCGGCGACGACGAGCGCTTCGACTATGTCTACAAGTTCGTGACCGCCGGCACCTTCAAGCCGACTGACCGCGCTGCTAACATGGACCTCCTGGATGATGGCACGCTCTACGTGGCCAAGTTCGAGGATGACGGCACGCTGAACTGGCTGCCGCTCGTCTTCGGCCAGGGGCCGCTGACCGAGGCCAATGGCTTTCACAGCCAGGCGGATGTGCTGATCGAGACGCGCCGCGCCGCCGACCTTCTCGGCGCAACGCCCATGGACCGGCCGGAGGACGTGCAGCCCAACGGGGCGAATGGCCGCGTCTATGTGATGCTCACCAACAACACCAAGCGCAAGGAGGCGAATGCCGCCAATCCGCGCGTGAACAACGCCTTCGGCCACATCATCGAAATTGCCGAGGACGGCGGTGACTTCAGCGCGACGAAGGGCCGGTGGGAGATCCTGCTGCGCTGCGGCGATCCTTCCATTGCCGAGGTGGGGGCCACCTTCTCCACCGAAACCACCAAGAACGGCTGGTTCGGCATGCCCGACAACTGCGCCATCGACGCGGAAGGACGTCTGTGGGTGTCGACCGATGGCAACTCGCCCAAGGCCACCGGCCGCACCGACGGCCTGTGGGCGGTCGATACCGAAGGCGCCGCGCGCGGTACCTCCAAGCTGTTCTACCGGGTGCCGGTAGGCGCGGAGCTGTGCGGGCCGCTGCTCACCCCGGACATGACCTCCATGTTCGTCGCCGTGCAGCACCCGGGCGATGGCGGCGAGGATTGGGACAAGTTCGGCCGGCCTTCCTATTACGAGGACCTCTCGACCCGCTGGCCCGACTTCCGCGACGACATGCCCGTGCGTCCCTCGGTGGTGGTGATCACGAAGCAGGACGGCGGCAAGATCGCCTGAGTACCAGCTGAATTGAGCACCATCGTCACGCCCGGCCGCGCCTTGGCACCGAGCCGGGCATCCGCAACCCCTGGACCGCCGGGTCGGGGCCCCGGCGGTGACGTAAATAGCTGAAAGTCAAATGATACTGGGTAGAGGCCAGGCACATGGCTGTAACCCGGTGACCTGAAACTGCCTTCTTGCGATCATCCCGCGCTGGCGCACTCTGGCAACGTTATTGGCGTTGCGCCATTTCCATAGACCAGAGCCTGTCGCGAGCGAGCATCTGCATGAGCCTTATTCTCGACGTCATCATCGCCAGCACCCGCCCGGGCCGGGTCGGGCTGCCCGTCGGCCAGTGGTTCTACGGTTTCGCCAAGGAGCAGGGCAGCTTCGATGTCAAGCTGCTGGACCTGGCCGAGTTCGACCTTCCCGTCTTCAACGAACCCAAGCACCCGAGCCTGCAGGAGTATCGGCACGAGCACACGAAGCGCTGGAGCGAAGCCATGGCACCGGCCGACGCCTACGTGTTCGTGATGCCGGAATACAATTTCGGACCGACCCCGGCCCTGGTGAATGCGCTCAATTACCTCTATCGCGAGTGGAACTACAAGCCTGCCGCCATCGTGAGTTATGGCGGCGTGTCCGGCGGCTTGAGGTCCGCCCAGCAGACCAAGCTGCTGATCACCGCCCTGAAGATGATGCCCATCGTGGAGGCGGTTATGATCCCCAACGTGCAGCAGCATGTGAAGGACGGCCGCTTCGAGCCCCAGGAGGTGCACACAAAGAGCGCTAGCGCCATGCTGAAGGAGCTCCATCGCTGGGCGGAAGCTCTCAAGACCATGCGCGGCTAAAAACTGGTGGCCGTTCAGACGATATCGAACCCGAGCCGCACGATGCTCTCGCTGCCCCGGGCCGTCGTCGATGAGCGGTCCGGAAACACGCCCAGCGACATGTGCTGCATGCCCATGGCGGCCGGGCTCTCCTCGTTGGCCTCCGACAGCGGCGTATTGATGTCGTTGATGAACAGCGGCAGCCCCGTATAGTGCAGCTCGATGTCGAGCGACTCCTGGCTGGCAATGGCCTCGATCGCCAGCGGCTCCTTGAGCAGCCGGCCTTCCTTGAGCAGCAGGATCGCCTGCTCCACATTCGTCATCACCCGGTCGATGGTGGCCTTGTTGAGCCCCCAAGCCTTGGTGTTCTTTTCCAGCGTGGCCCGCAGGCTGGTCAGCGCCTCGTCCGATTTCTTCCACAGGATGACCTCGGTCTTGCGCGAGGCGATGCGGAAGATGAGCAGGAGACCAATGGCCACGATCAGGCTCACAGCGAGGTCGCTGTCGGCGAAGATCCGCACCCAAGACGGCAGCTGCGCGAAGAAATCGGGGCTCACCATCCGGGTGAGGGGCACCAGCAGCCCGAGGCCGATGATGAAGGTGGAGCGCAGGTCGAGCACCCGCGAGATCATCAGCTGCAAACCGCTCGCCAGCATGATCGACGCGGTGAAGACGAGCAGGGCGCCGGCGACCGACATGGGCAGCTGCAGGAAGGCATCGGCAATCTTGGGGACGAAGGCCAGGATCACCAGCACCGTCGCGCAGGCATAGGCGATGACCCTGCTGGTCACGCCGGTGGCGATCGACACGCCTACCAGGCTCGGCGCGATGTTCATGCCCGGTGCCCCCAAGGCGCCGCCGACGGCGCAACCCAGGCCGTCGGCCAGCACCCCCTTGCGCAGATTGTTGAAATCCGGCCGCGTCCAGGAGGCGTCATTGGCCTTCTGGCATGTGGTCACCACCCCGATGGTGCGCAGGGTGGCCGCCAAGCCAGCGGCAAGAAAGGTGGGCAGCAACGCGATATCGAACCGGAACGAGATGTAGCGCGGGTCGGGCAGCGCAAACCAGGGCGTCGCCGCGAGTTGGGCGAAGGTCTCCGGCGGGAACAGCCCGGCGATCAGCGCAGCTGTGACGCCGGCGATCATGCCGAGCAGCGAGCAGACCAGCTTCCATACGCCCTTGCCCCAGATGGTCAGGCCGATGGCGGTACCGAGCGTGATCACTGAGACGGCCACATGCTCGGGAAAGGCGGGCGTGCCCACATCATGCACGGCAAGGGTCTGCTGCATGCCCACGACGCCGAGCTGGAGGGCAATGACACAGATGGTGAGGCCGCTGATGGTCGGCTGCATGATGATGCGCAGCCGGTGCAGGAACGGTGAGAGCAGGGCTTCCACCAGCCCGGCGAAGACGGTCATGGCGAACACCGCGGGCAACCCGCCGGTTTGCGCCGCGAGGATCGAGGGACCGAGATAGATCGCCGAATAGACCGGCGGCGCCATGTAGCCTGAGCCCACGGGCCCGCGCGGCAGCGCCTGTAGCACGGTGGCGATGGCCGCCGCGATCATCGCCATGCTGACCGCGCTGCGCGCCATGGCGGGGTCCGCCTTGGCGGCGCGCACGATGATCACCACGATGACCAGATAGACCGAGAGCAGGAAGGCGTACTGAATGCCCAGCAGTACGACTTGAAGGGTAGGCGGGCGGTCGTCGACACCGAAATCGATATTCGCTGGCGGTTTCGGCAAATGCACGGCCCCCCTTGCGCGCAACCCACCGGTCCGAGTGGCAAGCATTCCGACCAGCCTTGCTTATCCCTCAACCGGCCAAGACTGCCAATATGAAAGTGAAGAAGGGACGGCGCAGGGGTGCAAACGGCAGTTGTGCCGTGTGGCCCCTGGATGCCCCGCTCAAGGCGGGGCATGACGTAAGTTGTTGACTGACAAAACAAATCGTCATCACCGGGCTTGACCCGGTGATCCAGAGCCCCAGGGGAAAGGGACGTGCCAGCAGGGTGATCAGGCCGCTTGCTTGAGACTGACCGGCGCACCGTTGATCAGCAGGCCGTTGTCGTCCGCCGAGACGTCGACCGTATCACCGTCATTGATCTTGCCGGCCAGGATCTGCTCGGCGAGCGGGTCCTGCAGCGACTTCTGGATGATCCGCCGCAGCGGCCGTGCGCCGTAAGCCGGGTCATAGCCCCGGCGGCCGAGCCAGTCGCGCGCCTTGTCGTCCAGGTCGACGGTGATCTTGCGGTCGGCCAGCAGCCGCTGCAGCCGCTCGATCTGCACGTCCACGATCTTGCGGATCTGCTCGGCCCTGAGCCGCTGGAACAGCAGGATCTCGTCCAGCCGGTTCAGGAACTCGGGCCGGAAGTTCGCGCGGACGATGTCCATGACCTTGCCGCGCACCGCTTCCACCGGCTCGTTCTCCGGCTGATTGACCAGGATCTCCGCCCCGAGATTGGACGTCAGGATCACCAGCGTGTTGCGGAAATCCACCGTGCGGCCGTGGCCATCTGTGAGGCGGCCTTCGTCGAGCACCTGCAGCAGGATGTTGAACACATCCGGATGCGCCTTCTCGATCTCGTCGAACAGCACCACCTGGTAGGGCCGGCGCCGCACCGCCTCGGTGAGCGCGCCGCCTTCCTCATAGCCCACATAGCCGGGCGGTGCGCCGATGAGCCGGGCAACCGCGTGCTTCTCCATGTATTCCGACATGTCGAGCCGCAGCACTGCCTGCTCATCGTCGAACAGGAAGGAGGCCAGCGCCTTGGTGAGCTCCGTCTTGCCGACGCCGGTGGGCCCCAGGAACAGGAACGAGCCGATCGGCCGGTTCGGATCCTTGAGGCCGGCGCGCGCGCGCCGGACCGCGGTCGAGACCGCCTCGATGGCCTCGTCCTGGCCGATGACGCGCTTGGCAAGCTCCAGCTCCATGCGCAAGAGCTTCTCGCGCTCGCCCTCCAGCATCTTGTCCACCGGCACGCCGGTCCAGCGCGAGACGACCTGCGCCACGTGGTTGTCTGTCACCGCCTCGTCGACCAGAGCGCCGCCCTGCTGGGCATCTTCCACGTCCTTAAGCTTGCGCTCGAGCTGCGGGATCACCCCGTAGGCCAGCTCGCCGGCGCGTGCCAGGTCGCCACGGCGCTGCACCTGCTCCAGTTCGATGCGCGCCTGATCCAGCTCTTCCTTGAGCTTCTGGGCGGAGGAAAGCTTCTCCTTCTCCGACTTCCAGCGCTGGGTCAGTTCGGCCGAGCGCTGCTCCAGATCGGCCAATTCCTTCTCCAGCCGCTCCAGCCGATCCTGGGAGGCGCGATCGGTCTCCTTGCGCAGGGCCTCGCGTTCGATCTTGAGCTGGATCACCTTGCGGTCGAGCTCGTCGAGCTCCTCGGGCTTGGAGTCCACCTGCATGCGCAGCCGCGAGGCCGCCTCGTCGATCAGGTCGATGGCCTTGTCCGGCAGAAACCGGTCGGTGATATAGCGGTTGGACAGGGTTGCCGCCGCCACGATCGCTGCGTCCGTGATGCGCACGCCGTGGTGCAGCTCATACTTCTCCTTGAGCCCGCGCAGGATGGATACCGTGTCCTCGACCGTCGGCTCGGCCACGAACACCGGCTGGAAGCGACGGGCCAGGGCCGCGTCCTTCTCCACGTGCTTGCGGTATTCGTCGAGCGTTGTGGCGCCGACGCAATGCAGCTCGCCACGGGCCAGGGCGGGCTTCAGCAGGTTCGAGGCATCCATCGCCCCTTCCGCCTTGCCCGCGCCCACCAGCGTGTGCATCTCGTCGATGAACAGAATGATGTTGCCCTCGGCGGCGGTGATCTCCTCCAGAACGGCCTTCAGGCGCTCCTCGAACTCGCCGCGATACTTGGCGCCGGCGATCAGTGCGCCCATGTCGAGCGCCAGCAGACGCTTGTCGCGCAGGGATTCCGGAACGTCACCATTGACGATGCGCAGGGCGAGCCCTTCGACGATCGCCGTCTTGCCCACGCCCGGCTCGCCGATCAGCACCGGATTGTTCTTGGTGCGCCGCGACAGAACCTGGATGGTGCGCCGGATCTCCTCGTCGCGTCCGATCACCGGGTCGAGCTTGCCATCGCGCGCCGCCTCGGTCAGGTCACGGGCATATTTCTTGAGCGCATCGTAAGCGTTTTCCGCGGAAGCCGTATCCGCGGTGCGGCCCTTGCGCAACTCGTCGATGGCCTTGTTGAGGCCCACCGGCGTGACGCCGGCCTCTTTCAGAATCCGCGCGGCCTCGGTGCCCTGTTCCAGGGTCAGCGCCTGCAGCAGCCGCTCCGCCGTGACATAGCTGTCGCCTGCCTTTTGCGAGAGCTTCTGGGCATTGTCGAACAGCCGCGCCGTCTCCGGGGCCATGTAGAGCTGGCCTGCGCCGGAGCCCTCGACCTTCGGCAGCTTGGACAGGGCCAGCGCGGTCCCCTGGCGCGCCGCATTGACATCGCCGCCGGCCGCCTTGATCAGGCCGGCTGCGAGACCCTGGTCGTCGTCCAGCAGAACCTTGAGAATATGCTCTGGCGTGAAACGTTGATGCCCCTCGCGGAGCGCCAGGCCTTGTGCTGACTGCAGAAAGCCGCGCGCCCGCTCCGTGAATTTTTCGAGATCCATTGTCCACCTCTCTCAGCACGCCGCAGCCTTGAGCCCTCAAGAGAGGCACGTGCGGCACGGCGCCTGTTGTTATTGCGTGAAGCCACGCCGCCGGGGACCCGTCAGGCATCCCCGTCATGCATAGCCTGCGGTGAGAATATATGGTGGGAAACCGGCCGCACAAGCTGGGCAAGTCGAGCTGCATGCGCATCTTTCCGGCTTGGTGACCAGACCGTTGGCGGACCTGTTACAGAGGTGGTTCGATGCGGCAGGCCCCCATGGAAAGGGTCGGCGTCGCCCCGGCCACGGCCAGCGGCGACGTGCGTGACTGGCTGGCGAGATAGCGGCCGGGCGAACGGCGCACCTGCTTGTAGATGGTGGTGACCGTGATGCCGCCGGCTGGGCCGATCTCGATCCAGTTGAGGGTCTCAGGCGTGTCGAGCCGTTTGATCTCGCCGCCTTCCTCGGTTGGACGCCCATTGGGCCCTTCGGCCTGCTCGTCATCGGTTGTCGACCATCGGGAGATGGTATCGGCCCTGGTGCGCTCGATCTTGCCCTCCAGCGCGTTGAAGCCCGTCATACGGTCGAACGTGCAGTCCACGCGCCGCTCGGCTGCAGCAGCTGTGGTAAGGCACGCGATCACCAGCGCACATCCTAGACGAAGCAGCACCAGCCTCCCTTTCGCAATTAATTCTTCGCTTAAGAGAACATAGTTGGCTCGCGGTCATCCGTCGACCAACTCTGGCCAGTTGGAGCAGCTGCCCTTCAGAGCGCGAGCTTCGATATGGTGCTAAGCCGCTACAGCGCCCATGACTGGCGCGATCTCGACACGGCGGGGACGGCAGCTGCAGGCGTTGAAGACGTAAGCCCCCGGGCCTGCACGCAAGGTCTTGCCGGTGAGACGAAGCGGGAACCTGATCTCGCCATTCGGCTTCTCCAGATTTTACGGAGGGACCGTGAACATGAACATCACCAGCCTGAAGGACATGTACATCGCCGAGCTGCAGGAGGCGCGCAGCTTCGAATCCATGCTGAAGGGTGCGCTCGGCGAGATGGCGGAAAGGGCCTCCGATCCCAATCTGCAGAAGGCGTTTCGCGATCATGCGGCGGCAACCCGCGAGCACCAGCGCATGGTGGAAGCGGTGCTCGGCAGTCATTCGGCTGACACGACCGCGCATACCGACCAGGGCCTCGAGGCGCTGACCATCGAAACCAAGAAGATGGCGGCCATGACCGCCAAGGGTCCGCTGCGCGATGCGGCGATGATCGCGTCCGCCCAGCGCATCGAGCATTACGAGATCGCGGTCTACGGCACGCTGGCGGCCTATGCGAAGGCCTTAAGTCTCGACAGCGACCGTGAGATCCTGTCCGCCATCCTGGAAGAGGAGAAGGATACCGACCTCGTTCTCTCCGACCTGGCGGAAGGCGTGATCACCCCGACGGCGGTGGAGCTGGAAAGCCGCTGAGCCGGGCCAAGGCCCGCATCAACCACCTCTTTCTCGTTCCCCCTCCTGATCCGGATGGGCCTGGTGCGGCCCATCCCCATGCGGGCATCGACACCCGCATCGTGCCGCTCGCCGCTGAAATGAGGCCGCATTCAGGCAGGATTCAGGAGCATCTCTCAAATAGTGCAGGACGACACGTTCGGTACCACCTTCGCGTGGCGGCCGAACGACGGGGCGGACATGCATCTCACCAGGGACACTGGTTTGAAGGGAGAAGGATCGATGTGGGCCTCAGGCTTGCGGGGGGCAGTTGGGTTGGGCGTTCTGGTTTCCATCGCGGCTGCCGTTTCGCCATCATCGGCAAACGAGCGGATCAAGCGCGGAGAATATCTGGCCACCATCATGGATTGCGGGGGCTGCCACACGCCGGGCGTCTTCCTCGGCAAGCCGGACCACACGCGCGCGCTGGCCGGATCCGAGGTGGGCTTCGAGATCCCCGGCCTCGGCATTTTCTATCCGCCTAATCTCACACCCGATCCGGAGACCGGGCTCGGCAAGTGGAGCGAGGCGGAAATCGTGAAAGCCGTCCGCACCGGCGAGCGGCCGGACGGGCGCGTCCTCGCCCCGGCCATGCCATATCCCCACTATGGCAAGCTGACCGACAAGGACGCCTTCGCCCTGGCGGCATATCTGAAGAGCCTGGAGCCGGTTCGCAACGCGGTTCCGCCCATCGTCGGCCCGGGGGAGAAGCCGACCGCGCCTTACCTGACGGTCGTCATGCCCCAGTAGCGGAATGGCGGGCCAAAGGGGCCATGCGGGTTTCATCTGGCGGGGCCATCCCCACCAGTCGGGAGAGTGCCGGCCGGCAGCGCCGCCAATGCTCGTCGATCCAGTCGTCGGCCGGCCGGCCGTAATAGTGCCAGGGGATCTGCTTGACGTTGATCCCGATGAAATGGGCGCCATTCTCGCCGAAACCGGTCGTGTTGGGGGAAAAGGGCGAGCACAGGCTGACATCGGCGAGGGACACGTGCAGGCAGCGGGTGAAGGTCATCAACGCCGCGGCTTGCAGCCCTTGCTCGTCGAGTTCCGACCGCAAGACGACGCCGGACCGCGCCAGCAGCGCACGCAGGAGCCGCCCGTAATCCAAGCCGGGCGGCAACCCCCTCACGCCCGAATTGCGTGGAGCATGGCAGAAGCGCGAAAACTGGCCGAAGGCAGGACGCACGTCTTCCGCAAGGATAGTGGTGCTGGCGTCCTCCGCCTGCCGCCACGCGCGCAAGGCAGACGGCTCGCGCCAAAGGATGCAATCGTTGTCCAGCGCGAGCTCATGGCGCTCGGGATAGAGCCGTAGCGGTGCGAACTTCCAGGCGACCCCCTCGGCCATCCCGCGATCGAGCTGCCATCTTATGAAGTCCGGAATGTCGTCGAACTGGACCTGCCGCCATTCGACATCATCGGGCACCGGGCCAGTGCGCCTTTTCGCCTCTGCGATGGAAAGGGTGTTCACGCACACGCTGTAGCGCGCCAGCGCGCCATAGACCTTCGTTGCGCCGAAGATGGAGAAGCGCAGAGCTTCGAAGCCGCGGCGGCTCACGTCGCCAATGGTCCAGCGAATGGCAAGTCCGGCCATACCGGCATCCCCCAGTTCAGAAGGGTTAATGCCGTGCTAACGACGGAGCTCGCGAGCTGTTCCGGATCGGAGATGCTGAACCGCGCTAATGCGGGTGGCGCCATTCCCAGGGCGGAACGGGCGCAGGGTCCCGCCACAGCCCCACCCGTCTGTTCCGCGCCGCGTCTTCCGCTGCCGCGTAGGTCCTGCGCTCTTCCGCCGTCTGTTCCCGCGCGAAATGCCTGAACCACCAAGCCATGCCGGTGTTCACCTGGGCGAGGCCCACGTCCCTGCCGTCGAGCAGCACCCTGCCGACGAGCCGGCCCCATTGATCGCGCTTGTACCATTCCACCTCGACACGCTTGCCCCTGAGCATCGCGCTGAGCGCGAGCCGGCTGCGCGCTCCCCAGGGCTGGCTGCGCTCCGGCGCGTCGATCGCGGAGAAGCGCACTCTCTCCTGAACATTCCCGGGCGCGAGCACGATGACGGTGTCGCCATCCATGACGGCCACCACCCGCCCGACCGTGACTTCCGCACGGGCCGGGCAGACGACGAGAATGCCGAAAATGAAAGCGATGATCGAGCTGCGCATGCCAACCTGCTGAGTTCCGTATCCGGATGCTCAGCCATAAGATCATGTGGTTGACACAAGCCTAAGCGGAGCGGCGGGCTATTCCGTCTGCACCGCGCCGGGCCTTTGCTTCGCCACGTCCGCGGCGGTCACCGCCGGTTTCTGTCCGCCCCATCGGGCGCGGAGCCAGTTTGCAAGGTCCGCCACCGCCTGGTCATCCAGAACGTCGGCAAAGCCGGGCATGGGCTGCATGCGCTCGCGACCGGGGAAGCTTTGCGCGGGAATGCCATGCAGCACCGCGTGGATCAGGTTGCGCGGGCTCGCGAGCCTCAGCGAAGCGTTCGTCGCGAGCGGGACGACAACGCCAGGAATGCCCCTGCCGCGTGGCCCGTGGCAGCCCGCGCAAAGATTGGCATAGGTCGTTTGCGCAGAGGAGGCGATGGCGGCGGGAACCGGCACGGGCGCGGGGGCAGGCGGAGGCGAGGCAAGGTCCGGCATCTCGTCCAGATCGAAGAGATAGGCCGCCATCGCGCCCAAGTCCTCGTCACGCATGTATTGGGTGGAGAAGTGCACCACCTCCAGCATCTGGTTGGCGGCAGCGCCCTGGGCCGAGAGGCCAGTCTTCATGAAGCGCACCAGCGACTGCGGGTCGAAGCCCATGCGCGTCAGCCCCTCCTTGGTGATGTCCGGCGCTTCGAGGCCCTCGATGACCGCGCCCTTGAGGTATTTGTCCGTCTCCATCGCCATCAAGCTGTTGCGGGGCGTATGGCACTCGCCGCAATGGGCAACGGCATCCACGATATAGCGGCCCCGGTTCCAGACCGGCGAGCGCGACGGATCCTCCTTGAACCCGCCGTGGCCAAGGTTGAGGAAGTTCCAGACCGCCACGAACTCGCGGATGTTGAAGGGGAAGGGCAATCCGTTCCTGCGGTTCTCCACCGCGACCGGCTGGCGGGTCATGAAATAGGCATAAAGCCCGTCCACGTCCTCCGGTGTCATCTTCCGATAGGACGTATAGGGCATGGCGGGATAGAGGGGCCTTCCATTCCGGCCGATGCCGTCCCGAACGGCGCGGTGAAACTCCGCGCGTGTCCAGGTGCCGATGCCGAACTGCTTGTCTGGCGAAATGTTGGTGGAGTAGATCGTCCCCAATGGCGTCTTGAACGGCATGCCTCCTGCCCAGGCGCCGCCGCCCTTCACGGTGTGGCAGGCATAGCAGTCGGCAACCCTCGCCACATAGCCGCCGGCCTGCGCCAACCGCTGCATCTCGTTCTCGCCGAGGGGCCGCTCCACGTCATCGCCCACCACCGTGGTGCCGAGGACGTGCGGCAGCAGGGCGACAATGCCGGCGCCGGCCATGACCGCCAGCGCCATCCATCCAAGTGCTCTCAATCGCGTCATTGCTCGTCCGATCAGCCTATGACCAAGCCGGGCGTCTTCAGCACAAGGTCGCGAACCGCCTCGAGATAGCGGACGTAGCCGGTGCAGCGGCAGATATGCTTGTCGAGGGCGGCGACGATGGTGCTTTCGAGCTCGGCACGGGGGACCGGCTTGCGCTTGAGCTGATCGATCAGCACGGTCGCGCCGTTCACGAAGCCGGGTGTGCAGTAGCCGCATTGGAAAGCGAAATGCTCGATGAAGGCTTGCTGCACCGGCGAGAGCCCGACCAGATTGCCATCGCCATCGTAGCTCGCGTGGCCCTCGATGGTCTGGACCTGCTTGCCGTTGAACCAGTGCGCCCCGGTAATGCAGGTGGGCATCTCGCGCAGCGAACCGTCCTCGTCCGCCACCACCACGACACAAGCATGGCAGATGCCCTGGCCACAGCCCATGCGCGACCCCGTCAGGTTGAGATATTCATGGAGGAAATCGAGCATCATGAGCCCTTCGGGCACCGCGATCGGGCCCACGGCATGGCCATTGACGGTAAGGCTGAGCGGTTTGGTGGACAGCGTCATCACAGGGCCTTCAGCACTTTGTCGGGCGTGATCGGCAGTTCGTAGAAGCGCTCGCCGATCGCATGGGCCACCGCATTGGCGATGGCCGGCACGATGGGGATCATCACGACCTCCGCGATTCCCTTGGGAGGATCGGTGTCGGAAAGGGGCGGCAGCACCTCCCCGGTCTGCGTCCACACGGCCACGTCCTTGGCCCGCGGCAGCTGGTACCTGTTCCAGTTCCAGGTGCCCTCGCCGGGGCCGCCTTCATAGAGGGGAAGGGATTCCTTCAAGGCGTGGCCGATGCCCATGGCCGGCCCGCCTTGCAGCTGCCCCGAGACCAGCTCCGGCACGATCTGACGGCCGCATTCGATGATCATGTGGTGGGACAGCAGCCTCACCTCGCCGGTCGCCGTGTCGACGGCGACTTCCGCCAGCGCTGCCGCCGGCGCGTAGTAAGTCACGCTGGCATTGTTGCGCTGGACCGGCGGGTAGAACACCGCGGATCTCTTCACGAAATGCCAGCCCCCGCTCGTCATCTGCGCCTTGAGCTTCGCCGGCGCCCCCTGGCCATAGCGCACCGCCAGCGCATCGATCGGCAGCCGGACGCGGCCTGCCTCGGGCACATCGAAGACCGCTTCGGCCCATTGCCAACGGTTGAAGGTGTGGACGGTCACCCCCGTCACCAGACCCAGGCGGTGAGCCTCGGCGGCCACCTGGTCGAGCGTGAGCGTCGGAAGGCCGCCGGCATTCACCTGGCCGCCGGCGAGCCGAAGCTGCCCCCGGTTTACCGCGGAGGATGCCAGCGGACCGCCGCCGAAGCCGCGCGACCAGAGGGACTTCGCCGCCGGCCAGATCGCGAAGTCAACAAGCGCGCGGGCGGCCTCCCGTGTTGCGTGGCCGAAGAAATACGAGCTGTTGGAGGCGGAAGTCGGCGCGATGAAATGCGGCGTCCAATAGGGATCCTTCTTGTTGCGATCCTCTTCTGCCTGGCTCGTGGTATAGGGTTGGTCGGTGCTGCGCAGTGGCATCTGGGGCCAGCGCAGCACCGCGTATTCCGTTTCATCCGGCACGCGGCCCAGTATGTCGCCGACCATTAACGCCTGCGAGGTGGTCGCGCCCGTGCCGATCTCATGCACCGCCTGGCGAAGGGTGACGCGGCCCTTGGGGTCGATCTCGACAGAGGCGATGGCCGCGTCGGCGCCGTCGCCGTAATCCTTCTGCACATGGGCGTAGCCCACCCCGTATTTCTTTCCGGGATTGGCGGCCTCGAAGCTCACCTTGTTCGCTTGGCGCTTCTCCCACAGCGGGTGGGCCTTCGCCTTGAGCAGGATTTCCTCGTTGCGAACCGCCGCGCCGGGGATCGCACCTTGGGTATTCTTCATGCCCGATCGCAGCAGGTTCCGAAGCCGCAACTCAATGGGATCGATGCCCAGGAGCTCCGCGGCTTCGTCCACGAGCATCTCCATGGCCGACATGGTCTGCAGCGTGCCGTAGCCGCGCATCGATCCGGCTTCGACCGCCGGCGAGGCGAATACCGCAACCGAGAGGTCGCTCTTCGGCAGGTAATAGATGGACTGTGCCCCGGTCGTGCCCACCGTGCCGACGCTGAAGGAGTAGTTCGGCCGGCCGCCGCCATCCGCCCTGTATTGGCCGGTCAGCGCCCGGAACTTGCCGCTGGCCCGGTCGACGACCAGCGTCTTGTCCATCCAGAAGGCGTGGCGCTTGAGACCCATCTGAAACTGCTCGAAGCGGTCATTGGCAAGCCGCACCGGCCGGCCATCGCCATAGAGGCCGGCAACAACGCAGAACAGCGGGAACACGTGGTGGTCCTTGCTACCATAGCCGACGGTGTAGCCCACCTTGAGATCGACCTGCTTCAGCTGGTATGTCGACCGCGATACGATCTGCGCGGCAGATTGAGCGAGGTCGTGCGGCGACTGGGTGGCCACGATCATGTGCAGCACTTTGCTGCTCGGGTCGTACCAGACATTCCCGTTATCCGCTTCCATGGCGGATGGGTCGATGCTTTGGGAGAAATAACGGCGGGTGAGCACGAGCGCGTCGTCACCGGCATCGGCGGTTTCCTGGGCAATCCGTGCCGCCGCCTGCATCCCGCGTGAGACCGCATCGCCCGCCAGGACGGCTTGCGCCTGTCCGCGCCGCGACCGGCGGTTGGCGGCCGCCAGGCCGCGCCTCGGTCCCGCGATGCCTTTCACGGCGGGCCAAACCACGTTGTCGCCCGAGAATTTCCCGAAGATCACCGCGTCCTTGTAAGGCGAATAGACATCGTCGGCATCGGGCGATCCGCCGTCGATGCGCACGAACCGGGCTGCCCCGTAATGGCGCGGATAGTTGTACCCGGTCTGCTTGCCGTAGCGGACGACGTTGGGGTTGAAGCGGATCAGCCGCTTGGCGGCATCGCAACGGGCAAAGTCCTTATAGATGAGCAGTGCCACGGGCTGGCCGAGCAGCCGCGGCGTCTGACCCTGAGGCACCAGGAACCAATCGCCGTAGAAATCTGGTTCCGGCACGGTGATGCGGTCCGCCTGCAGGTCTTCATGCAGCACCACCCGGTCCGGTTTGAGATCGGCACCTAAAACCGAGAGGTCTATGCCGTCGAAGGCATGGTCCGCCTTGGTGGCACGGATCAGAAAAGCGTGCGACTGCGCGTCGGGCCAGCCAGCCATGTCACGGGCCCGGAAATCCCGGGAGAAGGCCTTCGCCCCCGTGACCTTGGCCAGCGCATCCAGCCGGTAGCGCGGCTTGCCCTCGGGGGTGAGCCAGGCGGCGGAGGTCGGCACGAAATTTTCGAGCAGTTGCCCACGGGCCCCCGGCATCGGTGTCAGGAACGACACCTTGAGCACGACACCCGCCGCAGCACTGCTGGCAAGAAAGCGCCTACGGGAGATGCCCGCCATCATGACGCTCCTCGCAGCGAGCTTTGGCCCGGGGTGCTGCTGGATGATGATAGGAGAGGCTGCCTTTGCTGTCGTGCGATCGCCATTGCCGGACCACGTTGTGTTTGACCGTGCGAACCGACGCTGAAATCTGGAGATGCTCGATCCCCAGACGACGCTACTTCAATAAGGCGCAGATATTACTATCTCTGGTAGAGACGATTCGCTTTTAGGGTCAAATGGTTGATAAGGTCTTATCCCCGGCACTTTACATTCAAGGCGCGATCGGGCCCGATTTGGCTTTTCCTGGGGGCATGATGGCGCGGATCAGTGCTGGCATTCTGATGTATCGGCGTGAGGGAAAGGACCTTTTCGTGCTGCTGGTGCATCCCGGCGGCCCGTTCTGGCGAAAACGGGACCTTGGCGCGTGGTCTATCCCGAAAGGCGAGGTGGGACCGGGCGAAGACCCGGAGGCCACCGCCCGGCGCGAATTTGCCGAGGAATTGGGGGTGGAGCCCGCAGGCGAGCTGCATTACCTGGCCGATATCCGCCAACGTGGTGGCAAGCACGTCATCGCATTCACGCTCGAAGGCGATTTCGATGTCGCCAACCACCGCTGCAGCAGCATGGTTCGCATCGAATGGCCACCGCGGAGTGGCCAATTCCAGAGCTTTCCGGAAGTCGACCAGGCCGCCTGGTTTCCGCTTGGTCTGGCGCGGGAAAAGATACTCGAAAGCCAGCGCGTGCTGCTCGACCGCCTCGAAGAGCATTGTTCGCGCTGAGACCCACAGGCGGACATGAGACACCCGTCGCCCTGGATGCCCCGGTCAAGCCAGGGCATGATGAATTCTCTTCACTTTCAGCGACTTACGTCATCACCGGCCTCGAGCCGGTGATCCAGGGCCAGGAGGAAAGCCACTGCCGTTTCGTCGTGTTAACCCGCCTCAGCCCAGCCCGGCGAAGCGGATGGACACGCCGCCATCCACATAGAGTGTCTGGCCAGTGATGCTGCGGGCGCGCGGACCCCCGAGAAAGGCGACCGCATCGGCGACATCGTCAACGCTTACCGTCCGGCCCAGCGGGTGGCCGGCGCGGATCCGCTCCAGCTCCTTCTCCACATCGGCATGACCGGCCGCAGCGAGCGACCGGTGCAACAGCTCCGTCTCCACATAGCCCGGCGCCACGCAGTTGAACCGGATGCCATCCTTCGCGTGGTCCACCGCCAGCGCGCGCGCCAGGCCGGTCAGCGCGGTCTTCGCCGTGGTGTAGGCCACCCGGTCGCTCCCCGTCACCCGCGCCCAGATGGACGCGATGAACACGACTGCACTCTCGCCGCTCGCCCGCAACGGATCGAGCGCCGCCTGCACCGTGGCGAAGGCCGAGCGCAGATTGAGATTGAGGCACCTGTCCCAGTCGGCCAGCGAGAGCGTCGCCGCATTGCCCAGCACCGGCTGGCCGGCGCAACACACCACGAGCTTCAAGTCTCCGCTACGTTCCGCGGCAGCGACTAGGCTCTGCCGCAGCGCCTCGGGATCAGTTACATCGGTCTGGTCCACATGGATGTTGAGCGCCTGCGCCGCGCTGGCGGCGCGGCAAGCCGCCACGCTCTCCGCCGAGGAGCCGCACACGCTCACGTCATAGCCCTCTTCAACCAGCCGCTTGGCAACGGCAAAGCCGATGCCCCGGGTTCCACCGGTCACGTAGGCGCCGCCCATTCCACGCATGGAGCCCATTATTTCCCCGTCTAAGCCGTCGTGCGATTGGTGTCGCGATAGAGCGTGACGATGCCCTGGATATGCGCGCGGGTTGCCGCCTCAGCCACGACAACGTCGCGATTGCGGATGGCGCGCAGGATATAGGCATGGTCCCGCTGCGCGTCTTCCACGGTGTTGCCGACCCGCCAATACCGCGAGTTGATCACCAGCACCTTGTCATAAATGGCTGCGAGCTGCGCCTGGATCATGCTGTTGCCGCACAGGGCCACGATCGAGCGGTGGAACTGATTGGCATACTCGTTGAAGGCCTCGTAATCCGCATCCACGTCGAACTCGGTATAGCGTTCGAGCTGTGCCTGGATCTCGTCCAGGCTGGCATCGCTCGCCCTGTCGATGCACAGCCGCACCGCCATCTTCTCCAAGGCCTCGCGCAGCTGATAGAGCTCCTCCACCTCCGCCAGGGAGAACGCCTTCACCCTGAGCTGCCGTCCCACCTTCTCGATGAACCCTTCCTGGTGCAGCCGGAACAGGGCTTCCCGCACCGGCGTGCGGCTCGCCTCGAACTGCTCGCTCAGGGCGGCTTCCTGTAGCACCGTGCCGGGCAGCAGCCGCTGGGCGGAGATGTCGCGCCTGAGGCCGTCATAGACCCTGCGGCTCTGCAGCACGCGTCCGTCCTGCTGTTCACCAGCTGTCATGACAGACCTGTCTGCCCGAGGCCTATCAGGCCGCTTCGGGCCTCCGCGCCGTCTTGCGCCATGCGTAGCATGCAACCTCGTGCTCGGTATCCACCGACTCCATTCCCGGGTGGCTCGCGCCGCACCGGTCCTCGCGGATCGCGCAGCGCTTGTAGAACCGGCATCCGACCCGATCGTCCTCGGTGGGATTGAACGCCTCTTCCGCCAGCAGCTTGCCCCCGGTGAGCTTCGCCCCGCCTGCCGTCGACAGCAGCGCCCTTGTATAGGGGTGAACCGGCGCGCGGAACAGGGCCTCGGTGGGGCCCACCTCCACCAGCTTGCCGAAATACATGACCCCAATGCGCGTGCACAGATAGCGCGCCACATGCAGGTCATGGGTGATGAACAGCATGGTCATGCCATAGCTGGCCTGGATGTCCTTGAACAGGTTGAGGATCTGCGCCCGTACCGACACGTCGAGCTTCGAGACCGCCTCGTCCGCCACCAGGAACGAGGGCTCCATCGTCAGCGCCCGGCCGATGGCCACCCGCTGCAGCTGCCCGCCAGAGAGCTCATGGGGATAGCGGTCCCGGAACACCGGCGACAGGCCGACCCGGGTGAGGATCTCGTCCACCTTGTCAGAGATCCGCGCCGGCGGCACGATCTTGTGCAGCTTGAGCGGGGTGGCCAGCGCATCCGCCACCTTGTGCCGCGGATTGAGCGACGACAGCGGGTCCTGGAACACCGTCTGCAGCCGCCGCCGCACCGGCCGCAGCTGCCGCTCCGAAAGCTGTGCGATGTCGCGGCCTTCGAACCGGATCTCGCCGGAGGTAGGCGTAACCAGCCGCAGCAGCGCCTTGCCCAGCGTGGTCTTGCCGGAGCCGGACTCGCCCACCAGCCCAAAGATCTCGCCCTTGCGGATGGTGAGGCTGACATCGTCGACCGCAGTGAGGAAGGCCGGCTTGCGCGAGAGAATGGCATCGAGCCCGCGCCGTGTGCGGAACTGGACGACCAGATTGCGGATGTCGACCATCGTCTCGGGTTCAGACATCACGCGGCCTCCCGGTCATAGAGCAGGCACCGCACGCGCGCTTCGCCGTCAAGCGTGCGCATGGGCTGGCCGGCCTCGCACCCCACCCGCGCATAGGGGCAGCGCGGGCGAAACCGGCACCCCTCCGGCAGCGAGCGCCAGTTCGGCAACTCGCCCGGGATTTCCTGCAAGCGCTCCACGCGTCGCACCAGCTCGGTCGCCGTCCGCACCAGCCCCTGCGTATAGGGGTGCTTCGGCACCGTGAGGATCTCGTCGGTCGCGCCGATCTCGACGATCTGCCCCGCATACATCACCGCGATCCGGTCGCACAGGCTCGCCGCCACCGACATGTCGTGGGTGATGAAGATGAACGAGGCTTGCGTGTCCTGCTTCAGGCCGCGGAACAATTCGATGATCTGGTGCTCCACGATATTGTCCAGATTGGTGGTCGGCTCGTCCGCCACGATCAGTGACGGCCGCATCTGCAGCACCAGGGCGATGAGCGCGCGCTGCAACATTCCGCCACTGAGCTGATGGGGGTACTGCTTGAGGATCTGCCGCCCGTGCGGGATGCCGACCCGCTCCAGCACCGAAACCGCCTCGTCCCACCAGGCATCGTCCTGTCGTGCGTCGCCGGTGCCGTTCCCTATGGCCGCCCGGCGGCTCACCTGGCGGAAATGCCAGCCGATGGTCTTGACCGGATTGAACGACCCGACCGGGTCTTGGAAGATCATGGCCAGCTTGCGGCCGCGCAGGTCCCGGAACGCGCTGTCCGGCAGGCTGCCGATCTCTTCCCCCTCGAACAGCAGCCGGTCCGCATGAACCGCCGCATGACCCGGCAGCAGCCGCAGGATCGACATGCAGGTGACGGTCTTGCCCGACCCGGACTCCCCGATGATGCCGAGCACCTCGCCCCGCTTCACGTCGAGGTCAACGCCGTCGACCACCGGCACCACATGCTCGCCGGAATGAAAACTGGTCCTGAGGTTGCGCACTTGCAGAAGGCTCGTCACGTCACCCCATCCTCTTCCGCAGCCGCGGGTCCACCATGTCGCGCAGGCCATCGCCCAGCAGGTTGAGGCCGAGCAGGGCGAAGCACACTGCCAGGCCCGACATGGTGAGCACCCAGGGCGCACGGCGGAAATATTCCTGGCCATCGGCCATGATCACCCCCAAGGAGGGCGTGGGCGGCTGCACGCCGAGCCCCAAGAAGCTCAACCCCGCCTCGATGATGATGCCGAAGGCAACGCCGATGCTCGCCTGCACCATCAACGGCGCGGCGATGTTGGGCAAGACCTCGAACAGCAGCAGCCGCCAGGCCGGCTGCCCCATCACCCGCGCCGCCTGCACATAGGCTTCCTCACGCACCGTCATGGTGAGGTTATGGGCGAGCCGGGCGAAGATCGGTATATAGACGAGCGCGATCGCCAGGCTCACATTGATGACCCCGAAGCCGATCACCACCATCAGGAACAGGGCCAGCACGAAGGCCGGGAACGAGAACAGCAGGTCCATGACCCGCATGACCACCAGGTCATAGAGTCGGCCCGTATAGGCGGCGGTCATACCGATCGCTGTGCCGATCAACAGCGCCACGCCCACGCCGATGCCGCTGATCAGCAGCGAGACGCGCGCCCCGTGCAGCACGCGGGTGAACACGTCGCGGCCGAAGGAATCCGTGCCGAACAGGTGCTGCAAGCTCGGCGGCTTCAGCACCGTGGTGAAGGACATGGCCGTGGGCGAATAGGGCATGACCATCGGCACGACCAGGATGGCGATCAGCACCACCAGGCTGATGGCGGCACCGGCTATGGCCGTGGGGCTGGAGCGGAATTCACGCCACATCAGCGTGTCCTCTTCGGGTCGAGCATGGCGCAGACCACGTCGACCGCGAAGTTCACGCTTAAGACGATGGCGAGGAACACGACGGTGCAGGCCTGGACCACCAGGAAATCGCGCGCGAAGGCTGCATCCACCATCAGCGAGCCGATGCCGGGAACGCCGAACACCCGCTCCACCACGACCACCCCGCCAAGCAGATAGCGGATCTGCAAGCCCACGATGACGATGTAGGGGATGATCGAGTTGCGGAAGACATAGTGGCTGAAGACGAACGGCCGGGAGAAGCCGAAGGAGGTGGCGACCGTGACGTAGTCGCGGTTGGCGTTTTCGAGCAGCGCCGTGCGCAGGGTGCGCGCGAAGATCGCCGCCATGGGCGCGGCGATGGCGACTGCCGGCAACAGCCCGGTGTAGAAGGCCCCGCCGAGCGAATCGAGCGGGCTCATGAACCCGTAGGACGGAAACCACGCCAGGCTCAGCGCGAAGAAGAAGATGAGCACATAGCCCAGCCAGAAATCCGGCATGGACACACCGACCGCCGCAATGGAGGTGGCGATCGTGTCCGTGATCCGCCCGCGCCGGATGGCGCTGATCGAGCCCATGGCCAGCGAGATGATGAGGGCGAAGGCCACCGCATAGAGGCCGATGAAGATGGTGTTGGGCAGCCTTGCCCCGATCAGCTCGGCGATGGGCGCGCTGCCCGCAATGGTCAGCGAGCGGCCGAGGTCGCCGGTGACGAAGCCCTTCAGCCAGGTGATGAACTGTTCTGTGAGCGGCGCGTCCAGGTTATGCGCCTTGCGGAAGGCCTCCACCGCCTCGGGCGTCGCCGATTCACCCAGGGCCGCCAGCGCCGGATCGCCCGGCGCCGTCTTCATGACCACGAACACCACCAGCGCGCCGATCAGCATGGTGGCCAGCGCGCCGATGAGCCGGCCGAGAATGAAGCGAACCGTATTCATGCACCTGGACTGAGCGTCTTGAGCCTTGCAACTGCGCGAGCGGGGAAGGGGGCTTCGGCCGCCTTCCCCGAACAGGGCGCCGTCAGCAACTCGTCACTGCCGCAAACTGGCCGGCAAAGGCGGAGTAGGGCAGCTGCACGAAGCCTTCCACGCTGGGCTTCATCAGGTTGTGCACGTTGCTTTCGAAGCAGCACAGCACCGGCGCATCCTCGACGATCAGGTCTTCGGCCTGCTTGTAGATCTCGCCACGCTTGGCTTGGTCCATCTCACCGCGCGCCTCCTGCAGCAGCGCATCCACTTTCGGGTTGGAATAGCCCTGGAAATTGCGCCATCCGCTGGAATGGGCAATCTCGTAGGTGTACTCGTCCGGATCGATCAGCCCGAGCCAGCCCCAGATGCTCGCCTGAAAATCGCCGGCCTTGAGCCGGCTGTAAACGGTGTTGGCTTCCGATACCTCGACCCTGAGCTTGGTGCCGAGCGTCTCGTTCACCTGGGCCACGAACACTTCGGCGAAACGCTTCCACCAGCCCGCGCCCCAGGTCAGCACCACCGCTTCGGTGTCCGCCCCGTATTTCGATTTCGCGAGCTCCGCCTTGGCCTGCTCCGCGTTGAGCTGCAGCATGGGCCGCGGCGTGTCCGAATAGGCCCAGGAGAGCGCCGCCGGGATCAGCCCGTTTGCCGCCTTGCCCTCGCCGAACAGCACGATCTGCACCAGCGCCTCCCGGTCGAAGGCGAGCGAGCAGGCGCGGCGGAAGTGGATGTCGTCGAACGGCGCCTTCTTGTTGTTGAGGGCGATGAACCGGTTGTTGAGCCCCGGCGACTTCAGCACCTTCACCGCCGGATTTTCCAGGAGGTTCGGCACATCCGCGAAAGGCGCTGTGCTGGTGAGATCGATCGAGCCGCCGAGCAGGGCCGTAACACCGCTGGTCTCCTCGGGGATCAGCGGCATCTTCACCGCAGGGATGGTCGGCTGGCCCTTGACGAAATAGCCTTCGTGCGCGGCGACGTTGATCTCGACATTCGGCTCGTAGGATACGAACTTGTAGGCGCCCGTGCCGATGGGCTTCTGGGCGAAGGCCTCCGTGGCATCGGCTTTTTCCAGGATGTGCTTGGGCACGATCTGGCTGCCGGTGCGGGTATTGGTGAGGTAGCTGAGCAGGGGCGCGAAGGGTTCGCTGGTCTCGATCTCCACCGTGCGCGGGTCAACGACCCGGATTTCCCTCACCACCTCGAATTTGCCCTTGTGCGGCGAGCCGAGATCCGGGTTGCGCAGGCGCTCGATGGTGAATTTCACGTCCTCCGCTGTCATGGGCTGCCCGTCATGGAAGGTCACCCCATCGCGCAGCTTGAACCGCCACACCGTGGGCGAGACGCTCTCGAAGCTCTCCGCCAGATCGCCCGTGATGTTCATGTTCTCGTCGAACTTGAGCAGGGCGTTGAACAGGCCCCAGATCACGTAGAATTCGGGGATGAGGGAGGCCTTGGCCGGGTCGAGCACGTTCACCACGCTATAGCCGGTGATGCCGGCCCTCAATGTGGAGCAGGCGGCCTGAGCGCCAGTCGTGCCGCCGAGCGGCCCGGCGAAATAGGCGAGCGTTGCCGCGCCGGCCCCCTGCAGGAGACCGCGCCGGCTGAGCGGCAAAGCCGTTGGATCGACCATTGAAGACCCTCCCTCTTCCAAGTCAATGCGGGCGATAGCAGCCGAACGCGTCCCCACCCCATTTTTCGTCGGGCGACCAGTTCGGTATACAAACGAGCTTGAATGAGCTGCCGGCCTCCGTCAAGAAAATATTGGAGCTTGAGAGAAATATCCATATCTAGCGGAAATCCCTCAAAAAAATGAATTAGTCGCCTGGTGCTTGACATCCGCGCATCTTCGCCGGATGCTATTCGGTATACCGACTCTCCCGCAGCGGATCCGATATGCGCCAACCCCTGAGCAGTCTCGCCGGACGCCGGTTCGATGTCGCGGTCATCGGCCTGGGCGTGAACGGCGCCAGCGCCGCCCAGCATCTCGCCGCCGTCGGTTATGACGTGCTGGCGGTCGACAAGGGCGATTTCGCGTCCGGCTCCAGCAGCCGCTCCAGCCGCCTGCTCCATTGCGGACTGCGCTATCTCGCGCCGGGCGCATCCATGTGGGAATTCGTGCGCCATCCCGGCCGGTTCGCCGTCGCCTGCCGTATGGCGAAGCAGGCCATGGACTGCCGGGCGC
This sequence comes from Rhodoligotrophos defluvii, assembly GCF_005281615.1. Lineage (NCBI taxonomy): Bacteria > Pseudomonadati > Pseudomonadota > Alphaproteobacteria > Hyphomicrobiales > Rhodoligotrophaceae > Rhodoligotrophos > Rhodoligotrophos defluvii. Next base: position 237,494 of record NZ_SZZM01000001.1, on the reverse strand, counting down.
AGTTCGTCGAGGCCACGCCCGAGCGGGTGCGGTCCCTGAAATTCTGCTTCCCCTTTTACGACGACAGCCCCTATGCCGCCTGGCAGATCGATGCGGCCTTCACACTGCTGCGCCTGCTCGGCGGGCAGGCGGTGCCGCTGGATTATCGCCGCCTTCATCCGGAGGAAGCCCGGCGCACGCCGCTGCTCGAAAACCTGCGCGCGCCGGAGCGGCTGCGCGGGGTGGCCATGTTCCGCGAATACCAGTTCGATTGGCCCGAGCGCGTCGTGGTCGACACCGTCCTCGATGCGGAACGCCTCGGCGCTGTTGTCCGCAACTACACGCCCGTGACCGCCCTGGAGCGGGCAGGGGATACGTGGCGCATCACCCTGACCGATGGCCTGGACAATGCGTCCTCGCCCGTGACCGTAACGGCTGCGGCGGTGCTCAACATGGCCGGCATCTGGATCGACCAGGTGAACGGCGCGGTTCACGGCAAGCAGCCCGGCCGCAAGATCACCGGCACCAAGGGCTCCCACATCGTGGTGCGTCTGCCGCCCGAATGCGCCGATTACGGCATTGCCACCCTGAACCGGCTGAACGAGCCCTTTTACTGCATCCCATGGCGGGGCCTGCATTACTTCGGCCCGACCGAGACCCTGTATGAAGGCGATCTCGACGACATTCATCCGACAGAGGAGGAGTTCGCCTTTTTGCTGGGCGAGGCCAATCATCTGCTCCCGTCCCTCAATCTCTCGCGAAACGACGTGCTGTTCGGCTGGTCGGGCGTCAGGCCGCTCACCTATAATCCCGAACAGCCCCTCGGTGTGCGCTCGCGCGAGCTGCACGATCTCGGCGCGGAGGGCTTGCCCAACATGTTCGCCATGACCGCCGGTCCGGTGATGACCCACCGCTCCGCCGGGGCCGAGGTCGTCAAGACGCTTCGGGCCATCATCACCCCAAAACGGCCCGCCCAAACGCCGTCCTATGCCAGCCCGCCCGCATCGGCCCTCGATCTCGATCGCGCGATCGCGCGCGAATATCCGGAATCGTTGGTCGACCTCTTGTTCCGCCGCTTGGGCGCTGGCTGGTCCGAGACCATGGGCACCGAGCAGGCCGAGGCCGCCGCCCGCGCGCTCGGGGCCGAGCGTGGCTGGTCGGAGGCGCGGATCCGCCAGGAACTCGCCGACTATCTCACGCAGATCCAGCACCGCTATCTGGCCGCGCCCGCGGTGGTCGGGCCCGAGCGGCAGAAGCGCGAGACAGCATGATGAATGAAATGGCACCGCCAACCGGCGCCCGCGCCGCCGACCCCCTGTTCCGGCCGCTCACCATCAAGCACCTCACCTTGCGCAACCGCTTCATGAGCACGAGCCATGCCTGCGGCCTCGAAGAGGGTGGCATGCCGGCCGAGCGGTATCAGCGCTATCACGAGGAAAAGGCGCGCGGCGGCCTGGCGCTCACCATGTTCGGCGGCTCCTCCAACGTCGCACCGGACTCGCCGAATATCTTCCGCCAGCTCAATGTCGGCACCGACACCATCATTCCCTATCTCCAGCAGTTCTCGGAGCGGATCCACGCCCAGGGCGCGGCGTTGATGTGCCAGATCACCCATCTCGGCCGCCGCGGCGATCCCTATGCCGGCGACTGGCTGCCCACCATCGGGCCATCGCCCATCCGCGAGACCCTCCACCGCAGCTTCCCCAAGGAAATGGACGAGCACGACATTGCCCGCGTGGTGCAGGCCTATGCGGCGGCCGCTCTCCGCTGCAAGGAGGGCGGCCTCGACGGCATCGAGACCCTGGCCGGCGGCCATCTCATCGGCCAGTTCCTGTCGCCGGTCACCAACAAGCGCACCGACCGGTTCGGCGGCTCGCTGGAGAACCGCTGCCGCTTCGGGCTCATGGTCCATCATGCGATCCGCAAGGCGGTGGGCGACGATTTCCTCCTCGGCATGCGCTTCGTGGTGGACGAGGGTCCGGGCGGCGGCCTCTCGCTGGAAGAATGCGTCGCGGCCGCCCGTATCTTCGAGGCGGAAGGAGCGGTGGATTTTTTCAATGGCATCTACGGCCGCATGGATACGGAACGCGGGCTGGCGCGCGACAACATGCCGGGTATGGACTCAATCCTGGCGCCATGGGTCAAGCAGGTCGGCGCCTTCAAGCAGGCGGTCGGCGTTCCCGTGTTCCACGCGGCCCGCATTGCTGACGTTGCTTCTGCCCGTTATGCCATTGCCGAAGGCCTGCTCGACATGGTGGGCATGACCCGGGCGCAGATCGCCGATCCCCATCTGGTCGCCAAGCTTGCCGAGGGCCGCGACAACGAGATCCGCCCCTGTGTCGGCGCGACTCACTGCATGTCCGGCTATCGCCCCTCTTGCGTCCATAACCCGGCGACTGGCCGCGAGCTGAAGCTGCCCCATATCGTGCCCAAGGCCTCCAGCCCGCGGCGCAAGGTCGTGGTGGTCGGCGGCGGACCAGCCGGGCTGGAGGCGGCCCGCGTTGTCGCCGAGCGCGGGCATGAGGTCGTGCTGCATGAAGCATCCAATGCCTTGGGTGGCCAGATCCGCATCGGCGCGCAGGGATCCTGGCGGCGGGACCTTATCGGCATTGTCGACTGGCGCGCCTCAGAGCTCGACCGGCTCGGCGTCCCGGTGCATCTCAACAGCTATGTGGAACCCGACGACGTGCTGGCCGAGGCGCCGGATGTGGTCGTCATCGCCACCGGCGGCGTGCCCGATCTCGGTTGGCTGGACGGCGCGGAGCATTGCACCAGCGCCTGGGACGTGCTGACCGGCCAGGCGCCGGTGCGTGACGAGGTGGTGATCTTCGACGGCACCGGCCGCCATACCGCACCGCAAGTGGCTGAGCGCGCAGCTCGGGAGGCCAAGTCCGTCGCCTTCTTCTCGATCGATGGCTCCTTCGGCGCCGAGCTCACCTATGCCGAGCGGGTGGCCTGGAAGCAGCGGATCTACAATCTCGGCATTCCCACCACCTTCGATCACCGCTTGGCCAAGATCAAGCCCGCCGGCAACCGTCTCGTCGCCACCTTCGTGAATGAGGTAACACTCGCACCCCAGGAGGTGATCGCGGATCAGGTCATCGTCGAGCACGGCACCGTCCCGATGGACGAGCTCTACCAAGCCCTACGCGCCAAATCCGCCAATGACGGCGTTACGGACATGGATGCACTGTTGGCCGGCGCGCCGCAGCCATGGGTGCTCAAGCCGGAAGCGCCCTTCGAGCTGCATCGCATCGGCGATGCCGTGGCCAGCCGTAACATCCACGCGGCCGTCCTGGACGCGCTGCGCCTTTGCGTCGTGATTTAATTCGGCCGCTGCCCTGCATCTTCATCATCGTCTTTCCCGAACACTTTCGGTCGTTTCCGTAAACCCCCACAAGGGCTTGACCACCGATACATCACCACCCGTGGGCCAGCCAATCAACGGCTTGCCCTGCCGGCTGATCACAGGCCGGCAGCGCAATAGCCGCCGTCCACTCTGATGGTTTCGCCGGTCACGTAGCTGCTGCTGTCGGAGGCTAGAAACACCGCGGCACCGACGAGGTCTTCGGTTTTGCCGAAGCGGCCCATCGGCGTCCGGCGCAATGCATTCTCCTTCCGCTCTGCGCCCATCTTGTCCCTGTTCAGCACCGTCATGACGAAGCCGGGCGCGATCGCATTGACCCGTACGCCGCGCCCCGCCCATTCGGCAGCCAGCGCCTGTGTCATGCCCAGGACGCCCCACTTGCTCATGGTATAGAGCGCGGTGTTCTGGAAACCCAGGAACGAGGCGATCGAAGCGATGGTGATGATGGAGCCCTGGCCGCGCGAGAGCATGCCACGGCCCACCTCCGTCGAGGCGAAGAACACGCTCCTCAGATTGACGTCCATGATACGGCAGTAGTCCCCCGGCGCGAAGTCCTCCGCCGGCTTGAGTGTCGTCGTGCCCTGCGAATTGACCAGAATGTCGATGCGGCCGTGTTCCGTCGTGACGGCATCGACCATGCGCCGGAGCTCTGCGAGATCCGCCACATCGACCGCGTGGCCTGCCGACCCCGTATCGGTTTCTCTCAGCGCGTCGACGACTGCGTCGACCTTGGCCTTGGTCTTGCCCACGGCAACGACGCGGGCGCCACTTTCGCGAAAGCCCAGGGCGATTTCACGCCCGATGCCGCTCGAGCCGCCGATCACCAGGGCGACCTTGCCGGTCAGCGAGAAACGCTCCAGGGCTCCCGTCATGTCCCGCCTTCTTTCTGCATGTTCCGCAGCCGCATGATGTGGCTTTCGATCTCGCGATCGATCGCATCGACCTCACCGCTGGCCAAGGTATCGCGCAGGGCACGGTGCTGTCGGGCCAGATTGGTTCCGTCGCGTTCATGCAGAACCTCGCGGCCGAAGATGATCAGCACGTGCCGCGCGATGGTCTCCCACAGCTTGGCGACGATGTCGTTTCCGGACGCCGCGCAGATTTCGCGGTGAAACGCGAGGTCCGCCCGGCTCGCCGCGATCCAATCGCCGGCCGCTGCCGCCCGCGAGAGGTCGTCGATGATCGCATCGAGCCGCGACAGGCGCTGGGGCTCCGCCGCATAGACTTGCGCCGCTTCCCGGCCGGCCAGCCGCTCGAGGGCGACGCGAACGGCGCAGATCCTGTCGATGCGTGCCTCGTCGAACTCCACCACGAACGTGCCGCGGTGGGGGGACGTGTCCACGATGCCCTGGGCGGCCAGCATCTTCACCGCCTCGCGGATGGGAATGCGGCTCACGCCGAGGCCTCTGGCAAGCTCCGTCTCGATCAGCCGCTGGCCGGGCCGGATGTGGCCCTGCGCGATCGCGTTGGTGATGGCGTCCGCAACCTGGTCCGCAAGGCTCCGCGCCCGCAGGAAGGGCACGGTGAGATCTCTCTCGGCGCCATCCTCCGTGCTGAGTTTTGCTAGGCCGGCCGCGGCGAGTTCCGGTGTCATAGACTGTCCTTGAAGCGGTTTTGTTTTTATGTATACATTTAGCTTGTATGCGCCACAAGAAGAACTGCGCGCAATAGGGGCGGCCCGGCCGCCCAGACCTAGGGAGACGGCATATGGCCATGACGCGGTGGATGAAGGGGCTCGGGGCGCTGATGGTGATTGCGGGTTTGGCAGGCAGCCCCGCATGGGCTGACCCGACCGATGTGCCCGCCCCGGGGCAGAGCAAGAAGATCGACGCGATCAAGGAACGGGGTACCTTGCGGGTCGCCGCCATCGGCGAATTCCCCTGGCTTCCCGAGAATACCACCGGCTCCGGTGAGCAGTATTCGGGGCCGGCTTGGCTTCTCGCCAAGGAATATGCGAAGCGCCTGGGCGTCGAGCTCCAGGTGGTTCCCGTGAGCCACGAGACCAAGGTGCCGATCCTCGCCACCGGCGAGGCGGATATCAGCATCGCACCCCTCGCCGTCACCCCGGCGCGCGAGAAGGTGGTGGACTTCATCGTCTATTCGCGGTCGAGCCTGTGCTTCGTCGGCCTCGCCGACAACCCCAAGATCAAGGATGCCAAGACTGTGGACGACCTCGACAAGAAGGGTCTCGTCTATGCCTTCTTCACCGGAACGCCGCCGGAGACATGGGCGCCGACCCGGTTCGAGAATGTTGAATTCCGGGCTGTCGCCGGCTCCGGCGCGAATGCGCCCATCGAGGAGATTCTCTCCAAGCGCGCCGATTTCACCTCGGTCGATAATGTGGCCTGGCCCAAGCTGAACGCCTCGGTGAAGGGCCTGATGGTGGTGCCGTTGGGCGACGACTGCCTGAAGAGCAACGAAATGGCGACCGGCGTTGGATTGGCCGTCGGCAAGAGCGATCCCAAGTTCCGTGACTGGCTGCAGGCCGTCCATGACAGCATCAAGGACCAGGTGGAAGCCGAGGAGATCAAGCTGCTGAAGGCGGGCAGCTGAGGCTTGCTGGTGGTGTGGTGCGGCGCAGGGGTTGCGCCGTGCCGCCTCGCGCCGGGGTGAGATGATGGACTTCGATATCTCGCCGATCACGAACAGCTGGCAGTTCCTTGCGCGCGCCCTCGGCGTCACGATCCTGCTCAGCGTCTCGTCGATTCTCCTTGGGCTGGTGATCGGCCTGGCGGTCGGAGCCGCGCGCACCTACGGCGGCCGGGTCGTCGACAGCGCGCTCGGGCTTTACGTGGATTCAATGCGTGCGATCCCGGTCCTGGCGGTCCTGGTCTGGGTCTATTTTGCCTTTCCGCTGCTGATCGGCCATTCCCTCAACGCGCTGCTCGCGGGCATCCTGGGACTCGGGCTGCATCTCGGCGCCTATGTTTCCGAAGTGATCCGCGCCGGCCTCGGGTCCGTCCGCCCGGGGCAGATGCGCGCCGCCCTGGCGCTCGGCATGTCACCCTGGCAGGCAATCCGCGAGATCATCCTGCCCCAGGCGGTCATCCGTATGCTGCCGGCCTTCGGGTCGCTTTTTGTCATCGCCATCAAGGACAGCGCCATCGCCTCGGTGATCGCCGTTCCCGAGCTCCTGCGGCAATCTCAGATCGTGGCAGGCCAGACGTTCCGGCCGATCGAGATCTACACCGCGGCCATGCTGGTCTATTTCCTGCTCTGCTATCCCGTGGCACGCGGGGTGGACGCGATCTATCGCCGGCTCGCGCCGCTGGGGGCCTCATGACCCTCGACTGGTCCGTGGTCTGGGACTATCGCTGGCAATTCCTCCAAGGCGCGGCGATGACGGTCACCCTGACCGTGCTGACCATGCTGCTGGCCATCCCCGGCGGCCTGCTGCTGGCCTTCATGCGCATGAGTCCTTACCGACTGATCAGCATGCCGGCCACCGCCATCGTGGAGTTCTTCCGCGCCACGCCCCTGATCCTCCAGATCTACTGGACGTTCTACGTCCTCCCCGTGGCGCTCGACATCCGCATGTCCGCCTTCACCACCGCCCTGGTCGGCCTGACCCTCAATATCTCGTCCTTCAATTCTGAGACGTTCCGGGCCGGCATCCAGTCCATCCGCAAAGGGCAGTGGAACGCCGCCTATGCGCTGGGCATGACCAAGTCCCAGGTCGCGCGGAAGATCATCCTGCCGCAGGCCACCATGCGGGTGCTGCCCGCGCTCGCCAGCACCTGGGTATCCCTGTTCAAGGACACGTCCCTCGTGTCCGTCATCGCGGTCGCCGATCTCTCTTATGTCTCGCTGCAGATCCGCGCTCAGACCTACCGCATTCTCGAAGTGCTCACCGCCATGGCCGGCCTGTACTGGCTGATGGGCTATCCTCAAGCCAAGCTGGTCGACTGGATCTATCGCCGCTTCAAGGTTCACGAATGACCGACGGCACCTGCCCATCATCACCTTCCCTGCGCCTGAACGCCGACCGGCCGCCGATCCTGCGCTTCGAGCACCTGCACAAGTCGTATGGGACCGTCGAAGTGCTGCGCGACATCAGCTTCCAGGTTCATCTCGGCGAGGTCGTGTGCCTCATCGGCCCATCGGGCTCGGGGAAGTCCACACTCCTGCGCTGCGCCAACGGGCTCGAGACGGTGAACGCCGGCACCATACTGTTCGAAGGGCAGCCGGTTGACGCGCGAAGCGCCGCCGTCCGCCACGTGCGCCGGCACATGGGTATGGTCTTCCAGAATTTCGAGCTATTTCCTCATCTGACAGTGCTCCGCAATGTCTCCGTGGGCCCGGTCACCGTGCTTCGCATCAGCCGGGAAGAGGCCGAAGCCCGGGCCCTGTCGCTTCTCACCAAGGTGGGGCTCGGTGAGCATGCTCATAAGCATCCGGCTGAGTTGTCGGGCGGTCAGCAGCAGCGGGTGGCGATTGCCCGCGCCCTGGCCATGGAGCCGAAGCTGATGCTGTTCGACGAGCCGACCTCGGCGCTCGATCCCGAAACCATTGGCGAGGTGCTCAGCGTGATGAAGCGCCTTGCCGATGAGGGCATGACCATGGTGGTGGTCACGCACGAAATGGATTTCGCCAAGCGCGTCGCCGACTGGGTGGTGGTGTTCGACCGCGGCGGCATTGTCGAGCAGGGGCCGCCGAAGCAGATCTTCGAGGCCGCCCAGGTGCCCCGCACCCGCGAATTCCTCTCGCATCTCGGCTGGCATGGCGAGAGCCTGGACCAGGCCATTCCTCTAACCGCAGCGGATGAGACCACGAAATGAAGGACCTGACGATCGATCGGGCCGATGTCTACACGGTGGGACCCGACACCGAGCGCTACACCTGGGCTCACGACATGTCGGAACAGTTCATGCCCAACGCGATTCTGCGGCTGAGGACGCGTGGCGGCCTGGAGGGTGTGGCGGGCGCGGTCATGATCACCTCGCACCAGTTCGACCTCTCCGTGGCGGAGACCTTGAAGTACCTGCTCCCGGAGGTGATCGGTCGCTCGCCCCTTGAGCGGGAGGCACTGTGGCATCAGCTCAAGACCCTTAACACGCCCCAGGTGCCGCAGGCGCTCTCGCTGATCGATATCGCGCTTTGGGACCTCGCGGCGAAGCACGCCGGGCTGCCGCTCTATCAGTTTCTGGGCGGGGCGCGGCACAAGGTCCGGTCCTATGCCAGCACACCCTTGCTGGAGAGCCGGGAGCACTATGTGGAGTTCGTCGGGACGCTCAAGGAGGAGGGATTCCGGGCGGTCAAATATCACTGCTGGTGCGATCCGGAGCGTGACATTCCCATGGTTGCCGCCGTGCACGAGGCCTATGGCGGGCAGATGGACTTCATGCTCGATGTGGAGCAACGCTACACGCGCGCCCAGGCCTTCCGCGCCGTTCGCCAGCTCGCACCCTATGATCTCACCTGGTTCGAGGCGCCCTTGCCGGATGTGGATCTCGACGGCTATCGCCAGTTGCGCGAGAAAAGCACGATCCCGATCATACCGGCCGGCAACAGCATTCTGGATCTGAGCGTGATGGCTGAAGCGATCAAGCTGGGCTGCTGGAGCGCGCTGCGGGTGGATGCAACCATTGCCGGCGGCATCACGCCCACCCGCAAGATCATGAGCCTGGCGGAAGCCAATGGCATGACCTGCGAGCTGCAGTGCTGGGGCTATACCCTCACCCAGGCGGCCAATCTGCATCTGATGCTGGCCTACCGGAACTGTGATTTCTTCGAGCAGCCCACCCCTTACCCCGCCTTCGAATACGGCGCGCTCGACGTCATCCGCACCGACAAGGAGGGCTTCGTCCACGCGCCGGCAGGTCCAGGCCTCGGCATCGGCATCGACTGGCCGGCGATCGAGAAGGCGACCCTGATGACCTATGCGGTGGGGTCGCGCTGAACCGGCCTGTGATTTTCCGCCGAGGCCGACCGGCGGCGGGTTTCGGTTGAGACCTCGATCGCGCCGCCGGAAGCACCTTCGGAATTGGAAAGCGGCATCCGATCGGCCGCCGCTTTCCCTTGTACCTTGACCTCAAGGTCACTGAGCCGAAGAGCCACTGCTCGACTGGCTGCCGCCCGTGCCGGTCGAACCGGTGGTCCGCCCGGGAGTGTCGATGAACATGGTGACCTGCGCACCATTCTGGGTCTTGCCGGCGGCCAGATACAGCGCGTCTAGTATCTGCACATTCTTGAAGCCGGCCGAGGTCAGCCGGTCGCGAATCTGCTGCTGGGCTTGCGGCTGAGCACTGGCCTGTGTGCCCGCGGTGCCCGCCTGTGTGCCCGAGGTGCCCGCCTGTGTGCCCGAGGTGCCAGCCTGCGTGCCCGAGGTGCCGGCCTGCGTGCCCGACGTGCCAGCCTGCGTGCCCGAGGTGCCAGTCTGCGTGCCCGACATGCTGCCGGCTTGGTTGGACTGGGCGTTCTGGCTGAAGGCCGGGTCAACCACCATGGTGACCTGATTGCCCGACTTGGTCGTAGCTTTCACGAGATAAGCTGCGTCCAATGTGCGGACATCCTGAATGCCCGCCTGCTCGAGCGTGTTCTCGAGCTCCTGCTGCCCCATGACCGAGGTCTGCTGCGCAGCTTGGCCCGAGCTGGTCTGGCTGCCCGACTGCTGGCTTTGCGCAAGGGCCGGCGTTACGACGAAAAGTGCCAATGCGAGCGATGACGCGAGCGTGCGCATCTCTGTTCTCCTTCTTGTGGTTAGATTGGAAGACGGACCCGCCTGGCATCCTGTACCGAGCCAGGCCAATCCGTTGCACACCTGATGACCCCGGACGTCGGTCGCGGCCATCTACGGCGGATCAATTTCTGCGCAGACAAGAGGTTCCGAAAGCGTCAAGGCTCTCACCGCCAAATTCGAGCCCGATCTTGCCGTCCCTGGCGATTCGAAGAAAAAAGCGGAAATGCGTTAAGGCTCTGAGTAGCCATCGGGCTGGAGCTGCAGCGCGAATGTCCTGGGATCGTTTTGAAAAATAAAGCCGCCGCGGCGTTCGGCGTGGGCCGGCACATAGTCGAAGATCACCTCCCGCTCTTCGATGAGTTCGGCTCCATCAACCAGGCGGCCGCGGACGAGAACACCCGCTGCGGTCGCATCTCCGCTGTTCCGCATTGTGAAGCTCACGTGGAAGGCGTGTCCCATGGGCTGGATCTGTCCCACCACGGCCTCCAGTCTCGGCACGGCCGTCTGCGAACTGAACGCCTGATAACCGAGGAACCCGATCACGGCCAGCACGGCCAGAGCCGCGGCCGCGCCGGTCGCCCACTCGATTGCGCCGGGTTGGGGATTGTTCCGCCCGTTGCCGGTCTGCGCTTCTCGCGCCGCCTTGTCGCCAGCTTTCTTCCCAGTGGAGCCCAACGCAACCTCCGTCCCAACACCCGACAGCTTTGGCTAAAGGATCAGCCGTGCGGCCGCAGCGCCGAGCGCGGCGGGGAAAGCCAGCACGATGACCGTCATCAGGACCTGTGCGGCGGCAACGCCGTCGGTTCGCCCGAAGGTCCAAAGGACATAGAGGCTCACCAGCAAAGCGATGGCATAGCCGACGAGTGTGAAGCGCAGAAAGGCGCTCCACCAGGGCGTTTCCGGAGAAAGCTCGCTGCCGCCCTTGAATTCGACCGCATAGACGAAGCCATGCATCAGAGCCACGGAAAGCACCACCAAGGCGATCCCGTGCCATTCCGTCATCCTGTAGGAGATCAGGACCATTTCCTCGGTCGGAGCAACGTTGAGACCGAGGAACAGGGCCCCGATTCCCATGAGGAACAGCTCGCTCGCATAGGCTTCTTCCTTCGTCTTGCTTGCCGGCTTCGCCTTTCTTCCTCCCAGCTGGCTGCGCCCGAGCAGCGCACCGATGCTCGCCGGAACGGACTGGATCGCTATCTTTCCGATGATCTCGTCGGGCGGCATATCCAGCCTGATGATGCCCAAGACGGCCAGAACCAGCGTCGCAGCAACCAGGCCTATGCCGTAGGCGATCGCGGCATCCCGCAAGTCTTCGCGCCATTCGAACGTCTCCTCGAAGCCCGCATGGTAGGAGAGCAGTGTCAACAAGGGGATGTTCAGGACTAGGAGAAGGGTCAGTCGGAATCGGTCGAGATAAAACCCTAGCCACCACATCTCCATGGTCATCAGCATCGGCAGCGCGAAGATCAGCGCGCCGCCGAAGCCACGTGCGAGCCCGACGACGAACGTTCCCTCGGGTGATCCGGTCGCCTCGACAGCCTTCTGTTCCTCGGCATCGGCCTTGCTTCGTCCCATGGAGCACCGTTTCGATACCTCTACCGCCCGCGGTAGCCGAATTGAACGCGGCTCGCGCGCGCTTCTGCTGCGGTGGCCTGCGTCAGCGCCTTGCGTTCCGGTGAACGCACGCAGACGGGATCCGTCGCTGCCGGATCTCCCGCAAGGGCCAGGGCCTGGCAGCGGCAGCCGCCGAAATCGATGTGCTTGCGCGGGCAGCTGCGGCAGGGCTCTTGCATCCAGTGATCGCCTCGAAAGGCCTCGAACGCCGCGCCCTCGTACCAGATCGCCGCGAGCGGCGTGTGGCGGACATTGTCGAATGTCAGCGTATGGATTGTCTCGGCGGCGTGGCAGGGAAGCACGTTTCCGACCGGGGTTACGGTCATGCCAACCCGGCCCCAGCCGCCCATGCACGCCTTCGGATATGTCGCGTAGTAATCGGCAGGTACGTAGTCGATGACGAGCACGCCCTTCAGGCGCTCGCGCATGTCCTCCACCGTGCGCCTGGCCTGCAGTACCTGGGCCCGTGTCGGTATGAGGGCGGCGCGGTTCTTCTCGGCCCAGCCGTGGAACTGCACGGTCGCGATCTCGATGCGCTTGGCGCCGAGCTGGACGGCTAGATCGAGCATTGCTTGGATCTGGTCCATGTTCTGCTTATGGCAGACCGCGTTGATCGTAAGCGGTAGACCGGCCGTGCGCACCCAGGAGGCCACGGCCATCTTCCGGTGGTATGCGCCGTCGTAGCCGGCCACCCGGTCTGCCATCGTCGGGGTAGAACCCTGGATCGAGAGCTGCACGTGATCGAGGCCGGCCGCGGCCAATTCGGCGACCCGGCTTTCCGTCAGGCCGATCCCTGAGGTGATGAGGTTGGTGTAGAGGTTGAGCGACACGGCGGCCTTCGTCAGGTCAACGAGATCGCGCCGCGAGGCGGGCTCGCCGCCCGACAGATGGAGGTGCAGCACACCGAGATCAGCCGCTTGGCGAAAGGTGCCGACCCACTCCTCGGTGGAGAGTTCGTCCTTGGCATGCGCCAGGTCGAGCGGATTTGAGCAATAGGGGCAGGCGAGCGGGCATCGGTGCGTGAGTTCGGCTAGGAGCGCCATGGGCGGTGGCACTTGCTCGGCGCCGTGCGTTCGCGGCCTCTCGGTCGTGTCGGCGGCACTCATGAGACGATCTCCAGCATGCGCCGATCCGCAAGGGCCTGAACGAAACCGATGATATCGCCGGCGATCTGTTCCGGCGGGGCATTGAACGCGCGGGCGAAATCGGCGGCGATACGGTCGATCGAACGCTCGCCGTCCAAGGCCTCGAGGATCCTCAGGGCGATGTCGTCGAGCGCCAGCGCGCGCTCCGGTGCCAGCAGCACCTTCCGGCCGCGGACCGGGTCGTCGCGCAGCCGCACGCCGCGGGCGAGTCGCGCAACGGTGGCGCCGGTGACCCTAGTCGTGCTCTCGAAGCTCATCGGCTGCTCCCTCGGCGCGCGCGCCGGCGACGCCGTCTTGTCCGTTCCAGCCGCCGGGCGGAATGCGTGCAGGCAGCACATAGGCCGAATAGAGCGCATCCAGCTGCGCCCACAGGACATCCGTCTTGAAGATCAGCGCCGCTACCGCCGCATCCTGCTTCTCCCGCGTGTCCGCATGCTTGAGGACGTAGGAGAGGCCGAGTTGAACGTCTTTCGGCGCCTCCTCAAGCCGCTGGCGGAAATAGGCGAGTGATGACTCGTCGGCAAAGGCATAGTGCTGCAACAGCCCGGCAATGCGCTCCTCATGGATTTTCGGCGCGAACAGCTCGGTCAAAGAAGCAGCCACGGCTTCGATCATCGGCCTTTCCCGGACAAAGGCGACATAGGCGTCGACCGCGAACCGCGTGGCCGGGAGGACACCTTCGCTGGACGCCACATAGTCGGGATCGAGCCCCACAGCCTCCGCCAGCCTCAGCCACCGGCGGATGCCGCCGCCTTCGCTCAAGCCGCCGTCATGGTCCTCGATCCGCGATCGCCAGGCGCGACGCAGCTGGGGATCCGCCATGCGCGAAAGGAACGCGGCATCCTTCATCGGGATGCGACTTTGATAGTAGTAGCGGTTGATCACCCAGGCGCGCACCTGCGTCATCGTGCAGTCGCCGCCATGCAGCATCTGATGAAAGGGGTGCTTGTCGTGATAGCGTGCAGCGCCAACCGCGCGGAGCCGTTGCTCGAAGGCCTCGCGCGAGAGCGGCGGCTTCACAGCACGACCTCCATGCCGTCATGCCCGATCTCGCATCCGGCAGCCTCCACGCTGGCCCTCTCGGGACCAAAGCGCCACACGGGATTGGTGTTGTTGATGTGTATGTAGACAATCCTGCCGATGCCGAGCCCACTGAGGGCTTGCAAGCTGCCGCCGGGGCCGCCGATCGCCATGTGGCCCATGCGGCGGCCGGTCTTTACGCCGACCCCGGCGGCAATCATCTCCTCATCGCGGAAAACGGTACCATCGAAGAAGACCACGTCGCTGCCGCGGATACGGTCGGCCAGGCGATCCGTTAGCTCCGCGCAGCCCGGTATGTAGCAAACGCGCTTGCCGGCGGCGTTAATCTCGACGCCGACAGTCTGCTCGCCTTCGTGCGCCAGCGCGGATGGATCGCCTTCCATGAAGAGGGGCACCTTGCCAGGGACGGAGAACAGCGTCGCCTCGATGCCGTCGATCAGGGTGAAGGCGGTGTCGAGGCTGATCGTCCTGCGGTGCACGCAGTCCCGGTCGAGGACGCGAAACAGCGGGTTCCGATCGAGGATATCGGCAAGCGCCGCTGTCACGAACAGGTCGAAAGGCTGCCTCTCGCGCAGCACGAGCAATCCGGCGATATGGTCGACATCACCGCTCGTGAGAAGCACGCTCCTGATCGGGCTGTCGCGCCGTGCGCGCGGGTGAAGCTGCCGATTGAGCTCGATCTGCTGGCGGATGTCGGGCGAAGCGTTGAGCAGCGCCCAGCCGTAACCATCGGCGCTCACCGCCAGCGAGGATTGCGTTTGCGGCGTCACGCCGGATCCGGGGTCGCGGGCCGCGGCGCAATTCGTGCAGCCACAGTTCCACTGCGGAAGCCCGCCGCCAGCGGCCGCACCCAACACGAGCACGCGCAAGTCGACGCTCACGTTCAACTCTGCCGGTCAGCTCTCAAAAGAACGGCGGCTCGTCTCCGTCCGCAGGCGCATAGCCGTTGATTTCCATGCCGCAGCTGACTTCGATGAACCTCGGTGCGCGCCAGACCATACGTCCCTCCATTCGGGTGGGTGGCATTGGGAATGTTTTCGCCTTCCACCAGAAAGCGTCGGCGCCAACGAATAGTTGCACACGGTGATTGGCATGCGGCTACAGGCGAAGATGAGCACGTCCTCCACGCGGACCTCTGGGCGGGGCAACTCGCCTCGGCCGCATTCATCACGCCGGGGCCGGCATCTCCGTGGCGTGCGACCGGCCTTTCAGCTCATCGACGTCCAGCGAAAAATCTGACGAGGCATTGAGGAAGTCGCACCCGTGCACCACCAGCCCGTCCTCGCCCAAGATTGCAACGCCGTAGGCAGGCGGCTCCTGGCAGCCGAACACCTCCTTCTCCTCGGCGCCGAAGCGCAGAGCGACCTGGTGGTTGATGCTGCGCACGACGGTAAAGGGAATGCCTAGCCAGTTGCCGGCGACCGGCCGATGAAGATGCCCCAGGAAAAGGTGGCTGATCCGGTGTGCATGCGGTTTGACGATCTCGGCAAACGCCTTCCGGTCGGCGAGCGCGATCTCGTCCATTCGAGCGATGCCGACCGCGAATGGTGGATGGTGCATGAATATGAGAACGGGCCCTGCCGCCCCGGCAAGCTCTGTCTCCAGCCAGGCGAGACGGGCGCTGCAATAAGCGCCGGCATGACCTTCTTCGCCCTTCGTATCCAACGTCAGCAGGGTGTGGCCGCCCACAGGCCGCGATGATTGGACAAAGCCGTTCTGATCACGGGGGGCGTCAGGGAAACACGCCGTGAACGTCGCCCGATCGTCATGGTTGCCGATGAGCAGGGCCACCGGAGGGATCAATTCACCGGCGATGCCGCGGAACGTTTCGTAGGCGTCGGGCTCTCCCCAGTGCGCGAGGTCGCCGGTCACGACGCAGAGCGCGGCATCGGCATGGTGGGCGTTGATGTGCCCGACCGCGAGCCGGAAGCGCTCGCGAGGATCGAGCCCGTAGAGCATGGCCGGCGCGGCGACGATGTGCGTGTCCGACAGATGAACGATCTTCATTCTTGAACCTCATTCAGGGCTTGCAGGAGCCATGCGACGCCGGCATGGAAAAGGCCGGAAGAAGGGATTGGCGCGTGAGCCATTGTCATGCCATGCCGAATACGCCCAGGATTTCCGGATCTGCGAGATCGCGCGGTGAAACCTCTCGCGCCAGCTGACCCTTCTGCATCACATAGGCCCGGTTCACGAGGGAGGCGACGAAGGCGAGCTCCTGGTCGACGATCAGGATGCTGATCCCTTCCTTGGCATGGAGCTCGCGAAGCCGCTCGGCCAGCTCCTCGACGACCGACGGCTGCACGCCTTCCGATAGCTCGTCCAACAGGAGCAGCCGCGGCGACCGGATCACCGCCCGCGCGATCGCCAGCATCTGGCGCTCACCGCCGCTCAAGGCCGAGCTGCGGCGCGAAAGCAGCGGCCCGAGCTTTGGGAACAGGCTGACGACCTCGTCCACCGTTTTTCTGGCGCGCCATGATCCCGCGGCAGCCGCGAGCCTGAGGCTCTCCGCAACGGTCAAGTCCGGGAAACCTTGCCCTCCCTGCGGCACATAGGCGAGCCCCATCCGGCTGCGGCGATGCGGCGGCAGCGCCTCGACCGCCTCTCCGGCAAAGGCGATGGAGCCACGCTCGACGGCGATCAGGCCCATCAGCACGCGCAGCAGCGTGGTCTTGCCCATGCCGTTGTGGCCGACAATGCCGAGGATCTCGCCCTCGTTCTGGGAGAGGGTCACGTTGCGCAGCACCGGCGCCTTCCCATATCCGGCACTGACATTGCGGACCGAAAGCATCATGGGGCCGGCTGCCATTGTGACCCCAGATAGATCTCGCGCACCGTCGGGTTGCGGAGAATGTTGTCCATCGTGTCTTCCACCAGGATCGCGCCGCGGTGCAGCACCGTCACCCGCTTGGCCAGGAGCGAGATGAACTCGAGGTCGTGCTCGACGACGATGATCGTGGACCGCTGATTGAGCCGCCTGATCAGGCCGACGGTTTTCAGCATTTCGTCCCGCGTCATGCCGGCGGCGGGCTCGTCGAGCAGCCCCAGCACGGGGCGCGTCACCAGGAGCATGCCGAGCTCCACCCATTGCCGGTGCGCATGCGACAGCTCGTCGACCATCCTGGAGAAATCGCGGGGATCAGCAAAGCCGATCTCATCCAGCGCCCAGTCGACGGTGTCGTCGAGGCCCGGCCGGGGATGCGACCGCTTGCCGGCAAGCCAGATGTTCTCGCGCACGCTCAGCCCGCCATAAACGCTCGGGACCTGGTTCTTGATCGCGACACCCATGCGCGCGATCTGATGCGGGTGATAGCCATCAAGATTCCGCCCATTCAGCAGAATGCTGCCGCTCGTCGGCCGGAGCTGGTGCGTCAGGCACTTGAACAGCGTGCTCTTGCCCGCACCGTTGGGTCCGATCAGGCACCGCAGCTCGCCTTCAGTGACGGTGAGATCGACGCTGTTGACCGCCACCACGCCGCCGAAGCGGCAGGTGAGCTTCTCCGTCCGCAGGATCGGCGCATCAGTCATTGCGGGTCACCAGTGCCGCGGTGGCGTCAGGCTGGTCGAGCGGCACGCGTCGCGGCCAACCATGGCGGCGACCCAGGCCGCTTGAGCGGCCGGCAGGATGCCGCGCGGCATGAGGAGCACGAGGAAGATGATGATCGCTCCGAAAACCAGCGAGGTGTTGATGAGCTGGCTCGTGCCGAGATGGTTCGCCAGATATTGGAAGACAAAGCTCGCCACCAGAGGCCCGGCGAGCGTTCCGAGGCCGCCCGCCACCACCCACAGCAGGAATTGAGAGGCCTGGTTGAGGCCGAAGACAGTCGGGCCGACGAAACCCGCATTCGCCGTGAAAAGCGCACCGGCCAGGCCGGCGATGGCCGCGCTGACGGTGAAGCCCGCCATCTTGTAGAGGCGCGTATCATAGCCGAGGAGCTGGCTGCGGAGCTCGTTCTCGCGCACGGCGACCATGATGCGGCCGGGAGCGCTGAGGCGCAGCAGGTAAAGGAGGCCATAGACGAGCGCCAGGATGACGAAGCAGAAGCGGAACATCGCTTCGGGCGAAAGGAACGCGTCGGGCTCGCCGGGCCAATTGAGGGGCGGCACGCCGTTGATGCCGTTGAACCCGCCCAGCATGGCCGAGCCGATCCGATAGGAGGGATCCGAGGTCGAGTTCATAAAGCTGAACAGGATCAGCGTCACGCAGAGCGTGATGACGGCCAGGTAGACGTCGCCCACGCGGCCGAAGAACAGAAAATATCCGAGCAGGAGCGAAAACAGCGCCGGCGTAAGAATGGCCAGGGGCAGCGCGAGCGTGCTGTCGGCGAGGTTGAGGACGGTTATGGCATAGGCATAGGCCCCGAGCCCGAAGAAGGCCGCATGGCCAAAACTCAGGATGCCCATGGACCCCCACACGAAGGCGAGCCCCAGCGTGGCGAGCGCCAGCGCCGAGAAGGTGGAGAGCTGCAACAGGGCGAAGAGCTCGAAGATCCAGGGTCCGGCCACCGCGAAGGCGATCAGCAGGCCGAAGAAGGCGACAGCCGCCGCGTGCCGACGAATCCCGGTCATGTGCGTCGCCCCGAAAAGCGGCCCGAGATGCCCTCCGGCATCAGGCGCAGAAGGATGACGGCCGCCACGAGCAGGCCGGCCTGGCCGATCACGGGCGTCGTGGCGAAAGACAGGAGTGCCTCGATGGGCCCGAAGAGCGCTGCGGCCGAGATCATCCCCGTCACCATGGCCGTGCCGCCGCTGATGACGGTAACGAAGGCGCGCGCCACATAGCTTGCACCCATATGGGGGATGACGCCGGATATGGGCGCGAGCAGCCCACCCGCCAATCCGGCGAGGGCGGCGCCGGCCGTGAAGGTGACCGCATAGACCCGCTTTGGGTCGATGCCGAGCGTGGAGGCCATTTCGGGGTTTTGCATCGTGCCGCGGGCGACAAGCCCCCAGGACGTGCGGTTCAGGGCCACGAGGCTCGCCACGATCAGCACCGCGACAACGGCGATGAGCACGAGCTGATAGGCGCTGACGGAGTAGGCGCCGAGCGCGACACTACCAAGCGGCGCCGCCACGCCGTGCGTGGTGTTGCCGAAGAGCGCGGTGACGGCGCCGATCAGGAAGAGGCTCAAGCCCCAGGTCGCCAGCAGCGTCATCACCGTCTGCCCGTAGAAGCGGCGCACGATCAGCCGCTCCGCAACGAGACCGACGGCCGCAACCGTTGCCGGTGCGACCACGAAGATCGCCGCCCAGATATTGACGCCATGGTTGGCGGAAAGGACGGTCGCATAGCCGCCCAGCATGATGAATTCGCCATGGGCGAAATTGATGACCCGCATCATGCCGAAGATGATCGCGAGGCCGAGGCTGACCAGGGCCAGAAGCGCCACGCTGGTCGCAACCGCGATGAGGAGCACGACGAGCTGGTCCATAGGCTCAAGGCCTCCCGATTCGGCGGGACGGTTCCGGTCAGACGACCGGAACCAGGATTTCCGTGTTGCCCGGATTGGCCTTCAGATCGCAGCGACCCTCAAAACCATACGGCCGTACCTGTTCCCAGGTGGCGAGATGGTGCCATTTGCGGTCCTTGACCTGCATGATGTGCATGTCCTGCTGCGTGCTGTGGGTCGCGCCTTCGACCACCATCCGGCCGCTTGGCCCGTGCCATTCGATATTGTCGGCAAAGGCGGCCATCAGCGCGTCGCGCTCGAAGCTTCCCGCCTTCTTCACCGCCTCCGCCCAGATCATCGGCCCGATATAGCCACCGATCGCGATGCCGTTGATGTAGGGCCGCTCGGGGCCGACCGCGGCGTTGATGCGATCGAGAAAGGCCTTGTTCTCCGGCGTGTCCAGTTCCTCGAAATAGTTGTAGGCGGCGATGATGCCGTCGGTCTCGTCGGGGGTGAGCACCATGTGCTCGTTGCCGCCGCCGAAGACCACCGACACGATCGGGATCTTGTGCAGCATTCCGGCGGCCGCCCACTGGCGGTAGAAGGACATGTGCGGCCCGCCGACGAGGCAGGAATGGACATAGTCCGGCTTGGCGGCCTGGATCTTGGCAATAGCGGTGCTGAAGTCGGTCACGTCCAGGGGATAGTAGTCTTCGCCAACCACCTCGCCGCCGTTCTGCTTGGCCAGGTAGTTGGTCCAGATGCCGATGTTGCGCGGCGCGATGTAGTCGGCACCGATATAGAAGACCTTCTTGCCGAGATTCTTGAACGACCATTCCAGGAGCGGGATCGCCTGCTGGTCGCTTCCCGTATTGACAGAGATGGCGTTCGCCTCGCAGAGGCCGCCTTCATAGATGGTGCCGTAGAAGAAGGGCACTTTATAGCGGCGCAGGACCGGACGCGCTGCCTCGCGCTCGGCGCCGATGATGGCGCCTTGCACCATCACCACCTTGTCCCGCAAGGCCGCCTGCTGCGCATATTGCGGATAGTTCTTGATGTCCGACTGGCCGTCATAGGTCTTGAGCTCGATCTTCTTGCCGAGCAGGCCGCCGGCAGCGTTGATCTCGTCGATGGCAACCTTCATGCACATGTGCGAGGGAACGCCATAGACGTCGGTGCCGCCGGAAAGGTCGTGAAGGGAGCCGACGGCCACCGTATCCGACTGGGCGATCGCCGGTGCGATCCTGGACAAGATGCCAGCCGAGGCGACTGCCGACCCCACCAGCGCCGACTGCAACAGAGACCTGCGGGAAATTCTCATTGGTCCACTCTCCATGGAAGCGCTCGGCGTTTGCGGCGCGTCGGTGCATTCGAGGCGACGCGGGCCCGCGTCCCTCGCTTCGATCCGTTCGATTGACGGGGCTGCCCGGCCCAGGGGGCGGCGCGGGCTTAAGCGGCGTCGCGCAGCCTCAGGTTTCGTGACGCGAGTGCTGCACCCTCCGCAAGGGCGGCGAGCTTCATCCAGGCGATCTTCGGGTCGACGATCTCGTAGGAGGCGAAATTGGCGAAGCCGCAGTCCGTCCCGGCGACCACCCGCTCGTGCCCCACGATGCTCGCGTAGCGCTCGATGCGTTCGGCGATCAGGGCGGGGTGCTCGACATAGCTCGTGCAGGTGTCGATCACGCCGGGAATGAGAATCTTGTCGTCGGGGAGCGAAACCTCCTCCCATATTCTCCATTCGTGCTGGTGGCGTGGATTGGCGCCCTCGAACGAGATCGCGCCGGCCTTGGAGCGCAGGATGATCTCGACGATATCAGCCAGCGCCACGTCGTGGTGATGGGGCCCGTGATAATTGCCCCAGCACAGATGCAGCCGGAAGCGCTCGGAAGGGATGTTGCGGGTCGCGTGGTTAAGGATTTCGACGCGCCGCGCCACGTCGCGCCGGAAATCCTCGATGCTGTGCAGCGCCTTGCTGACGTGACGGCCCATGGCGAGATCGGGAGCATCGATCTGCAGGACGAGGCCTGCCGCCACGATCGACTCGTATTCGGCGCGCATGGCCTCGGCGATCGCCTCCCAATACGCCTCATCCGTCGGATAGTGCTGGTTCTCCAGATAGATGGCGATCACGCCCGGCGACGCCGCGGTCATGAAGAGGTCCGAAACGTCCCGCCCGTTGGACGCCGCCTTGAGGTTCTGAATATCCGTATCGAGAGCGGCGTGCCCGCGGTATTCGATCGGCCCCGTGCAGGCGGGGGTCGCCGGATCGAGGCCTTCTAGTGACCGCTGCGCGAACTCCGGCACGTCGTGAAGGTCCCAGATCGTCAGCCCGCCGCCCTTGCCTTCGAAGCCGGTGAGCCGCTCGCGGACATAGGTGGCATAGCCGATCTTGCTCGCCTCGCCGTCATTGACGATGTCGAGGCCGGCATCGATCTGCCTGCCGACCAGTTCGGCCACCGTCTCGCGGATTTGCCCCGGAAGCGCCTCCGCCTCGGCCGGCGTCAACGTGCCGCGATCATGCTTCACGATCGCCTCGGCCAGTGCCGCGGGACGCGGCAAGCTCCCGACATGGGTTGTCAAGATCCTGTCGACGCTGCGCTTCATTGCCCCTCTCCTGTGTCCGAACTTGACCGTCGGCACCTTCTTTAAGGGCTGGATATGACATCTTTATGTAAAAAGCGTAGGAGGGGCTCGGTTAAAAAATGAGTTTATCTCAATCGGCGGGGCCGAGGTTGCCTGAAATGCCGCCTTACAGCCGCTTGATGGAGAGGACGTCGAACGTCTTCTGCAGCGTGCCCACGGCCTCGTCATAGGTCTCGAGCGCCAGGCAGGCGACGAGGGCATCGATCACGGCAAGCTGCGCGATGCGGCTGGTCATCGCCTCGGTCCGGAACATCGTCTCCTTCGCGACCGTATGCAGGACCACATCGGCATATTTCTGGATCGGCGAACGGCCGAAATTCGTGACGCAGATCGTCCTGGCGCCCGCTTCCTTGGCAAGGCGGGTGGCGGCGACCGTCTCCACGGTGCTGCCCGAATGCGAAATGGTGATCACCGCCACGTTCGGTCCCGTCAGTGACGCGCTGATCGCCTGGATATGGCTGTCGACATGGACCCGCGCGTCGAGGCCGATGCGCATCATCCGGTAATGCGCGTCCTGGGCAATCGGCGCCGCGCTGCCGATTCCGAACACTTCCACGCGGTCGGCGGCAAGGATCATGTCGACCGCCCGCTTCATCTGCACGGGGTCGACCGCGCGCATCGTGTCCTCCAGCGCCTGCAGGCCGCTCCTGAAGATCTTGGTGATCGCGGTCGCGGTGTCGTCGCCGCGTTCGAGGTCCTCGTGGATGAACTGGACCGGTCGGACCAGGTCGCGGGCAAGGGCGAGCTTCAGCTGCTGGAAGCCGCGCGCGCCGATCTGCTGGCAGAAGCCGATGACGCTTCCTTCGGAGACGCCGATCCGCTCGGCCACCTCGGTGATGGACATGTGGACGACGTCATCGGCATGCTCGCTGACAAAAGCCGCAATCCGCCGGCCGACCGGCGGCAAAGAAGCCTGGATCACCTGGATGCGCTGCATGATCCCGTCCAGCGCACCGAGGGAGCCGTCAGCCGCCGCGCCTCCTTCCGCGCCGCCGCGCTCGCGGTTCTGCGGGCGAGCTGCCGATGAATCCTGCTTTCCCATGTCTACGCCTTCCGAGTCGCATTCCTTCGGGCCATGCTTATCGACGCCATCTGTGACGATTTCAAATCCAAAGGCTTGGTTGTTAAGAATATCTCGCACCTTCGTGCGGCCACAAGCTGAGAGCTTTCCCCAGGGGCCCCGGCTTGCCGCGTCGAGCGCTGCAATGACGGAGATGGCTGTAACACGCCCGTCATGCCGGCCTTGAGCCGGCATCCAGGGCCACACGGCACAAGCTTTCCCTGCGGGGCCCTGGATCACCCGGTCAAGCCGGGTGATGACGGTGGTGCAACTCAACGTCCAAACCGTCATGCCGGCCTTGAGCCGGCATCCAGGGCCACAAGCCGGGAGTTTTCCCCCGACAGGCACCTCTCAACAGCCTATTATGGACTTGCCAGGCTCACGCCTGATGGTCTGATCGTGGCGCCAGCGGTTCAAATAGACGGCGCCGTCCTTCATATAGCTCTTCAATGCGCGCCATGTTTCGCAATGAATCACGCACGTGCTCTCGAGCCGCTTCGATCGCTCGTGGCACATCGCGCGCCAGCACGGCATCGACGATCGCGCGGTGCTGGACGATGGCATCGGTCCAGGATGAGGTAAGCCATAACACCTCGAGCCACAAGGCAGCTTGGAGCTGCTCATAAAGCCGTCGCGTCATGTCTTGAATGACGGTGTTCTTTGTTGCTGCCGCGATCACCTCATGAACCTTCAGGCCGAGTTCGAGCTTCCGGGCGATCTCAACCGGCTCGGCCTGGTCTCGTCTGGCGAGCTCCTCGATATCGGCCATCACGCGCCTCAGCTGCTCGAAATCGTCCTCTGTCGCCATCCGGCACGCGATCTCCGCCGAATAGCCATCGAGCCCTTCGCGCGCGATGAGCAGATCGCGGATGCTGCGCGGATCAAAATGGAGGACGGAATAGCCGCTGTTCGATTTGCCGATGACAAGGCCTTCAGCTTCAAGAAGCATGAGCGCTTCGCGCAGAGGCGTACGGCTCACGCCGATCATCTCGGACAGGCGCAACTCCGAGAGCCTTTCACCCGGGTGAAAGTTTGCCGACAGGATCATGCCTTTCAAGGTCTCATAGGCATGGCGCCTGAGGGCACCTCCGCCTGCATGCGGTGCCTTTCTTTTCGGGTGAACGGCAGCTGTGTTCATACGAGGGGATCCCTGGGGTAGGCGAGGCCTGTATGGCCGGGTGCAAAGCCGGGCCTGCATTGCGCATCGGCACCTGGGAGGAGAGGAGCAACGGGCGGAGATCATCTCCTCTTGAGATGAGTGAGTCCCTCAGGGGCGAGCGAGTCTCATGTTCAAAGACGCTTCTAATTCCAGATTGTATGCAATAGTCGAGCGGCGGTTCGGCGTCAATTCTCCGAAGAACCAGCCGACAAGGCGCATGCCCCCGCATTTATCATGCCGCCGGGCTTCGATCCTCAGCCATGCCCTGGAAATCCCATCTCCACCCACCGAAGTGTGTCGTCGAGGGCCAGCTTTGCCTTCTCCATCAGCGCGTTGATTTGAGGTTCCGTGATGATCAAGGGCGGGCAGAGGTTGAAGTTGTCGCCGATGCCCCTTGTGATCACCCCATGCGCCTGAGCGCGCTTGCCGGCATAGGCGGCAACCCCCAGCGCCGGATCGAAAGTCGCTTTCGACGCCTTGTCCATCACGAGCTCCAATGTGCCGACGAGGCCCACGCCGCGGGCCTCGCCAACGAGCGGATGTTCGCCAAGCATGCGCAGCCCATCCTGAAAAAGGGGCGCGACGCGGCGCACGTGACCGAGGATGTCACGCTCCTCGTAGATCTTCAACGTCTCCAATGCGACCGCTGCGGCAACGGGGTGGCCGCTATAGGTGAAACCATGGCCAAAGGTGCCGATCTTGCCGCTCTCATCCACGACGGCTTGATAGACCTTTTCGTTGATCATCAGCGCCGAAATCGGCTGATAGGCGGCTGAGAGCTGCTTTGCCATGGTCATCATGTCTGGCTGGATGCCGAAGGTCTCACAGCCGAACATATTCCCTGTACGGCCGAACCCGCAGATGACCTCATCGGCAATCAGCAGGATGTCGTGCTTGCGCAGGACGTTCTGGATCTTCTCGAAATAGCTGCGCGGCGGTACGATGCACCCACCTGAGACCATCACCGGCTCGGCGAAGAACGCGCCGATCGTATCCGCCCCCTCGCGCTCGATCAGGTCTTCGAGCGACTGGGCACATCGGGTGGCAAACTCTTCCTCCGTCTCGCCCGGCTTGCCGAAACGGTAATATCCAGGACAGTCCGTATGAAGAACCTGCGGGATGGGCAGGTCAAAGTCTCGATGATTGTTCGGCAAGCCGGTCAAACTGGCTGATGCGATGGTGACGCCATGATAAGCCTTCATCCGTGAGATGATTTTCTTCTTGGCCGGCTGTCCCGTGGCATTGTGATAATACCAGACCAGCTTCATGGCCGTATCGTTGGCCTCGGATCCGGAATTCGCAAAGAAGACCTTCGACATCGGCACCGGCGCCAGCGCGAGAAGTCTTTCGGCCAGCTCGACCACCGGCTCGTTCGATTTATGGCCGAACGTATGGTAGAAGGGCAGCGTGCGCATTTGCCGGGCCGCGGCATCAACCAGCCGCTCCTCACTGAACCCGAGGGATGCGCAGAAGAGCCCCGCAAGCGCCTCGATATAGCGGTTTCCATCGTCGTCAAAGACATAGATCCCCTCACCACGCGTGATGACGAGTGGCCCCTCCTTCTCATGCACCTGCGCGTTGGTATAGGGGTGGAGGACGTGTGCGATGTCGCGGGCGCGAATGGAGTTCGGATGTTCGTTCATGATCGTTCCTGTTCTTGCGAGTAAACCGGGCGAGCGCACTGCCTTTGAGTGTTCGGCTCGATGTCGATTAGCGATGACTTGAGATGAACTGCTGGAAGCGTTCGGATTTGGGGGCGCCGAACACCTCTGCCGGAGACCCTTCCTCCTCGACCACGCCCTTGTGCAAAAACACGACCCGGTTCGACACGTCGCGGGCAAAACCCATTTCGTGGGTGACGACGAGCATCGTGCGGCCTTCCTCGGCAAGCGACCGCATGACCCGCAGCACTTCGCCGACAAGCTCGGGATCGAGCGCCGAGGTGGGCTCGTCGAACAGCATCACGTCCGGATGCATGGCCAAGGCGCGTGCAATGGCCGCGCGCTGCTGCTGACCACCGGACAGATGCGAAGGATACTGATTGCGCTTCTCCGCAATACCGACTTTCGCAAGCAGCGCCTCGGCCTCCGCGATACATTCGGCGCGCGGGCGCTTCTGCACGTGAACAGGCGCCTCGATCACATTCTCGAGGATGGTCATGTGCGACCAGAGATTGAAGCTTTGGAATACCATCGCCACCCGCGAGCGGATGCGATCCACCTGCCGCTGATCGGCGGCTTGCACGCCTCGCTTGCCCTGTTTCAGTCCGATCATCTCGCCTTTGATGCGGATCTCCCCGGAATCTGGCACTTCCAGGAGGTTGATACAGCGAAGCATGGTGGACTTGCCGGAACCCGATGCGCCGAGAATGGAAATGACGTCCCCCTCCATGGCCTCCAGCGATATGCCTCTGAGGACTTCGAGAGAGCCAAAGCTCTTGCGCAGGTTTCTGATCGACACGGCCGGGACAGCTTGAGACGGCACTTTTTGAGGTGAGAATGATGCAGCTGCATCAGACATGGGCAGCCTCCAGACGCGGCTCGACAGCAGGAGGACGGCGCAGATGGGGCGATAGCCACCACTCGATGGCCATGATGATGCGCGTCATGACGAAATTGATGGCGAGATAGATCAGGCCCGCGACCACGAAGATTTCGATCACCCGGAAGCTTTGCGCGATGAGCTTGGCGGCGATGCCGGTCACTTCCATCATGGTGATGACGGAGGCCAGGGAGGTTGCTTTCACCATCAGGATGATCTCGCTGCCATAGGCCGGAAGCGCCTGGCGGACAGCAATCGGAAAGATAATGCGGCGGAAAAGCAGGAAGCCGGACATGCCGCACGCGCGCGCGGCCTCAATCTCGTTCTGCGGAACAGCTTGCAGGCCGCCGCGAATGATCTCGCTTGAATAGGCGGCCGTGTTGAGCATCAAGGCGCAAACCGCGCACCAATATGCTTCACGGAAAAAGCCCCAGAGGCCGATCGAATCCAGAACCGAACGGAACTGACCGAGCCCGTAATAGATCAGGAAGATCTGGACGAGCAGGGGTGTGCCACGAAACACGAAGACATAGGCCCGCGCGGGCCAGTCGAGGATTTTCACGCCCGACAACCGCATGAGCGCAAGCAGCAGGGCGAGCGCGCTACCCAGCGCGAGAGATACGAAGGCCAGGTTCAGGGTCAGCGGCACGCCTCTGAGGAGGTTCACGAAGGTCTCCCCCATGAAGGCAAAATCCATCAGGAGGTCCTCCGCAGGCCGCGCATGGAATAGGTCTCGGCACGTTGGAAGAGATAGGTCGAGACCCAGGTGACGAAGAGATAAAGGATCGCCGCTGTAATGTAGAAATCGAACGGACGGCGGGTCGATCCCGCTGCGATATATGACTGGCGTAGCAGCTCAACCAGTCCGGTCACGGAAATCAATGCCGATTCCTTGAGCACGAGCTGCCATGTATTGCCGAGGCCGGGAATCGCGTAGCGCAAGACTTGCGGGATGATGATGCGGCGGAACATGAGCCACCGATGCATGCCCACGGAGCGCGCCGCCTCGAGCTCGCCCCGGCTGACGACCTGATAGGCGCCGCGAAACACTTCCGCCTGATAGGCCCCGGAAATCACACCAATCGCGAGAGCCCCGGTCACGAATGCCGGGACGCCGACAAATCCCTCGGCGCCGAACAGCCGACCGATCGCACTCAAGCCGGCGCTGCCTCCGAAATAGAACAGATAGATCACAAGCAGATCGGGAATGCCCCGCAGCACCGTCGTGTAGCCGTCCGCAAGCCATCTTAGGGCAACATTCCCGGCGATCTTTCCCCAAGCCACGATTGTTCCGATCACCGAGCCCACGAGAAAGCCGCAAGTGGCCACTGCAATCGTCATACAGGTTGCGATGAGAAGGGCCGATCCCCAGCCATTCGGGCCGAAACCGACGAGCTCGAAATAGCTCAGCTGCACACTGTATTGCCCGTTCTGTTGCTGCCTTCACCGGCGCCAGGCAGAATGCAATGGTTCTCGCCGCAGAATAACCATGGATCAGCCTGGCAAGGCATCGTTATGTGTGGGAACGCTCGCAATCGAGATGCAGAGATCAAGACCGGGGCGTTACGTCCGTTTTGAACCACTTCTCGGAAAGTGCTTTGAGCGTGCCATCTTTCATTGCCGCGCTGATCGCATCGTCGAACATTTGCTTGAGCTTTGTGTCCTCCTTCCGGAGGCCCACCGCAATGCCTTCCCCGAAAACATCTCCGGTGAAGGCTGGACCGACGATGGCGAAAGTGTCATACCCGGGCTTTTGCAGGGTAGAATTCAAAGAAGTCGTCTGAGCAACGATGGCGTCAAGCCGGCCAGCCTGCAAATCCAGATCATGCTGTTCCGTCGTTTTATATTCGCGCACCTCGACATCACCCTTGAAATACTTGTCGAGAAAGGCTGCATTCGATGTTGAGCCCTGGACGCCGATTGTCTTGCCCTTCAGAGCTTCCCTCAAGCGATCGATGGCCTGCTTCGCCTTTTCCGGATCCTTGTTGATATCGATGACCGCGCCTCCGCCGGGCAGGTTCGCCAGCGGACCGGACTTGTCCACCATGATGCCAGCCAGAGTAGATGCGTAGGGCTGGCTGAAATCCATGACCTCGCGGCGCTTGTCCGTCGCGATCATCGACGCCATGATCGCGTCGAACTTGTGCGCGTTCAGCGAGGGAATAAGACCATCCCAGTCTTGCGCCACGATCTCGCAGCTCACATTCATGCGCTTGCAGAGATCGTTGGCAAGATCGATCTCGAAACCCTCGAGCTTCCCACCCGGACCGCTGAAGTTCCAGGGCTCGTAAGCGCCTTCCGTAGCGATCGTAATCTTCGATGGTGCCGTCTGAGCCTGTGCAAGGCCGGTGGAAAAGCCAATGGCGGAAAGCACGGCAAGTGCGCGAAGAAATTTCATTGTCGCTCCCTCTCGATGACTGTTTAGGCCTTTGCGCCCTATTCTTGTTTATCTGCGTGGACCCGGTGCAAGGCTTCCCGGGTCGCCTTCTCGACCCCGTCGCGACTTAATGGCTCCTGTAGCAAGGCAGAGAAGCTCGAAGAGCATTTGCGCTCCGGCCTGAGCCGTGATCGAGGTGCTGTCATATTGCGGCGCCACCTCCACCACGTCCCCACCCACGATATTGAGGTCGATAAGACCACGCAGCAGCCGCAGGGCCTCGCTCGTGGTGAGACCTCCAATTTCTGGCGTCCCGGTTCCAGGAGCGAAGGCCGGGTCCAAGCTGTCGATGTCGAAGGAAACGTAGGTCGGGCCGTCCCCTGCGACTGCCCTGGCACGCTCGATCACGGCACCAAGGCCCAGTTCGGCAATTTCTTCCGCGTGGATGACGGTCATGCCCGACTCGAACGAGAACTCCCATAGATATTCGGAATTTCCCCGTATCCCGATCTGAATGGTCCGCTCGGGATCGAGGACGCCGTCGAGCACGGCCTGGCGGAACGGTCCGCCGTGATGGAATTTGCAACCCTCGAAGGAACCGCCGGTGTCGCAATGGGCGTCGATATGGATCATGCCCACCGGCCGATCTCTGCCGATCGCCCGCAGAATGGGCAGGCTGACGGAGTGATCGCCGCCGACCGAGAGCGGCAAGACGCCAGCGTCAACCGCCCGGCGGATGAATGTCTCGATGTCCTCGTGGCAGGTGGCCAGGTCGAACCGGCTGCGGAACGGTACATCGCCGATATCTGCGATTTCGCACACGGCGCTCGGCACCATCCGGAGCACATGCTCATATGGGCCGACCCGCTCGACGTCTCTGACGGCGCGCGGGCCAAAGCGGGCGCCGGACCGGTTTGTCACACCGAGATCCATCGGTATGCCTATGAGCGCTATGTCGAGACCGCCGAAGCCCGGCTGGTCGGGTGCATCCGGCCGATAAGGTGCTTTCAGGAGGGTGGGCACGCCTGCATAGGGCGCAGGACGACGGTCGCCGTCCTTGAAGACCAGCTCGGCAACCCGCCTGAAGGCGGGATCGAAAATATCACCTCCCGCAGCCGTCCCGTATTTCTCACGGAGCCTGCTGAGCTTGCTGAGATCAACCATCCTGAACCGTTCCCAGCCGGAGCTGTCCTGCCATCTTCCGGGTCTACCAGCCGAGTGCGCACCCATCCTTGCGGTGGTCGGAGCCGCCATAGAGAGCGCCGGTATTCCAGTCGATCCAAATGGCTTGCGCGCCGCCGATCGCCCAGGAGGGCGGAACGAGCTTGAAGCCGCGCCGCTCGAGTTCCATGCGCGTGTCCGGCGGCATGGTCCCCTCGACTTCGACCTGATCGGTGCCCGGTTTCGGAAACAGACGCGGCAGCGCAATGGCCGTTTGCAGATCGAGGCCGAAATCGATGATCTTGGTCATGAGATGAGCATGGCCCATCGCCTGATAGTGGCCACCCATCACCCCGAACGGCATCTGAACCTTTCCATCGCGGACCAGAATGCCGGGAATGATGGTGTGAAGCGGCCGCTTTCCGGGGGCGATCGCGTTGGGATGGCCTGGTTCCAACACGAAGCTTTGCCCGCGATTGTGCAGGAGGATACCGGTTTTCGGCGAAACCAGCCCGCTGCCAAAGGGATGGAACAGCGAATTGATGAAGCTGACGGCGTTGCGCTCCTTGTCGACGACGGTGATATAGACCGTGTCCCGGTGGTTCGGCGGCATATAGGCCGGAGGGGCTTCCAACGCCCGTTTCAGATCGATCTGGCTGCGGAGCTGCTCGGCGAGCTTCTCCGATAGCAGCCACTCAATCGGAACATCGACCTGCGCCGGGTCGGCAAGCACCGCATCCCGAATTGAATAGGCAAGACGGGTTGCCTCGATCTCCACATGGAGACGATCGGCGGACAAGGGATCTCCCTTGGCCTCGAAGCCTGCGAGAATGTTGAGGATCATCAAGGCGATGACGCCCTGGCCGCTCGGCGGGCACTCGAACACTTCATACCCGCGAAATTTTGTCTTGATCGGGCTGACGTAGTCTCCCTTGGCCGACTTGAAATCATCAAGAGTGTGAAGACCGCCCAACGCCTGCAGGCACTCCAGCATGTCCGTTGCCGCTGGACCGCGATAGAAGGCATCGGGCCCATGCTCGGCGATGAGCGCAAGCGTGGTCGCGAGTTCCGGCTGACGATGTACCGTGCCGGCGGCGGGCACGCGATCGCCCGGCAAGAATATCCGCGCCGTGTCCTTGTTTCCGCGGAGGAGCGCCTCCTGATTGGCCCAATCAGCGGCGACGCGCGGGGATATGACATAGCCGTCCCGCGCCAGCTCGATCGCCGGCTGGAGCAGTTCGCCGAAATCCCTCGTGCCATGGTCTCTGACCAGGGTCGCCCATGCGTCCACCGCGCCCGGGATGGTCACGGCGTGCGGGGACTGCCGCGGGATCTCGGAATAGCCCTGTGCCTTATACCACTCGGCCGTTGCAGCCGCTGGAGCACGCCCCGCCCCGTTATAGCCAATGATGTCGTCGGTCCCGCCTCTGGACAGCAGCGCAAAGCAGTCGCCACCGATTCCAGTGGAGCCGGGCTCCACAACGCACTGCACCGCACAGGCTGCGACGGCGGCGTCTATCGCATTTCCGCCACGCTGGAGAACGTTTACTGCCGTCAGCGTAGCCGCTGGATGCGACGTGGCCGCCATGCCGCGCCGCGACATGACGAGAGATCGGCCTGGGATTTCAAAGTTTCGCATCAAACAGATGTTTCCAAATGGCTGACGATTGCAGACTGGAAGTGGTGCCAGCCGCCGGCTGCGAGCTTTCCTCACGTGCACGGCTGGCACGAGGTCGATCCGTTGGAACGGAGCCTGGGGCCAGGACGAGCTTGCGTCCCTATTTCGCGTATGGGGATATCACTCCCTGGTGGATGAAGCCTTCACTCCTCCCTCGGCCGCGTATTTCTTTCTTGCGCGAGATCGCGATCCCCAAGTTGCATACAATCTCGTATGCGAACGGAGAGCCTGTCAAGTCCAAAGACAATGCAATACCGGGCTGGCGGCATCGTTCCAGTCGATCAGCGCGGCAGCATGATCGAGGGAAGGGCGGTCGAAAGCGCCGGCACGAATGTCACCAGAAGCAGAACGATCAGCACGACACCGATCATGGGAAGCGCGACGCGCGATATTTGCTCCAGCGAGATGTTGGCGATCGCGCACGCGATGAACAGGCAGATTCCGACCGGCGGCGTCGCGAGGCCGATGGCCAGCGTCAGAACCACGATCATGCCGAAGTGGATGGGGTCGAGATTGATGACCTGTGCGACTTCGAACAGCACCGGCAGCGAGATGATCATGGCGGCGATCGGCTCGAGGAACATGCCCAGCAGCAGCAGGAAGCCGACGATCAGAAGCACCAGCAGCGTGGGGTTGTCCGTCAGGCCGAGGATGACCTGCGTGACCTCCGCCGGGATGCGCTCGAAGCTGAGTATGAACTGCACGATGCTTGCCATCGATACGATGAACATGATGCCCGCCGTCATGATCGCCGTCGTCGACAGCGCGTCGATGAGGTTGCGCAGGCTGAGCGACCTGTAGGCGGCGCTGAGGATCAGCGCGTAAATGACGGCGACCGCCGCGGATTCGGTCGGCGTGAATACGCCCAGCAAAATGCCGCCCAGAATGATGAACGGCAGCAGCAAGACCGGGAAGGCCTGCACGAAAGAGGCGAAGCGCTCGGGCATCGACATCCGCTCGGCCACCGGATAGCCGCGGCGGTCCGCGACCCACGCTGCATAAACGAGCAGGCTGAGGCCGACCATGATCCCGGGCACGACACCAGCGAGGAACAGCTGCGCGATCGAGGTGCCGGTCAGCACGCCGTAGAGCACCATGATGATACTCGGCGGTATGATGGAGCCGACCACCGAGGAGACCGCGGTCAGGCCTGCAGCATAGTCGACCGGATAGCCGGAGCGGGTCATTCCGGGGATGAGGATGGTTCCGAGGGCGGAGGTGTCGGCCGCGGCCGCACCGCTCACGCCGCCGAAGAACATGCTCGAAACCACGTTGACCAGCGACAGGCCGCCCTTGCGGTGGCCCACGCACGCATTGGCGAAGGTGAGAATGCGCTGAGTGATGCCGCCGTGATTCATCAGATTGCCTGCGAGCAGAAAAAGCGGAATGGTCAGCAGCACGAACTGGTTGACGCTTCCCAGCATGCGTTGCGGGAAGATCATCATCATCGAGACGCTCCCCGTCACCAGCAGGTAGGTGAAGGCCGCCATGCCCAGGGCCATGGCAATGGGAACGCCAATCAGCAGGTAGCCCGCGAGCCCGCCCAGAAAAAGCCCCATGGCTCAATCCCCTGCGTCGGCGTACCGTGGTTGATCGGCCGGCGACATCCGTCCCACGGCTACGGCGAGATCGCGCATCATCGCGACGGCCAGATGGAGCGCCAGGATGCACATGCCGATTGGGAGGGTCAGGTAGAGCCAGAAGCGCGATACCACCACCGTGCGGGTCTCGCCCGTCAGCGATGAAATGATGAAATCAAGCGCGGGGATGCTCGTTGTACGGTTGAGCAGCGCGAAGCGATAGCTGTAGTAGCTGAGCACCAGCAGGAAGCCTATCATGGCTAGGGAGATGGGGACGTTGGCCGCCGCACGGAGGCGCGGCGGCAGGCGTGCCATCAGCAGCTCGATATTCATCATCTCCCC
The DNA here is from genome assembly GCF_005281615.1 of Rhodoligotrophos defluvii. Taxonomy (NCBI): domain Bacteria; kingdom Pseudomonadati; phylum Pseudomonadota; class Alphaproteobacteria; order Hyphomicrobiales; family Rhodoligotrophaceae; genus Rhodoligotrophos; species Rhodoligotrophos defluvii. Next base: position 203,738 of record NZ_SZZM01000001.1, on the reverse strand, counting down.
GCGCTGGAACGCCGCGCCCAGCAGCAGAAATGAAATCAGGACCAGCATGTAGCTGCTGAATTCCTCGGCCCAGATGAGCGAGTCGTTGAGGACGTAGCGGAAGAACACCTGGGACCCCATGACGGCCACGATGGTGGTCATCAGCACGACGCCGATCGCAGTCACCGCAAGGTTGTAGACGCGCAGCAGCCGTTCGGCGAAGGACGATGCCGTCTTGCGCTCGGATAAGCCCATGGTGCCCTCTCCGGAGAAGACGTCGCGCCAGCCCTTCGACCGGCGCGGTCCTGCGGACTATTCCAGTTCCTTGGCTTCGGCGATGAACTTGCCGATCAGCGGATCCTTGCCGGACCATTCGTCAAAGACTGGCTTCGTCTTTTCAAGCAGCGCCGGGCGGTCGGTAAACTCATGCACCTCGACGCCAGCTGCGCGCAGCTTGTCCAGGAGCACGCCCTCCGCCTCGGCCGCCGTCTCCATGAAGGCAGGCACCAGTTCGCGGCAGGATTTCACGATCGCTTCCTGCGCTTTCGGCGGCAGCGAGTCATATTTGGCCTTGTTCATGAAGAACAGCCCCGGCCAGAAATAATGCGCCGTCAGCGTCAGGTATTTCGCATTCTCGTAGATCTTGTCGGCGTTTATGGACGACGCGTTGAACTCCACCGCGTCGATGACATTGGTCTGCATCGCCGTGTAGACCTCGCCATAGGGAACGCCCACGGGATTGGCGCCGAGATGTTGCCAGATCGCGCGATGCAGCGGGATCGGCACGATGCGTGTCTTCAACCCCTTGAAGTCCTCGACCGTCTTGATCGGCTTTGCCTTGTTGAGGAAGTGACGCAGGCCACCCTCGCTGTAGCAGAGGCCCTTGAGACCGTCCCCTTCGAGGGAGTCCAGCATCGCGATCGCCGGCTCGGAACCCAGCATGCGCCCAAGATGCTCGTAGCTCGATGCCAGTCCCGGAAGCTGCAGGGCATCGAAGGCGACCTTGTTGAGCGTGAGCGGAAAATTGACCGAGGAGGCGTAAGCCATGTCGACCGTTCCCGACTGGACGAGCTGTATCATGTCGGCGTCGTCGCCAAGCTGGCGATCGCCGTAGACGGTCACCTTGACGTCGCCGCCCGAGATCTCATTGATCTTTTCGGCCAGCATGTCGGCATGCATCGCATTCTGATGGCCGCGCGGCGAGCCGTGCGCGAGCCGAAGCTCGACTGTTTGCGCCATCGCGCCGAACGTCCACAGCGTGGCAGCCGACAACGCCAGGACCGAAAGACATATCCGTTTCATTCCATTCCTCCTTGCGTTTCCTCGCAGCCGGTTCGTCCGGCGGTGTTATGCGTAGTCCTTTTGGTATTTCGTGAGGGGGAGATAATCCTCACGTGCAGGAGCAAAGACATCGAGATTGAGCACCGGTTCGTCACCGTTGGCCCAGCCGGTATGCGTCGCGCCGGCAGGGATTCGGATGATGGACTCGGGCGGGCACTCGGTAACCTCGCCTTCGATCTCGAGTGCCAGTGAACCCGACATCACGAGAACAAGCTGGTCGAACGGGTGTTTGTGCGGCGTCATCCGCTCGGTATGCGGCGGCACCCAGTTGAACGACAGGAGCGTGTGGTCGCCCCGGAAGGCCGCCCGCTCCATCTTGCCGCCTTCGATCGAGGTCTTCGGCAAGTCTTCCCAGCGGTAGAGCAGGCCGGTTGTGTCCTCCATCCATTTGCCGCCCGGCGGGGCCGCTCTCGGATTCTGGTGATAGACCGGGTAGCCCGGCTCAGGCTGCGGATACTCGCTCTGGTGCGCGGCGAAATGAAGATAGTCGGGGCGCGGCGGCGCGAACACGTCGATGTTGAGCACCTGCTCGTCGCCTTCGGGCCAGCCGGTGTGCTTCGCATTCGCCGGCACGCGCGCGATCGACCCCGCCGGACACCTCAGGATCTCGTTCTCGATCTCGAGGATCTGTGTACCGCGCACGGTGATGACGATTTGGTCGAACGGATGCGAGTGCGGCATCCAGCGCGGCATCCCCGGCTCGATCCAGTTGAAAGTCAGCAGCGCCTCGTCGCTCCGGTACGCGGCGCGGTGCATCATGCCGTCGAGAACTTCCTTAGTGGGAAGATCCCTCCATCTCAGCGCCTTCCTGCGGCTCATTCGCATTTCCTCTCGCTTGATTTTGTGTGCCTGCATCCTGCGGCGCGGCCCCGAACCCGCCGCCACCGGGCGTTTCCATCCGCACCACGTCGTCCGGCTGCATCCGGCTGCGGCCGGTGCCCACCCACGTCTTGCCGTTGACCAGAAGCTTGCCCGGACTGCCATTGCCGCCGCCGTCCAGCCCCTCGGGGGCCTGCGAGACGCCGGTTGCGGAGAAGATGAGATTCCACGGGCGCCCGGTCCTCACGCCAAACTCGATGATCTGGCCGTTGCCGCCGGGGCTGCGTCCCACCCCGCCCGAGCCCGGCCTGATCTCGCGGTGATGGAACACCACCGGCGCCTCCATCTCCAGGACCTCCAGGGGAGTTGCGCCGATGCCCGTCGGATAGCAGGTCGCATCCGGCCCGGGCTTCGCCATGCGCGCACCCATGCCGCCGGCAAAGGAAAACTGGCTCGATGTATAGCTGCGGCCATCGGCATCGCGCCCTTTGACCTGTGCCGACCACACGGCCCCGGGGCCTTCGGCCAGCACCCGGTCCGGCACGACGCCATGCAGCGCCTTGAGGATCGGCATCGGTACATACATGCCGACGATATGCCGCGCCGCGACCGGTGCCGGATACTCGCAGTTCACGATACTGCCCTTCGGCGCTTTCACCTTCACCGGCGCCATGCTGCCGAAATTGTTCGGAAGGTCCGGCGTCAGGCAGGAGCGGACAGCGAAGGTCGAATAGGCGTGAGTATAGTTGAGCACCACGTTGATGCCGCGATCGACCTGGCTGCTCGACCCGGTGAAATCGACGAGGATCTCGCCCGCATCGCCGTCGATGTTGACGGTTGCCACGAGCTCGATCTCGAGATCGCCGTTGACGTCGAAGGAGGTCCTTCCGGTCCAGGCGCCGGAGGGGCACGCCCGGATGGCTTCGCGCATGGCTGTTTCGGAAAGCGCGACGATGTTGTCGGACAGGGCTTCGATGTTCTCCATCCCGTGCCGTTCGCACAGCTCGATGATCTCCTCCCCACCGGATCGTGCGCTCGCGACCTGCGCGGCGAGGTCGCCGGAAAGCAGGTCCGGCGTGCGCACATTGCGCAGGATCATGTCGTGCAGGACCCTGTTGGGCTTGCCGGCTTCGTAAAGCTTTGCCGGCGGGATCCACAGGCCCTCCTCATGGACGTCGACGCCGGCGATACTGACGCCCGTCCCGCCGATGTCGGTATGGTGGTTTGTCGATCCCACATATCCGAGCAGCCGGCCGTTGCGGAACACCGGGGCCACGATCGCGATGTCGAAGAAATGCCCCGCGCCCAGCCACGGGTCGTTGGTGATCATCACGTCACCCGGCTCGAGTTCTGAGCCGAAATTGTCGTGCAGATATTTGCCCGTGAAGGCCAGACAGTTGATATGGCCGGGCGTGCCGGTGTCGGCCTGGGCGACGATCCGGCCACGCGCGTCGAACAGCGCGTAGGCCAGGTCGCCTGCCTCACGGACGACAGGGCTGAAGGCGATGCGCTGCATGGCCTTCGCCTGCTCCGTCACGACGCTGCGCAGGTGCGACCACATCAGTTCGAGCGCGATGGAGTCGATCACTGGATCTGCTCCTGACCGAGACGGTTGGCCATCACGGCGCCCAGCGCCCCGGCCTGTACGCACCAGTCCGGCGGTATCACGAGCGTGGTCTCCGCCTCCTCGATGATCAGCGGTCCTTGCAGCCTGCCGAGCGAAGCCAGTTCGGAGCGCGCGATCACCCGAACGTCCTCTCCATCGTTCCACAGATGAACCTTGCGCATGCGCACGCGCCCAGACCGGGCGTCCGCTGTCAGCTTGATCTCCGGGACGCGGTCCTCGGAGCCGATCGCCGTCAGCCTCCAGTTGACGACTTCGACGTCGACGCCGTCGGGCGTGACGCGGTAGCGCCTGACATAGTCGCTATGGAATCGCTGGCGGATGTGCTCGGCGGCGTCTTGGCCGGCCGGGCGCTGATCGAGCTCGACCAGGAGGTCGTAGTGCTGGCCTACGTAGCGAAGATCGGCGGCGTAGCGGAAGCGGATGCTGGCGTCCGGGCAGCCCGCCTCCCTCAGCGCGTCCCGCCCTTCGTCCTCGAGCTCGGAAAACGTCTTTTCCACCGCGTCCCAGTCCACCTCCGAAAGCGGCTGCAGCGCGCTGCGCACCAGGTCGAGACGCGGCGGCGTGACCAGGCTGCCGAATGCCGAATAGACACTGGCCAGCGGCGGGAAGATCACGGTCCGGCTCTTCAGCAGCGAGGCGACCTCGCAGGCATGGACCGGGCCGGCGCCGCCGAAGGCGAGCATCGGTACACCGCGATAGTCGACGCCGCGCTCGGCCGCGTGCGCGCGGACGGCCGAAGCCATCGTTTCGCACACGAGCCGATAGACACCGCGTGCGGCGCCGATGGCATCCGTCCGGAGCGGACCGGCAATGCTCTCCAGTGCACGCCCCGCGGCATCCGCATCGAGAGGCATGCTGCCGCCGAGGAAATTTCCCGCATCGATCGTGCCGAGCACGACATTGGCGTCGGTCACGGTCGGGTCGATGCCGCCGCGGCCGTAGCAGGCCGGACCGGGGCGCGAGCCGGCGCTGCGCGGGCCGACTTTCAGCAGCCCCAGCGGGTCGATGGAGGCGATACTGCCGCCGCCGGCCCCGATCTCGATGAGATCGATGCAGGGCACCGTCACCGGCAGACCGCTTCCCTCCTTGAAGCGATACATCCGGTCGATCTCGAAATAGCCGCTGACGAGCGGTTTCGCGTCGCGGATCAAGCAGACCTTGGCGGTCGTGCCGCCCATGTCGAAGGCAATGATGTCGGCGAAGGACAGCGTCTTTGAGGCGTGGGTGGCGCCAAGCGCGCCGGCGGCGGGGCCGCTTTCGATCATGCGGACGGGCAGCCGCCCTGCCGTCGACGGCGCGACGACGCCGCCGGAGCTGAGCATGATCAATGCGTTGCTCGGGAATCCGCGCGCCCTCAGCGTGCGCTCCAACTTGTCGAGATAGGGCTTGGTGATCGGGACCGCATAGGCGTTGGCCGCTGTCGTCGAAGCACGCAGATACTCCCTGATCTGCGGCGCGATGTCGGACGACAGCGAAACATGGATTTCGGGAAGCCGCTTGCGAATTCCCGCGGCAACCGCACGTTCGTTGGTCGGGTTGCGATAGCTGTGGAGCAGGCACACGCCGACCGAGGCGATGCCCAGCCGGGCCAGCTCCTCGCAGAGCATGTCGATCTCGGCGTCGTCGACCGCGCGGCCGACCGTGCCGTCGGCGTAGATGCGCTCATTGACGGTGAAGGTGTGATCGGCATCGACCAGCGGTCGCGGAAACTCGATCTGCGGGTCGTACATGTCATAGCGGCGTTCGTCTCGGATGCGCAGGATGTCCTTGAAGCCGCGGGTGAAGACCATGGCGGTCGGCGCGCCGGTCCGCTCGATTAGGGCGTTGGTGACCACGGTCGTGGCGTGAATGATCGGCCCGTTCATCTCGCCGGCCTGCAGGCCGGCACGGGCCATGGCCGCGTCCACGCCGGTGAAGAACCCGACAAGCAAATCCTCGTGCGTGGTCAGCGTCTTCTCGAGGAAGATGTCATTCCCCTTCCGGAGCACGATGTCTGTGAAGGTGCCTCCGATGTCGACGGCCAGGGAAATGTCGCCCGCCATTCCGCCTCCACCCCGTTTGTTCTAATCAATAGAACGGTGTTTGATTTTTGTTAATCTTGTGATATGAGCCGTGCTGTTGTCAAGCTGCCCGGCAGTGAATCGCAACGAGGATGTCGGGGCCTGGGGAAGATGCCGAAGACGACGCTGAAGGAGGCTGGGGGGCCGGACAGCATCCAGGCGGTGAGGATCGCCATCGGGCTGTTGGAGAAGCTGGCGTTCGGTGGAAAATTCGGACGCGTCACCGACCTCGCCAAGGAACTCGGCACCTCGAAGAACCGGGTCCACCGCTATCTTAAGGCGTTGGAGGAACTGGGCTATGTCGCGCAGGAGGAAGACACGCAGCGCTACATGGTCGGGGTCCGGTTCGTGCAGGTGGGCAACGCAGTGGCCACCGAATACGATTTCCTGAGCGTGAGCCGCCCGATCATGGAGCGGTTGCGCGACGCGCTGGGCTTCTCGATCGTCCTGTCACAGGTCGACCGCGGCCGCCTCTTTGCCATCGAACAGGTGCAGGGGCGAGGCGAGGTTACCTTCAGCATCACGGTCGGGAGCCCGCTCCGCCTGCATAACAGCGCCCAGGGCAAGATCGTGCTCGCCTTCGGCGATCCTTCGCTGCTTGCCGCGACCCTGGCCGAGCCGCTGACGCCGCGCACCCCCGCCACGATCGTCGACCCGGAGAAGCTGCGCCTCGAAGTTGCGAAGGCGCGCGAGCGCGGATGGGCGATCGCGCCCGGCGAGATCATGTCCGGGATCAACGCGGCGGCCGTGCCGATTTTCGACCACCGCGGCAAGCTCTTCGGAACGCTGGCAACCGTCGCCTCGATCGACGACCTTCCGGGCGATCCCGGCGAGAAGCACCTGTCGCTGCTGAAGCAGGCAGCCGCCGACATCTCGGCGTCACTTCCCATGCAGAGGTCGAAATGAACACAACAGACGACATGCCGGTTGCGATCGTCACTGGAGCCAGCAAAGGCATCGGTCGGGCGTGCGCCGAGGCATTCGCCGAGCGCGGCTACCGGGTGGTTGCCAATGCACGCTCTGCCACCGAGCTCGAAGACCTTGCCCGGTCCATTGCCGGTGCGGGCGGACATTGCCGGGCCGTGACCGGGGACGTCGCCGATCCGGCGACCGCCGATGCGCTTGCCGCCGCGGTCCAGGAATTGGGCGGGCGCTGCGACGTGCTTCTCAATTGCGCCGGCATGCAGCCGCTGGTGAACGAGGTAGAGAACCTGCCGCTGGACGACTGGCACCATACCATCGCTGCGAACCTGACGGGTACGTTCCTGGTCTGCAGGCGTATCGTTCCGCTGATGAAGTCGGCCGGCCGGGGTCGGATCATCAACGTCGCCTCCGGCCTGGCGAAACACGTCCAGCCGGGGCTGTCCGCCTACAGCGCGGCGAAGGCCGCTGTCGTGCAGTTTTCGGCGGTTCTCGCTGCCGAAGCAGCGGATAGCGGCGTCACCGTGCTCTCCGCACATCCCGGCGTCGTCGACACCGACATCGTGCGGCAGAACCTCGCCGACACGCGGCCCGGGGTGGCGAACCAGATGATCACGCGGCTGGAAAGGCTGAAACGCGAAGGGCTGCTGATCTCGCCGCGCCAATCCGCGCGGTTCCTCGTGTGGCTTGCATCGGCGGAGATCGAGACCGGCAGCTTCGTCCGCGCCGACGATCCGGCCCATGCGGACAAGATAGCGGAGTATTGGCGCAACACCGCCTGAACGGGAGGGAGTTCGAGCGCATGGATATGGGTATTTCGGGCCTGCGGGTGGCCATTTCGGGGGCAGCCTCGGGCATAGGACTCGAGATGGCGCGGGCATTCGTGCGGGAAGGGGCGCGCGTCTTCATTGGAGATGTCGACCGGAATGCGCTCGATGCCTTGAAGGCAACGGACCCGGAGATCGCCTCGGCGCCGTGCGATGTGGCCGATCGGGCGGCCGCGTCCTCATGGTTCGACCGCTGCATCGACACGCTCGGCGGCCTCGATTGCCTCATCAACAATGCGGGAATCGCGGGACCGACGGCCAATGTGGAAACGCTCGACCCGGAGGAATGGGACCGGACGCTGGCGGTCAATATTTCCGGCCAGTTCAATCTGACCCGGCTCGCCGTCCGCCATTTGCGCAGGAGCGCCAATGCCAGCATTCTGAACATGTCGTCGGCGGCCGGCCGGCTCGGCTTCGCGCTGCGCACGCCTTACGCCGCCTCCAAATGGGCCGTCGTCGGCTTCACCAAGTCGCTTGCCAAGGAGCTCGGCCCGGATGGCGTTCGCGCCAACGCGCTGTTGCCAGGCCTCGTGGACGGGGAGCGCATCCGCAAGGTCTTCGCCAGCAAGGCCGCCGCGCGCGGCATCACCGCCGATGAGCAGGAGGCAGCAGCCCTGGCGCTCGTGTCGATGCGTAAACTGGTGCCGACGAGCGAACTGGCCGATATGGCCGTCTATCTGGCCTCGCCCCACGGCGCCTCCATCTCCGGACAGGCGATCAGCATCTGCGGTGACTTGGAGGCGCTGCAATGAGCGCGGGCAAGGCGGGGCGTTGCGGAATCGCGTGGATCGGTTTCGGCTATCTCGTGCCCTCCGCTGCGCCGCCCGCAGCTGCGCGGCTCGCCGCTGCGCCGGATCAGGGCCGATCTTTGTTGCACGGCCGAAGGCAGAAGAGACAGTTGAAATCTGGATGGTGATTCCCCACCTGCCTTGCCCAATGATGTACCCGTCCAATCCCCAATGAGCCGATCGAGCCGGCAGCGCGCTCTGTTGCTGCGCAATCCCAAGGCGCGGCGCGGACAAGAGCCGATCACACCTCTCCTCCAGCGACTGGAAAGAGGCGGGCTGAACGTGACCGTTGAGACGTTCGAGGCGTTGCCCGAGATTGCGCGCGACATCGTACGACTGCGCGATTTGGCCGATCTCGTCATCGTTTGCGGCGGCGATGGCTCGGTGTCCTCGGCAGCACTCGCCGCCATGGAAAGCGGCCTACCGCTGGGCATCATCCCAATGGGCACGGCCAACGACCTTGCTCGAACGCTCGATATACCGATGGACCTTCTGGCGGCCGCCGACGTGATCGCGCGTGGAGAAACACGACGGATCGACGTCGGTACGGTCAATGGCCATGCCTTCTTCAACGTCGCGAGCATCGGGCTGAGCAGCGAGCTCGCGCAGGGGCTCGACCCGGCGTTGAAGAAGCGCTTTGGGAGGTTCGGCTATGCGCTCTCCGCCATGAGGGTTCTGACCCGTGCGTCCATGTTCAGCGCGAAGATCACGGAAAAAGGGCAGACGATCGAGGTCGAAACCTATCAGATCGCAGTCGGTAACGGGCGGCACTATGGCGGTGGCAATGTGGTCGAAGAGAATGCGGAGATCGATGACGGGCACCTCGATCTCTATAGTCTCGAGATGAAGAACCTATGGAAGCTGGCGCTGATGCTGCGGTCGTTCCGATCCGGAACGCATGGGGCCTGGCGCGAAGTTCGCACAGCCAGATGCGTCGAGTTCGACATTGAGACGAAGAAGCCCATGCCGGTGAACACCGATGGCGAGATCGTCACGGCGACACCAGCCCATTTCAAGGTTCACCCGCAAGCGATCTCCATCTTCGCCCCGGTCGTTCATCAGCGTCCCGGAATAGTCCGTCCCTTCTTGTATCACCGTTGAGGCTCCGTCTCCGAATCGCTTGTGATCGCCTGCTCGAGCGCAAAATTGACCTCTAGATGAAGGAGGCTTGCGCAGCAGGATGGGGTGCGGGAGCTCTGCCAGCCTTTCGCCCGAGGCATGCCGGTCGGTTCCGATGACGCTCGCGAGTTTTTCGACCATCATCGAGGTCTCCCCTTGCGGCGCTTCCGCCGCCTCTCATGTCGCGGAGTCGGAGGGCGGCGCATAGCTGCCGTCGGCGTCGTGGCTTTCGTGCCCGATGAGCGCCGGGGCGAAGATGCACAGGAGCCGCAGCCGGCCGCGCAGCGCGCGCAGGATGTGCGCGTCATGCTTGTCGAGGACGTAGACCGTTCCGGGTGTCACCGGGTAAGTCGCGCCCGTGGCAACGTCCACAACCTCGCCCTCGCCTTCGATGCAGTAATTCGCCTCGATGTGGTTCTTGTACTGGAGGTGCTGCTCCGTGCCCTCCTCGATGATCGTATCATGGAACGAGTAGCCGAGGCCGTGGCGGTGGAGGAGAAGCCTGCGGCTCTGCCAGCCCTGCCCGGAAACGTGGTCCGGCGTTCCGATGACACTTTCGAGCGTGGTGACGATCATCACTTGATCTCCCTGACAACAGCTTCAATGGCGCGGCCCGTCTCGAGCAGGCGGATATCGTCGCCGCGCTGCCCCGTGAGGAGGATGCTCGCCGCGCCTGCCCCGTCGCCGATCGGCACGGTGAGGCTCGGCACGTTGATGCGATTGGCGATCTCGGTCAGCCGCATGATCCTGAGGTTGAGCGCGAGATAGCGCGCGTCCTCCGCCAGTTCGGAAAGCTTGGGCGGCACGCCGGGAACCGTTGGCGTCAGGATCGCTACTGCCTCGCCGATATCGGCGGCATAACGGTCCGCGAGCGCCTCGAGCTGGCGGCGCGCGCGGAAATAGGTGAGGGCGGGAACCGATGCGCCGGCGGCGATGCGTGGCGCGACGCGTGGATCGTATCGTTCGGCCCGTTCGGCAAGCAACGCCTCGTGCCAGCTCAGCGCTTCCACCGCGACCATCGATCCGGCGCGCGCCGCATCCCCCACGTCGACGAGGTAGGACATGTCGGCATCGGCGATCGCGGCGCCGGCGCGCCGGAGCTCATCGAGAGCCCGTTCGAAGCGGGAGAGCATGGTGTTGTCACAGGCGACTGCCGTCAGGAAGCCACGGGGCACGAGGAATCGGGTGCCGGCGAGCGGCGGCACGTCGGCCGTTACGGTCCGGCCTGTCACGGCGGCGTCGAGGCGGTCGCAGGTGGTGATGTCGGGCGCGAGAAAGCCGGCGGTGTCGAATGTCGGGGTCAAGGGGATGATCCCCTCCGCGCTGTAGCGCCCCTGCGTCGGCTTGAACGAGGCCACGCCGCAACAGGCAGCGGGGATGCGGACGGAGCCGCTCGTGTCGGTCCCGAGGGCCGCATCGACAACCCCGAGCGCCACCGTGACAGCGGCCCCCGAGGACGAGCCACCCGTAACGCGCCGCTCCCCTGGAAAAAGTGGGCTGAGGGGCGCGCCGTGGTGCGGGTTGGGCCCGAGCGCGCCATAGGCAAATTCCACCATGTTGGTCTGGGCGAGGAAGATGGCGCCGGCGGCCCGCAGCTTTGCCACGACGGGCGCGTCGGCGGCGGCCGGAGCGACGTTATCGAGCGCCTTCGACGCAGCTGTCGTGCGCGCACCCTCGACATCGACATTGGCCTTCACGCTCAGCGTGAGGCCGCGCAGCACGTGGTCGGGGGACGCAGCCCGGTCGATGAGATCCGCCTGTCGCCTCGCGCCGTCGTCCCACCAGTCGAGAACGGCGTTGGCGAGCGCTGCCACCTGCCGGTCGCGCCGCGCCAGCCTGTCCTCGACGATTGCCGCCGCACTTCCCATCCGCAACTTCCATGGTAACGGGTTGGCTAAGAACATCGGCGAGGGAGGGGGGCCAACGGAACCACCATCGCAGCCAAGCTGGTTATCACTTGCCTTGGCCTAAGAGGTCAAGCGCAGAGGCGTTCCTCGTCTCGAGGAAAACGGTCAGTCGCTTCTGCTTCGTGCCGCTAAGTGCATCACCCGCTGATCGTCCGCTTGCCAGCTTAACGGGCCGAAGCTCTGCTGAAACCGTCCAATAATTTTTAAATTTATCTAGATTCATTCGTTCTCCTTAAAAGTCATTCGCGTAACCTGAGATTAAAACTTGGCTGCTTAGCCTGTTAGCCACCCGAATATAACGGCAGTCGTCGGGTATGAGACGACGTGATTGTCACCTCAGGAGACTTTTGATGAAGTTGAGATGCTTGATGGCTTTGCTTTTGCTTGTAGCCACTGCAGTGCTCGCCCCGTCCATCGCTTTCGCCCACACCGGGCTCGGGTCTCAGGCAGACTTCGTTCACGGCTTCCTCCATCCCCTCACGGGTGTGGATCATACCCTGGCGATGCTGGCGGTCGGCGTTGTGGCTTATCAGATTGGCGGACGGGCACTCTGGCTCATTCCGGTCACCTTCGTCGTGGCGATGGCGCTCGGCGGGGTTCTCGGCATGGGGGGCGTCAATCTCCCCTTCGTCGAGATCGGCATCGCGCTGTCGGTCATCGTTCTCGGCGCAGCCGTTGCGTTCGGCATGCCGGCGCCGCTTGCAGCCGTGATGACCGTTGTCGGCCTCTTCGCGATCTTCCATGGCCACGCCCATGGTAGCGAAATTCCGGAGAGCGCCGGAGGCCTCGCCTATGGGTTTGGCTTCATGGGCGCCACAGCGCTCCTGCATCTCGGCGGCATCGCGGTCGGGCTCCTGATCGGGTGGGTGGGCAAGACCCATGAGCGCGCGCTGGCGCGCGCCGCTGGTGGGCTGATGTCGATTGCGGGGATAGGCATCCTCGCCGGGATCATGTGACGATCGAGTGCCGGTTCATTCGCCTTTCATCAAGTAATGCTCGAGGAGCCTTGCCGTGGATCTTACTCCGAGAGAGTTCGATAAGCTTATCATCTACTCGCTGGCTGAGATCGCACTCAAGCGAAAGGCTAGGGGTATCAAGCTCAACCACCCTGAATCCGTCGCAATATTGTCGGCCTATGTTCTCGATGGCGCCCGCGAAGGCCGTACGGTCGAGGACGTCATGAAGGGCGCGCGCAACGTGCTGACGAGCGATGACGTGATGCCGGGGGTGCCTGATCTCATCCCGATGATCCAGGTCGAAGCGGTGTTTACCGACGGCAGCCGGCTGGTGACGCTGCATCAGCCGATCCAATAGGAGCATGGGCACTATGGCCAAGACATCCAAGGGCAGCAACCGAGCGAGCAAAGCCGCAAAAGCAAAGCCAGGCACGAAGCCACAATCTGCCACGACGCCGGACAATGCCACGCAAAGTGCGGGCCGCGTGCCGGTCGGCGGCTATGTGCTCGCCGCGGAGCCGATTGAGCTGAATGCCGGGCGGCCGCGTGTGGTCCTGAAGGTCCGGAACACGGGAGACCGGCCAATCCAGGTCGGCTCGCATTTCCACTTTCTGGAAGTGAACCGGTATCTCTCCTTCGACCGCGCCGCCGCATTCGGGATGCGGCTTGATATTCCCGCCAGCACCGCGATCCGTTTCGAGCCGGGGGACGAGAAGGAGGTGACCCTGGTGCCGTTCGGCGGAAAGCGGTTCGCCTATGGGTTCAACAATCTCGTGGACGGCTGGACCGGCGAAGGCCCCAACCCCGGCTATCGACCGAATTTCGAAGCGGCCATGCGACGGGCGCATGAGCGAGGGTTCAAGACCACGCGGTGAGGTCATCCGGCGACCTTGGATTGCCCGCGCCGATAATGTCAGGACAACAGCCAAATGACACAGATATCCCGTCGCCAATATGCCGACCTCTATGGCCCAACCATTGGCGACAAGATCCGACTGGGTGACACCGATCTCTACGTGGAGATCGAGAAGGACCTGCGCGCGGTCTATGGCGACGAGCTGCAATATGGCGGCGGCAAGACCCTGCGCGACGGAATGGGCTCCGACAGTCTGCTGACGCAGGAGGCCGGCTGCCTCGATCTCGTCATCACCAATGTGACGATCCTCGATCCCATGGTCGGCGTGGTGAAGGCGGATGTCGGCATACGCAACGGCTTGATCGCCGGAATTGGCAAGGCCGGTAATCCCAGCACCATGGACGGGGTTACGCCCGGCCTTGCAACGGGTGGTGCGACCGACGCCATCTCCGGCGAGCACCTGATCCTGACCGCGGGCGGCATGGACACCCATGTGCATTTCATCGCCCCGCAACAGACTTACGTGGCGCTCAGCAACGGCATTACCACCCTTTGGGGCGGTGGGATCGGCCCGGCCGATGGCACCAATGGGGTCACCTCGGTCAACGGCCCCTGGAACATGGAGATGATGCTGCGGGCCATCGAAGGTCTTCCGATCAATATCGGCTTTTGCGGCAAGGGCAATTCAACCGGGACGGCGCCGCTGGTGGAGCAGCTGATGTCGGGCGCTGCCGGTTTCAAGGTTCACGAGGATTACGGCACCACGCCAGCCACGATCCGGTCGTGTCTCACCATTGCCGACGACTATGACGTATCGGTCGCCATTCACACCGACACGCTGAATGAGGCCGGCTATGTGGAGGACACCATCGCCGCCTTCGACGGGCGCACCATACACACCTTCCACAGCGAGGGCGCCGGCGGCGGCCATGCGCCGGATCTCCTCAAGGTGGTCGGCCAGAGGAACGTGCTGCCGAGCTCGACCAATCCGACGCTGCCCGCGGGCGTCAATTCGGTGGCCGAACTGTTCGACATGATCATGGTCTGCCATAACCTCAATCCGAAGATCCCCTCGGATGTGGCCTTTGCGGAGAGCCGGGTCCGCGGCGAGACGATCGTTGCGGAAAGCGTCCTCCACGACATGGGCGCGATCTCGATCATCGGCAGCGACTCGCAGGCCATGGGCCGGATCGGCGAGAACTTCCTGCGGGCTTTCCAGACCGCCGACGCCATGAAGCGGGCGCGCGGCAAGCTTCCGGAGGATGCACCGGGCAACGACAATTTCCGGGTGCTGCGTTATCTCGCGAAGGTCACCATCAATCCGGCGATCACGGCCGGGCTGTCACACGCCATCGGCTCCATCGAGACGGGGAAAGTCGCCGATCTCGTCCTGTGGTCGCCCGCCTTCTTTGCGGCAAAGCCGAAGATGGTGATCAAGGGTGGCATGATCGTGTGGGCCAATATGGGCGATCCGAACGCATCGCTGCCGACGCCACAGCCCATGTATCACCGGCCGATGTTCGGCGCCTTCGGGACGGCCTTGCCCAAGACCTGCATCAGCTTCGTTTCGCGTGCCGCATATGACGCCGGCGTCAAGGAGAAATACGGGCTCCAGCGCATGGTCATGCCGGTCCAGAATACACGGGTGCTCGGCAAGGAGCACATGGTGCTCAACAACTATCTGCCGAAGATCGACGTCAACCCGCAGACCTTCGCGGTCACGGTCGACGGTGTGCATGCGACGGTGACCCCGCCGAAGACCATCGCGCTCAATCAATTGTACTTCTTCAGCTGAAAGGTTGCACATGATCCTGATCGAATCCGTCCTCGGCAATGCGCGCGAGCCGGCCTGGAAGGAAAGGTTGAACTCGGCCCAGATCGACTGGCTCGTGCTCGACCAATGGGAGGCGCAGAAGAACCGCTTCCGCAGGCAGACCTCCGGCGGCCTCGAACTGGCGGTTGCCCTTCGCCGCAACACGCATCTGCACGATGGAGACGTTCTGGTGTGGGACGGGCCCGGCGCGCATGCGGTGGTGGTCAAGACCGAGCTCAAGAAGGTGATGGTCGTCGACCTCAGCCGCGTGATGGAACAGAAGCCGGAACTGATGCTGCGCACCTGCGTCGAACTCGGGCATGCGCTTGGAAATCAACACTGGCCCGCGGTGGTGAAAGGCAAGAAGGTGTTCGTGCCGCTGACGCTCGATGAAAAGGTCATGAGCTCGGTCATGCGGACCCATGCCTTTCCGGCGGTCTCTTTCGAATTCGTGGCAGGGTCCGAAGTCATTCCGTATCTTGCGCCTCACGAGGCACGACGGCTGTTCGGCGGAGCGGAGATGGCCTCGCATGCCCATGGCCATGACGCGCACGCGCACAGTCACAGCTGATCGTCGCGGTCCCATGGATCATCTCGCCAAGCTCCTGCGCCTCGTGCAGTTCGCGGATTCGGCCCTGCCGGTTGGTGCCTTCTCCTTCTCCAACGGACTGGAATCGGCCATCCAGCAAGGCGTCGTGCATGATGCGGAGACGCTCAAGGCGATGGTGCTGAGCGCCACGCGGCAAGCGGCAACGCTTGATGGGGTTGCCCTGATCGTTGCGCATCGCGCGGCGCAAATGTCGGATCTCTGCACGATCGTCGCCGCCGATCAGGCTTCCTACCAGCGCAAGCTGGGTGAGGAGATGCGGCTGATGACCGTGCGCATGGGCCGCAAGCTCGGCGAGCTTGGGGAACATGTGGTCAAGACGCCCTTGCTTGCCGACTGGATGGAAAAGGTCAGGTCAGGGGCCACGCCCGGCACCTTCCCCATCGGGCTTGCGATCATCACCAGCGATCTCGGGATCGAGGTGAACGAGGCCTTCGCCGTGCATCAATATGGAGTCGCCGCAATGATGCTGGGCGCTGCATTGCGATTGATGCGCATCTCATTCCTCGAGACCCAGGCGATCCTGCTGGAGGTCAACGGGACCGTCGAGGACATGTACGAGCAGGTCCGCGCCGGCACACTCTCGGATATGAGAAACTTTTCTCCTGTCACCGACATTTTGGCGGCCGTGCACGTGAAGGCGCATGTTCGCATGTTCATGAACTGAGGGCAGACACAATGAAGAGTATCACACGCATCGGCGTCGGAGGCCCTGTCGGTTCCGGCAAGACAGCAATCGTCGAGGCGATCACGCCCCTTCTGATCAAGATGGGGCTCAAGATTCTGGTGGTCACGAATGACATCGTCACGACGGAGGATGCCAAGCATGTGCAGCGCACGTTGAAGGGCATCCTGATCGAAGACCGTATCATCGGTGTGGAGACTGGCGGATGCCCGCACACGGCGGTGCGCGAGGATCCCAGCATGAATCTGGCGGCGGTCGAGGAAATGGAAGCGCGCTTCCCCGATACCGATCTCGTGCTGATCGAAAGCGGTGGAGACAATCTCACCCTGACATTCAGCCCGGCGCTGATCGACTTCTTCATCTATGTCATCGACGTGGCGGCGGGCGACAAGATTCCGCGCAAGAACGGCCCCGGCATCACCCAGTCCGATATCCTGGTCATCAACAAGACCGATCTGGCACCGCATGTGGGCGCCAGCCTCGAGGTGATGGACCGCGACTCCCGGCTGATGCGCGGCAAGAAGCCGTTCATTTTCACCAACTGCAAGACCGGGGAAGGCATTCCGGAACTGGTGCGCCTGATCCGGGAGAATGTGCTGTTCGATATTGCCGTCCCCGCGGAATAGCCCAGTGCTGCTGGCCAGTGCCCCAGAGCTCTCCCGTTATCGGGATGAACCGAAGCAATTGCCGAGCGGAGGGCTTGGGAAGGACGCTTTCCTTCGGCTCGGCTTCAGACGGCGAGGGGAGCGGACCGCACTGCTTGAACTCCACCGCCGCGCGCCTCTCCTCGTCCAGCAGGCGCTCTACTGGGATGAGGAAATGCCGAGCCTGCCTTGCGTCTCCATCATCAGCAATGCCGGCGGCATTCTGCAGGGCGACCGTTATGCCATCGAGATCGACCTCGCGGAGAATGCCGAGGCGCATGTCACGACCCAGGCGGCGACAAAGATCCACGAAATGGATGCCAACTTCGCCGCGCAAACCCAGGACATCACGCTCGCAGCCGGCTCCTATCTCGAGTATCTGCCCCATCCCGTCATCCCGCACCGACATTCCCGGTTCATCAGCGACACGCGCATAGTGATCGATCCTGATGCGACCTTACTTTATTCCGAGATATTGATGCCGGGGCGGAAGCATTACGGCGATGGCGAGATCTTCACCTATGATCTCTTCTCCTCATCTCTTCATGCGGAACGGCCCGATGGAACGCCGCTGTTTGCGGAGAAGTTCGTCATCGCGCCGGAGAACGCGGATATCCGCAACCCGGCGGTCATGGGCAAATTCGACGTCTTCGCCAATGTTCTGCTGCTCACGCCGAAGGTGCATGCGGACCGGCTCTTCGCTGAGATCGAACCGGTGATCGATGAGACGCTCGGGTGGGCTGCGGGGGCAAGCCGTCTGCCGGGGGAGGCCGGACTCATCTACAAGGTGCTCGGCATGGAGACGCAATTGGTGCGCACCAAAGTTCGCGCGTTCTGGTCTCTGGTGCGGCAGCAAGTCAAGGGTGTGCCCGTACCGGACGAGTTCCTTTGGAGCTGAGGCGGTTCATGACCGGGCTTGTGGATAGATGGAGCGATGTGGTTGGGCGGAGCCGGGCCTTGTGGCTGCTCGATATCCATTTGCGCGGCGCTGGCCAGGTCATGCTCCAGAACAACCCCCTGACCGGTCTCCTTTTTATCCTGGGCATTTGCTGGGGAGCGATCGCTGCCGGCAATCTCGCTCTCGCCATCGGCGGCGTCGTGGGACTGATCGTGGCGACACTAACAGCCATTCTTCTTGAGGCTGATGAGACCGCGCTTGATCAGGGTCTGTTTGGTTTCAACGGCATTCTGGTCGGCGTCGCCATTCCGACATTTCTCGCAATGAGCCCCGCGACCTGGTTTATCCTCATCATCGGCGCGGCCGTCTCGACGATCGTCATGCTCGCCACCAGCCATGTCATGAAGGTCTGGGGCGTGCCTGCGCTGACCTTTCCTTTCGTGTTGACGGCCTGGCTCGTGGTGCTTGCCGCTTATTCCTTCGGGCATCTGTCGATCCGCGGCTTGGCGCCCCCAAGCCTGCCCACGCCGATCGGTGAAACGGCCGCCAGTCTCGATCTTTCTGCCGGCTTTTTTCTAACGGCCAGCATCAAGGGCATTTCCCAGGTCTTCCTGATCAACAACATCATCACCGGCGCCATGTTCATCCTCGCGCTTCTTGTCAGCTCGGGCTGGGCTGCGGGATTTGCGATCCTGGGCTCGATCGTGAGTGTCGCGGTCGCATTGGCTTTGGGCTCAAGTCCGGCCGCGATCGATGCCGGGCTTTACAGCTTCAGTCCGGTTCTCACGGCGATCGCGCTCGGATGCGTATTCTTCAAGCCGTCCTCGCGGGTGGCGCTGTTTGCGCTGCTGGGCACCGTTTTCGCAGTGATCGTGCAAGCTGCGTTCGATGCCGCGCTCGCCCCTCTAGGCGTTCCAACATTCACGATAGCGTTTGTGCTGGTCACCTGGCTGTTCCTCCTGCCCAAGCTTGATCTGAAGCCGCATCGCCACGAGCCGCTCGAGGACGGCATTGTCACCGACAGATAGCCGCTCCCAAAGCCCTCGCATTCATCGAGAAGGCGGGCGGCGACCTGGTGGCGCGATTACGGAACTGGGGATCAAGGGCCGCGGCGCGCCTTCATCTGTTCGACTGCATCGCCAAACTTCTTCCGATCATTCCCAACTTGCTCGAACAGGGCGCGGGCCTCTTCGACCGTGAGTCCGTTCTGCTCCGCGAAATGACGCACCTCATGTTCCTGGTCGCCGGCCACTCGGCTCCGGTCGCGACCTCCGCGTTTCATAGGATCGTCAGCCATCGGAATCTCCTGTCAGGACTCATCGGCCCTTGATTGAAAGGTTGCAGAGCTCAACGAACCCGCGACCTAACACTTATAGCCGAGCAAAAGTGCCGGCACTTGGACGCCCGTCACGAAATCAACCCTGCCTGCCGTCCGTGGTTCCGCGGCTGCCGGTGGTGATCAAGACAGCACGATGCCTGGCTATACCGACGGGCCGATGTCTCACCGCTCTTGTTCTCCAGACGCCACATCAGCGGCCTTCCGCCCCATCTGCTCTGCCATGGCGCTTGAGATCATTGCCTCGTCGAGGTCAACGGTGTCGCCCCTCGGCGGCTCAAAGAGCAGCCTCTCCGCGTACTTGGCTTCGCGTCCCAGCATGTAGGCTGATATCTGCTCTGCGTATTTCTCGCGCGCTTCATCGACTGTGCGCTTGCTGGTGACGATCTCGTGCATGAGGTTAAGCGTGATCATGTTGGCCGCCTCGGAGTCGCAGCGTGCCCCGGCCTCGCCCGCAGTCCGGTCCAACAGGCAGCTTCCGTCGTAGCGTGCAAGCTCGGAAAACTTTTCGATCGGCACATCATAATCGATCCAGTTCGTGATGAAGTCCGTATGCGGCGCCGGGAAATTGTGCGCGATCTCGTCGGCCGTGATTTCGGTGCGCTTCCATGGTCCGTTTCGGTACCATGTCAGGCGCACGGGGTCGCCGAGATTGGGTGGTCCATATTGCCTCATCGTCTGACGAGCAGCCTCGCGCGGGGCGGCGGGCCAGTTTTCGATCAGCGCCTCTACGTCGGATTGCTCCAGCACATATGCCGCCCCGTTCCGATCTCGACCTTCCTCGCCGGTCACTCTATGCACGAGATTGCTCACCATTGCGGTACCAATATGCTTAATCCGCGTACCGGTGGAAATGTCTCCCGGCCCTGTCTGCTTCGTTCCCATGACTTCCTCCTTGCACTCTCGCGGTGATGCATCTCCTCGCATCGATGATTTTCCGACCACTGCGGTATGGGCATTCGAACACGCCGGTTCACCGCTTCTCATGCGCTCAGCATGCCGTAGACCCAGCCTAGAAGAGCGCCGAACAGGACGTGCATGACGAAGCTCATCACAGGCGCCATGCCGCCCATCTTCACGCCGAAGACGCCCTTGTCCGCCATCGGCATCAGAGCGACACTGGCGAGCAGCCAGCCGAAGATGCCGAGCGCTATCCCATTGAGCCAATGAACGTCCGGCCAGAGCCGCGCGAACACCAACGCATAGGCTCCGCCATAGAGCACCGTGCCGACGATGAAGTGGACCACCCATCCCATGGCGCGATTCATCTTCATCATCCCGGAAATCATGCCGATCAGGTCCATCTGCGGCATGATCTTCATGGCTTCCTTCATCAGCATGAGGGCCGAAAGCACCACCGTGGCGGCAAGGCCGGCTGCCATTCCGATCCAGAGATCGCTCATGTCCATATGAGACCCTCCTGTTCAAAAGGGTGTTCGGATCAACCGAGCGGTTCGGTCGGAAGGAGATCCGAGCAAGTGACGTTCGCCGGCACTCATCGCTGGAACGCCGCCATCACCGTCAATGGGGCGGGGCGTTATCTCCCCTTTGCCCTTCGTTCGACCGCTGCGCACGTCCACCCTCGAGCCGAGAGCCCTCTAAGCGGTACGCCACGGGTGCCGTAGATGCCGCGCGATTTCACGGCCTAACGAGGCGTCGGTGGTTAGGTTCCGGCGAGTGTTCGACCTGTATCGAATTGCTTGCAAATGTGCGCTATCGTCCAGCTCGCCGCGCCCGATCATCCGTAAGTCATCGCCGGTCAGGACGGTGGCGGCGTAACCTGTCGCCGCTTCCTGGCCCTGAAGCTTCTTGGATCGATTCCGTAGAGGGTCCTGAACGCGCGGGTGAAGTAGCTTCGGCTCGTGTAGCCGACGCTTTCGGCAATGGCCTGAACAGGCAGTTCGGTCGTTTCCAGCAGGCGTGCCGCGTGGCGCAAGCGGAGATCGCGCAGAAACGCCATGGGGGGCTGCCCGAAGGTGATCGTGAAGCGCAGTGCGAATGCGGACCGGCTCATGCCGGCTCTCCGCGATAAGCTCCGTAATGTGTGTGCTTCTGCCGAATTCTCTAGCATGGCCGCAAGGGCGGCGGAGAGGCGCTCATCGCCCGCCGGGAGGAGCCAGGAGACCCGGCCGCCGCCGGCTTGCATGCGCCGCCGGATCAGCAGCACGAGACACTGCTTGAGCAGCGTCTCGAGCAGGGCGCGCGTCCCGAGCTGCGGCGCGGCCAACTCCGCCAGGACGGCGCCGAAGGCGTGGTGCAGCGGGTCGTCTTTCGACAAATGCTCGATGATCGGCTCGCGCAATGTATCGAATAGGCCGATTCGGCCGGAGAAGCCGGCGTCGATCCTGCCGCATACCGTTGCCGCATCGGCATTGCGCCCCGCGGACATCCGCAGCAATGCGTCGTCGAGGGTCGAGAGCACGTCGACCCCGCGGATATCGACCACATGTCCGTTCGGCACGAAGATGCTCTGGCCGAGATTGGCTGGAACGACGAAGAAGTCGTGCTTTGAGAATGGCAGCGACGGCCCACCATGAATTTCGAGAACGCCCGGCCCTTTCAACGCGTAGTGGATCATCGGGGCGTTCATCGCATCGAGTACTAGGCGATGACCGCGTTGCACCCTACAGAGCGCAAACCCCCTGACCTGAACCTCCAGGGTCGAAAGGAGCTTCTCAAGATAGCTTGTGCGTTCCAGGTCCAAGTGCGTTTCCGTTGTCGGCGAGCACGTCAGCATCTCTGATCAGCCGCCAGGTTCGGACGATCGGGGACGTCAAGACGGACAACGCCCCGCCGCGTTTACAGTTTCGCACTGCCTGAATGGCCGCCGCCTGATCAGGATAGCGAGAAACTCGGCGGTGTACCGGGTGTGCCGGCTCTGCTGGCGGTGACGGTGATCCTGATCACAAGCCAGTTGCTGATCGGGACGCAGCACTTCTGGCTCCCCCCGCTTTGTGCTCGATCTGCATAGTGGCTCTCCCTTCCGGTCACAGGAAGCCCAACCGGAGGTGGAGGAAATCTTTCCATGCGGGAGATCACCGGCGCCTGGCGGACACATCTCGAGAGTTATCTAGACTTTCGAGAAGTGCGTGCACATTATGGAAATATGGACGGGGGAATGACAGCAGGAATACTGGTGCCGCAACCCAGCGGTTCGGCTTGGCAGGGCTTGCGGAAGCGATCATCGAGACGCTCGATCAGCCGCTGCTGATCCTCAATGCCGATCTCACCGTTGCAGATGTCAACTCCGCCTATTGCGAAACGTTTGGCGTCACTCCCGAGGAGACACGCGGCCGGCCGATATACCGGCTCGGCAATGGGCAATTGGACATTGCCGAGCTGCGCCGGCTCCTGGAGCAGATCCTGCCCGAGCGCGCTACGGTGAAGGGTTACCGGATCGAGCACAAGTTTCCCGCTATCGGTAAGCGGGTCATGATCCTGAACGCCCGGAGGATACCAGCCGGCAACGGGCGACCGGAACTGATCCTGCTCGCGGTCTCGGACGGGACAGAGGCCGAGCAGGCCCGGTTCGAACTCGAGGGTCACCGGGAGTTCCAGGAAAAGCTGATCGACAGCGTCGGCGAAGCCCTCCTGGTGCTCGACTGGGATCTTAGGGTCGTTCAGGCAAACCAACCCTTCTACGATTTGTTCAAAGTATCCCCGGCGGAAAGCGAGGGGCGGCTGGTCTATGAACTCGGCAACCGGCAGTGGGACATTCCGCGGCTCAGGGAGCTCCTGGAAAATGTCCTGCCGGACGACAACGCCTTCGACGATGTCGAGGTCGAGCACGAGTTCGAAACAATCGGACGGCGCACCATGCTTCTCAATGGCCGGCGTCTCGATCATCTCGACCTGATCCTGCTGGCGATACGCGACGTTACCGAACAACGCCAAATGGAGGCGCAGCAGCGGACTCTGATGGGCGAGTTGCATCACCGGGTGAAGAACATCCTGACGAGCGTGCAGGCGCTGGCGAACCGGAGCATGCGCGAAAGTCGGTCGCTTGACGAGTTTCGCGACAGCTTCGCAATGCGCCTCGACGCCCTTTCAAGGACGCAGGACCTGCTGATGCGTCCACTTAAACGCGACGTGCTGATGGCCGAGGTTCTGCGCTTGGAATTGGTCGCCCAGGGCGGCCATAAAGGCGAAAACTTCGATCTTGACGGCCCGGATGTGGCCCTGTCGCGAGAGGCGACGCAGGCATTTGCCATGGCGGTTCACGAACTGACCACCAATGCCGTAAAGCATGGTGCCTGGGCCTCGCCCGAAGGCCGGGTGGAGGCAACCTGGACAGTGCGCCTGGGTGAAGACGGTGCAACGCATGTCCGGTTTCGCTGGCGAGAGCATCGTTCCGAGATCGATACTGCCCCCGCCCGCAAGGGTTACGGCTCGCGCGTTCTGGAGGATGTGTTCAGCCGATCCCTGGACGGAAGGTCCAAGTTGACGCTGCATCCCGACGGCGCAGAGTTCATTGCAGAGTTCAAGGTGCAGGCTTAGCGCGGTTACCTGCCTATGGAGGAAGCAATAATCGCTTTCCTGCAAAATAAAAGACGCGCCTCCGCCGGTTTGAACGCCGAAGCTTTTCTCACCACCCTATGGTCAGGTGCTCGCCTATGCACTCGCTGCCGTTCTCAATTCGCGCGCTGTTTGATGCATTGAACACGGCAATTAGTAAATGGGTGGCGTATTGATCCACAGGACCCGGGTTTCCTCATCGGCTGCATTGCAGAAGCGATGCGGCCGGCGGCTAGAGAAGGTGAAGCTATCGCCTGGCCGCAGCAACAGTTTCTTTTCATCCACCCAGAGCTCGAGCATCCCTGACAAGACCACGCCGCCCTCTTCCCCGTCGTGAGAGAAGACATCCTCGCCCGTCGACCCGCCGGGCGCCAGGATGATCATCAGCAGCTCGAGCTGGCCGATCGGCTGCGGCGTCAGCAGCTCCTTCACCAGGCGCTTCTTGCCGAAGTCCAGCTTGCGGCGCGCATGGGCGCGCACCACCATCTCCTCATCGCACGGCTGGTGGTCATGCGAGGTGCCGGTGTCCTGCTCGTTGAACAACGCGCCGATGGGGATCTGCAGCGCGCTGCTGAGCGCGTAAAGCGAGCGCACCGACGGAGAGCTCAGACCCCGTTCGATCTTGCTTATCATGCTGACCGACAGGCCGGTCGAGGTCGAGACCTGTTCCAGGCTCAACCCGTGGCGCTTGCGATGGTGACGGATGCTGCGACCGATGCCGGCCGCGTCAGGCTGCGCGTCGTCTATCCCCATCAATCTCTCCGCATGAACTGACGGCACGATGTGCATCTCCGGAAAAAGATCAGCCCCAAATTTGATTGAAAGTCAAATTGGTGTGGCCTAGTGTTGCAGATGAGTGTCATGACAGCCTGCACTATTCAAGGCCAATCGCCTGGCTAGGCGGTGCAGGACGCTGGAATGTGGCGGCCGGCGCTGTCCATCATACGCTCGGTGGTGCCGATTCGTGACAGGGGTCGAATTTGAACAAGAAGACAATTGAAAGCAGCGGGCTGTGCATGGTCAGCCAGTGTGGGCCGGCGCGCCATCGCCCCTATAGCCACAAGCCGACGACCGCGTTCGCGACTGTGGGAGACATAAGGAAGAAGAGCTCTGATGATTGAGATTGGCGTCGATATCGGTGGCACGTTTACCGACGTGGTCTGCCGGGAGCCAGGGAAACCGTTGCGCGTCATGAAAGTCGCGACCACCCGGCAGGATCCGAGCCGGGCTGTGCTTGCCGCGATTGAACGGCTGCGTGAGGAGTGGAGCGTCAAAGCATCTGACGTGGCGCGCTTCGTGCACGGCACCACGGTGGCGACGAACGCCGTATTGGAGCGCAAGGGACCAAAGACGGGTCTTCTGACCACCGCCGGTTTCAAGGACATCCTCGAGATCGGCCGGCAGATGCGTCAGACCATGTATGCCGCTGTCCTGGAGCCGGAGGAGCCGGTGTTTCTGGCGCCGGGCGCGTTGAGGAAAGAGGTCGTGGAGCGCATCGGGCCCGAGGGCCAGGTCGTGATCGCTCTCGACGAAGACAGCGTCCGCAAGGCGGCCGCGGAACTCGTTCAGGCCGGCGCCCAAGGGATTGCGATCTGCTTCCTGTTCTCGTTTGCAAACCCGGCGCATGAGCAGCGGGCGGCACAGATCATTCGCGAAACCTATCCGGAGCTCGCATTGTCGCTCTCATGCGAGGTGGACCCGGCGTTCCGCGAATATGAGCGGACCGTTGTCACCACCTTCGATGCCTATATCAAGCCGGTCATCGGCAGCTATCTCGCCAATCTGGAGAATGGCCTCGTGGAGGCCGGCATACCCTGTCCGCTGCAGATCATGCAGTCGCGTGGCGGCATCGCCGCAAGCACCATCGCGCGGCAGCGGCCGGTCCGTCTGTTCCTGTCCGGGCCGGCGGCCGGCGTCGTCGGCGCCCAGATCGTCGGGCAAGCCAGCGGTATATCCGATCTCATCAGTGTCGATATCGGCGGCACCAGCTCCGATATCGCGCTGATCCGTGACGCCAAGCCGCTGATCCGCCCGGAGGGCCTGGTCAGCGGCTACAACATACGCGTGCCCATGGTGGACGTAAACGCGATTGGCTCGGGCGGCGGCAGCATCGCCTGGCTGGATCCTGTCGGAGGGTTGCGCGTCGGCCCACACTCGGCGGGCTCGGAGCCGGGGCCGGCCTGTTACGGCCGCGGCGGCGAGGAGCCGACCGTAACCGACGCTTCCGTCGTTCTGGGCTATCTCGACCCGGATTACTTTGCCGGCGGCACCCTGAAGCTCCAGCCGGAGCTCGCGTTCGAAGCGGTCAAAAGAAAGATCGCGGAGCCGCTCGGCATGTCGGTCGAGGAGGCCGCACTCGGCATCCACCGGGTCGTGAATGCGCAAATGACGGAAGGCATCCGGCTGGTCTCGATCCGCCAGGGCTATGATCCGCGTCAATTCGCATTGCTGCCGCTGGGCGGCGCAGGGGGCATTCATGCCAGCGCGCTCGCCGGCGAACTCGGAATCACCCAGATTCTGGTGCCCCGTCACCCCGGTGTGCTTTCGGCGACGGGGTTGCTGTCGGCCATGATCGAGCACGAGGCGTCAGCGGCCTTTCAGCAGGATCTCGCCAAGCTGTCGCTGCCGGCCCTTCGGGAAACCCTTGCGGAACTCGACCGCCGCTGCTCGGAACTGATGGCCCTGGAGAAGGTGGCGTCCGACAGTGTCGAAACGCGCTATTTCGCCGATGTCTGCTATATCGGCCAGTCGCATTATCTGGAAGTGCCCTTTACCGTCGGGGACGATACCGCGCGCCAGTTGCACGAGGGCTTCAAGGCGGCGCATCATCGAGTATTCGGGCATAGCACCGATGCACCGACCTGCATCGTCAACCTGAGGGCAATTCATCGGGCGGGCGGCAGCAAGATTATCGACAAGGCCGATGCGCCGAACACGGGCGGCGATGGGCTGAAGGGCCATCGCCGGGTTATCTTCGCCGGTCATCCAGAGACCGTCGATGCAGCCATCTACGACCGGGCGCAGCTCGCGCCGGGAACCACATTTGACGGGCCGGCGATCCTGGAACAGGCCGATACCACCACACTCGTCGAGCCCGGCTGGCACGTCACGGTGCTCGATGGCGGCAATATCCTTCTTGGCCGGGACTGAGAGATACGGGATGCTCAAACATCATCACCAACTCGATCCGATCACCGTCGAGGTCGTTCGCAACAAGCTGGACGGGATCGCCAATGAGATGGAATCGACGCTGCTGCGTTCATCCTTCTCGCCGATCGTGCGCGAGGGGCTCGACGCCTCGGCGAGCCTGTTCACCCTTGAGGGCGAGTCTCTGGCCCAGGCGATCGCCATTCCGATTCATCTCGCCACGATGATCCCCGTGGTTCGGCGGATCATCGCGGAGTTCCCGCCCTCCACCATGAAAGAGGGCGACATCTATCTGATGAACGACCCCTATCTCGGCGGCACGCATCTTCCCGATATTGCCCTGGTGATGCCGATCTTCGCCGACGGCCGGCCCATCGCCTTCGCAGCGACCATGACCCACCATCAGGATGTCGGCGGCATGGCACCGGGGTCCATCCCGACGAACGCCACGGAGATCCATCAGGAGGGGCTGCGCCTGCCACCCTTGAAATTCCGCGACGGCCCGCACGATTTCAACGAGACGGTCGTCAGGATCCTGCGGCTGAACAGCCGTATACCGGACGTCTTCATGGGGGATATCCACGCCCAGGTCTCAGCGTGCTCGGTGGGGGCCCGGCGAGTCGCCGAGGTCGCGGAAACCTACGGCAGCAACATGCTGCTGTCGATTTTCGCCGATCTCCTCGACCGCTCCGAACAGATGACCCGGGAGGCCTTGCGGGCCATTCCCGAGGGGACCTACCGCTACGTGGATTTCAACGACAATGACGGCATCGACCTCGATAAGCGCATCCGCATCGAGGTGGCCGTGACCATCAAGGACGGCACGTTCCTGTGCGACTTCACCGGGACCAGCGCCCAGGTCCGCGGGCCGTTCAACGTGGTGCCGTCCGGCAGCCAG
Organism: Rhodoligotrophos defluvii; assembly: GCF_005281615.1. Lineage (NCBI taxonomy): Bacteria > Pseudomonadati > Pseudomonadota > Alphaproteobacteria > Hyphomicrobiales > Rhodoligotrophaceae > Rhodoligotrophos > Rhodoligotrophos defluvii. Next base: position 175,995 of record NZ_SZZM01000001.1, on the reverse strand, counting down.
GCCGCGGCCTACTTTGCGTTGCGGACCATCACCGGGCAGCACATCCCGACGAATGGCGGCTGTTTTCGACCGGTCGAGCTGAACCTGCCGGAAGGCAGCATCCTCAACCCCAAGGAACCGGCGCCCGTGAACTCGCGCACCGCCACGATAAAGCGGGCGACAGGCGCAATCCTCGGGGCGCTGCGCGAGATCATGCCGGAGGTGATCGGCGCGGATGCCGCCGGAGAGATGCTGGCGCTCATGTTCGGCGGAACCTGGAAGGATGGAAAGCGCTATGTGGTTGGCGAGCTGATTGCCGGGGGCAGCGGCGCGGGGCCGAACAGCGACGGGGTGGACGTGGTGGAGACAGACGCCACCAACTGCATGAACCTGCCCGTGGAGGCTTTCGAGCGCGATGCGCCGATCCGCATCAACAAGACCATCCTGCGCCGCGACTCCGGCGGAGCGGGACGTTTCCGGGGCGGCCTGGGGATTGAGCGCGAATACGAGGTTCTCGACGGCGAGGTGGTCTTCACCCATCGCGGGGAGCGCCATTTTTGTGCTGCTTCGGGCGCGGAAGGCGGCCTGCCGGGCATGATGGCGCGGACGACCATCTACCGCGCCAGCGGCGAGGTCGAGATTGTGCCTTCGAAGCTCGTTTGCCGCCTTTTTCCTGGCGATCGCGTGCTCATCGAGACGGCCGGCGCCGGCGGCTTCGGTGATCCGAAGGAACGGGACAAGGCGCGCGTCGAGCAGGATATTGCAAATGGCAAGGTGAGCCGCGAGGCAGCTCGGGAGCTTTATGGGGTGAGCGAGGGCTAGAGCATGATCCCGAAAAGTGGATACCGGCTTTCGGAACGGCTTACCGCCCGAGAGGGAACCAACAAAAGGTGGAGGAGGAAGACATGCCACTACGCAGAGTGATCGTGGGATCGATTTTAGGGGCGGCGGCACTGATCTCCGCCGCGATGGGGATAGGGCCCGAGGCGCCTACGGCCCAGGCCGCTGAGACAGACTGGAAAATGCACATGGTCTGGGTGCCGGCGCGTCCGGAAGCGCAGGCCTATCAGGCGTTTGTGGACCGGGTGAACGAGCGTGCCGGCGACAGGCTCAACATCAAGCTGTTTGCCAGTGGCAGCTTAGGGATCAAGGATGCCGACATCCTGCGCATCCTGCCGCGCGGCTCGATCATTCAGGCTGCCGGGCTCTATCCGGGTTATCTGACGCGAGACCGGCCGGAATACGCCTATATCCTGCCGCCGGGCGTAATCTCCCAGCCCGAAACGCTCAAGGAAATTCTGCCGCAACTGGCCAACATTTACGGCAAGACGTACGACGACGTCGGCATAAAGCTGCTGGGCTTCATCGGACACGCGGTGCGCGACACGCATATCCTGTGCAAGGAGCCGATCCACAGCCTCGAGCAGCTGCGCGGCAAGAAGCTCCGCGTCTGGGAGCAGTTCCATGTGGACGTCTTCAAGAAGCTCGGCGTCTCCGCACAGATCATCGGGCAGAACGATCTCTATGTCGCCATGCAGACAGGCGTCGTCGACTGCGCGGTCTATCCCATCGGCCTTGCGGTCACGGTTTCCCTGCAGGAGGTCGCGCCCTATGCCAGTTACCTCTTTCCCTATGTTCTTCACCCCCTGAACCTGCTTGCGGCACAATCGTCCTTCGATGCGCTTTCGCCAGACCTTCAGAAGGTATTGGAGGAAGAGGCGAAAGCCGCCCAGGAAGCGTCCTTCGCGTCCTATCTGAGCGGTGAGAACGACGAGAAAGCGCTCAAGATCTATCAGGAAGGTGGCGGCACACTCATCGAACCCTTCCCTGAGGCGGACCAGGCATCCTTCACGAAGGCCGCGCGCGAGACCTGGCACGATCTCTCCATGTCGGCCGGCAAGACAGCACAGGAGAACTACGAAGTTCTTCGCAAAGTGGTCGAGTGACAACAGCCATGGCTGTGACTGCCGCCTCGGCGCGGCGGCAGTCGTAGCCACCATCGAATGCGTATCTTTGCAATGGGGGGTGACGTCGTGGGGAGGGTCGTCCACTGGGCAGATCGCGTCGCAAGCCTGCTCTCAGCGGCGGCTGCGCTGGTCGCGATGGCGATGGCGGTGTTCGTCGTGCTCGCCTCCACCATGCGCTACCTGGTCGGCGCGCCCTTCGCCTTCACCGAGGAGATCGTCGGGCTCCTGTTCATCACCATGATCTTTGTGGGGTTTCCAGCCTGCACCCTGCGCGAGAAGCATATTCGCGTGACGATCCTTCCCGACCTGCTGCCCCCGCCCTTGCGTTCGCTGATGGATCGCGTGGCCAACGGGCTCCTCGTCGTCTTCTGCGTATGGTTCGGCTATTTGACCCTCGACTACATGAACACGGCGATCGCGCTTGAAACGCGCAGTGCCGGGAGCCGGCTGCTCCTTTGGCCGTGGACCGCGGTTCTGCCGATCTCCTGCGCCCTGGCCGGGCTGGCCGGTCTCATTCGCATGATCGTGCCGTCTCCGCTATCGGCCTCCCCCGACGGGGTTGACCATCCGGGGGCCGATTGATGGTGTGGCTCATCATTCTCGCCGGTTTCGTAATCACCGGCATCACGGGCGTTCCCATCGGCCTTGGGCTTGCCCTCACAGGTCTCGCCATCCTTTATTTCGAGGTTGGTGGCGCGACCGATCTCGCGGTCACGGCGGTTTGGAATGTCTTCAACGAATTCACCCTGAGCGCCGTCCCGCTGTTCATCTTCATGGGCGAGATCATGCTGGTGAGCGGGGTCAGCACCCGCTTGTACTCCGCGATCTCGCCGCTCTTCACCCGCGTGCCCGGCAAGCTGCTGCACACCAATATCGCCGTCAGCGCCATGTTCGGCGCGGTCTCCGGCGCGAGCACGGCAACCGCTGCGGCGGTCGGCTCGGTTGCCTATCCGGAGCTCGAGAAGCGCGGCTACAATCCCGCCACCGTGGTTGGAACGCTCGCTGCCGGCGGCACACTCGGTCTCCTGATCCCGCCAAGCCTGTCGCTGCTCATCTATGGCGCGACGCAACAGGTCTCCATTGGGCGGTTGTTTCTGGCTGGGCTCGTGCCGGGCATCATGCTGGCGGTGATGATGATGCTGTTGATCATTGTCATCGCACGCCGAAATCCCGGTGTCGTGCCCCAAGGCGGCGAACGTGTCGGCGTCCGCGCCGCCCTGTATGGACTTGCCGCGATATGGCCTCTGGCATTCCTCGTCTTCGCGGTGCTCGGGACGATCTATCTCGGCCTTGCAACGCCCACTGAGGCGGCGGGCCTCGGCGTTGCGGCGGCAGTTGTCCTTGGATTTGCCTGGGGCGAGCTCAACCTGCGCAAGCTGTGGCGCGCTTTCGTCGACTCCGTCCAGGTTTTCGTCGCAATCGGCATCGTGATGCTGGGCGCCTTGGTCCTGGCGCAGGCCATCAGCATTCTCGGCGTGCCTTATGAGGTGCTGAGCTGGATCCAGTCGATGTCGCTCACGCCGATCCAGGTGCTGCTGGCTGTGGTCGTCTTCTACTTGGTGCTCGGATGTTTTTTCGACGGCATCTCGCTGATGCTGATGACCTTGCCCATCGTCTTTCCGGTCATGACAGGCATAGGCTTCGACCCCATTTGGCTTGGCGTCGTGATCACCATTCTCATCGAGATCGGCATGCTGACGCCGCCCGTCGGAATGAATCTCTACGTTTTGACCGGCATCACCGGCAACAAGGTCACCCTCCTCGAAGCTGCGCGAGCATCGGTGCCATACTGGTTGCTGCTCCTTGCTGGGGTCGCGATCCTCACGATATTCCCGCAGATTGCCCTCTTTCTCCCCAGCCAGATGAATTGATGAAGGACGAGCGCCGAGGATCAGGGGCCATGACGGCGCAGCGCCTTGCACTCGTCCTGGCGATCTTCGGGTTGAGCTATTTCCTGTCTCTCTTCTTCCGCTCGGTCAACGCGATCATCGCGCCTGACCTGGTCGCGGAGCTCGGCATCGATGCCGCGGGCTTGGGTCTTCTCACCGCAGGCTATTTTCTTGGCATGGGCCTGATGCAGGTGCCGATCGGGGTCTTCCTCGACACCTACGGCCCGAAGATCGTTCAGAGCGCGCTGCTGGCGGTTGCCGCGCTCGGCATTGCGCTATTCGCGATGGCGGATGGCCTGATGCTGCTGACCATCGCGCGGGCGCTCATCGGCATCGGTCTCGGCGGCAGCCTAATGTCCGCGTTCCAGGTCGCGGCCCTGTGGCTGCCTCCTGCCAGATTGCCGCTGGCGAACGCATGCTATCTGGCGATCGGCGGGCTCGGTGTGCTCGCGTCGACGGCGCCGGTTGAGGCGGCGCTGGAATTCGTAGACTGGCGCGGCCTCTTCGCGCTGATCGCCGCGGTGACATTGCTCGTCGGGCTCGGCATCGCGGTGCTCACGCCGATGCCGAAAGGAACTGGCTCGTCCCCGCGATGGACCGATCAGGTCCGCGGCTTGCAGGTGGTCGCCGCGAGCAGCGTGATGTGGCGCTACTTGCCATTGACGGCGATCTGCTTTGCGACCGGCACTGCGCTGCAGGGCCTTTGGGCGGCATCCTGGTTCCGGGACATTGCCGGGCTCGACCGTGCGGCGGTTGCCTTCAACCTGGCCGGCATGGCCGTCGCCCTGACGATCGGATCGGTGGCAGGCGGTCTCGTCACGGTTTTGCTGAAGCGCTTCGGCCTCCGGCTCCGTCATGTTGTTCTGGGATGCGCCGCGCTGTTCATAATGGCGCAGGCAGGCATCATCTTCGGCCCGGTCTCCATTGCCGTGGTCTTCTGGATCGGCCTTTGCCTAACCTACAACGTCGTGACCCTGTCCTATGCATTGGTTGCCCAGACATTTCCAATCGTCTATGCGGGGCGGTCCAATACGTTCATGAATACCTTTGTTATTCTTGCGACCTTCGCCCTTCAATACGGAATCGGCATTGGCCTTGAGTTTTGGGACGGAGGGCGGACCAGCGTGCATTCTTCGGAAGCCTATACCATGACGTTTTCTGCGCTCCTCTCCTTGCAGGTCCTATGCTTCCTTTGGAGCATCCGGAGAGAGCCAAGATGACCATCTGGGCAGAAGCACCAATTGTCTCTGGGAGTTCGAGGTGAAAACGACGCCATACTGGTGGGAAGCGGCGCCCGTGCGTGTGGAGGAGCCGCGGCCCTGGTGAAGCTTAAGGCGGGACACGGCCATCAAAGAGATAGGTGATATTACGCCCGTCGAGTTCGAGCGGGACGACGCTGGTTGATCGTTATCACTACGGGGTCCTGTGTTTATTCCTATTTTACACTGTGATGAGACCCGCCGAAGGTGAAAGGGAGGAGGCTCCACGACAGAATACCTGTCCATTTCGGCCTATCGACCTCACCCGAAGTCGTAGAGCTCAGGCAGCGAGACTTCCGGCGTCCTTTCCGATCCTCGGGGCGGCTCTTCAGCGGTGCTGAACGACATGGATGGCGCTATCTTAGCGGCATTCGGAGCGTTCCCTCGCCACCTGGCGCAGGGGCTGCGGGCTGGCCCGCTTTACCGCGAAAGAGCAGGGCAATCGCCGTGACCACGAGCAGGCTGCCCGGAAGCCACTGCCAACCGATGAGGTCCGGGCGGGTCACGAACAGCACCAGCATCGAGACGAACGGGACGAGATAGCTGTACGCTGTCACCGCACCCGGTGTGAGCGCGCCGGTCGCACGCTGCATCAGCCAAAAGGTCGCACCACTCGAAAAGATACCGAGATAGGCAACCAGCAACACGTCTCCAAAGCTCATTCGCGACATCGCGGCAACCGGCTCGGCGACAAACCCGGCAATGGCGATCAGAACGCCGCCTAAACCCAGGCTCCAGAAGGTACGCACGGCCGCGTCGCGCGACAGAACGCCCCGCGCCAACCCCCATTTGGACAGGACCGGATAAAGCGCCGACGCGATGCACCCCAGGAAGAAGGCACCCTCGCTCCAGCCGAACTGCAATCCCCGCAGATCGCCACCGCTCTGGGCAAGCGCCAGCGCCAGAGCCCCGACCGCCCCCAGTGCGAGGATGGCCGGCAGGCGATGGGTGCGCGCTTCCAGACCAAAAACCCGTCCAAGGCCGTAAGCCAGCAGCGGCATGGAAACGAACAGAGCCGCCATGGAAAGCGCGCTCACCCGATGGGCTGCCCAGAACATGACACCGAAGAATCCGGCGAGGCACAGTCCCATGATTGCGTAAAGCAGCATGCCCCGAAGGTTCGGCACCGCCGGCCCCGCGCGCCATGCCATCGGCAGCATCGCAAGTGCTGCGATCGCAAAGCGCATCGCCGTCAGAAGCAGCGGCGGCAGTCCTTCGCTCAGGAGGCCGACGACCGGAAAGGACGCGCCGACGATCAAGGCCCATAACAGCATTCCCAGATGCGCGCCCGTTGCACTACTGTTCTTCACTTTCCTTCTCCTTCAACGGACGCGCGACTTTGTCAGGCCTGTTGCCGTCAGTGAATGTATGATGGATAAGCAATACCGGAACGGCGGCCGGCTCAGATGCTCTCCAGGACGCGGGGAACCGGCAGTCTCGGCTTTTGCGGCCAATTGCCTTCGCGGGCGTATCCCACCGCGACCAGCATCACCGGGATCTCGTCGGCGGCAAGGCTGAATTGGCGCGCGACGGCCGTCGGCTCGAAACCGACCATCGGCCCGGTAGCAAGTCCGTAGGCTTCCGCCGCGAACATCAGAAAGGCGGCGCCGAGCGTTGCCGTGCGAACGGCCTCGTCACGCTGTTTTTCCGGATTGCCGCTATAGGTGTTTTCCACAGCCTGCGTCCAGGCGGCGACCATTTCGGCCGGCATGAAGCCCGCTTCAACGGAGGGCCTGAGGCGCTCTTTCATGACCGTGTGCGAGGGCAGCTTTCCGCAGACGATATAGGTGACTGCGGCCTCGCCACCTTGGCCTGCCCATAAGCGGCGGCCTGAAGGCGCGCTTTCGCCTCAGGCGTTCTGACGGCGATGAAGCGCCAGTTCTGGAGATTGTAGGCAGTGGGCGCGCGCGTGGCGAGCCTTGTAAGCTCCTCGATGTGCTCATCGCTGAGCGCCCTTTCGGCATCGAACAGGTTTGCGGAGACGCGGCTTTCGATGGCGGCGATGATCGGATTCTTCATCTGTCTCGACCTTTGACAGCTCATAAGACTTCTTTCCGTGGCAGGTGTGCCGCTGACGAGATTGAGATAATTCTTTCCAGTAATTCCGATAATTCGCTATATGGTACCGGAACTCGCGACTGTCGGTGAATAATCGTGGATCAATTGCAGGCCATCAGGGTGTTTCGCCAGACTGTGGAGCAGGGCTCGTTCGCGGAAGCCGCCCGCCGGATGGGGCTCTCGCCCGCTGCTGTCAGCAAGAACATCCGGGAGCTGGAGGCGCATCTGAGCGTGCGGCTGCTCAATCGCACCACCCGCCGCATGAGCCTGACGGAGGCTGGCGAGCGCTACTTCGAGCAGATTGCCCGCATTCTCGATGACCTTGCGGAAGCCGACAGTTCGCTCGGCCCCCTGCAGCGCATGCCGAGTGGTCTCTTGCGCGTCAGCGCGCCGATGGCCTTCACGCTGACGCGCCTATCGAATGCAATCGTCGGCTTTCTAGACCGCCATCCCGATCTGACACTCGACCTGAAGCTCGAAGATCGCCGGGTGGACCTCGTCAAGGAAGGGATCGACCTTGCCATTCGCGGCAGCGATCGGCTGGAAGATTCCAGCCTGATCGCGCGCAAGCTAATGACGTTGCACCATGTGGTCTGTGCTTCGCCCGGCTATTTCGCTCGTGCAGGTCGACCGCGCGAGCCGGAAAACCTGCGCTCGCACAATTGCGTGCAGTTCACGCTCTCCGGCCATGCGCAGGAATGGTCTTTCACGCGAAAGGAGCGGACTGTGCGGGTGGCGATCGGCGGCCGCTACAAGGTCACGACGAGCCTTGCGGTGCGCGACGCCCTGCTTGCCGGCTTCGGGCTGAGCCTCATTCCGCGCATCTATGTGGAAAAGGACATCGCGGAAGGAAGGCTCACGACGGTGCTGGACGACTGGACGCCGGTCGAGACCTCGATCTACGTGGTCTATCCGTCCCGCCAGTATGTCCTGCCCAAGGTGCGCGCGTTCGTGGATTTCCTTATCGATGAGATGCAGGAGGAAGCCTGATCAACCCGGCCGCAAACTCTGCCGTGCCAACGGTCGTCGCCATTACTGGCGACGGCGGTTTTCAACATGACCACTTTGTGCTCACCGTCACCGACTGGTCTGAAGCTGAGTGCGCTGCTGCAGATAGGCGACCAGCTGCGATGCTGTGCAGCATATGGCGAGGTAGACCACAGCGACGGTGAGATACATTTCGACCAACCGGCCGTTGAGCTGTGCGATCTTTGAGGCTGCACCGACGAGATCGGTCAGAGATAGTACGTAAACGAGCGAGGTGTCCTGAAACAGAATAATTGTTTGGCTCAAAATAATCGGGCTCGCCACGCGCACCACCTGGGGGAGGATTACCAGACGGTAGGTCTTGCAGGTTGAGAGGGAAAGCGCTCGTGCGGCCTCATACTGCCCCTTGTTCAATGATCGCAGGCCAACGCGGATGATCTCGGAGTAATAGGCTGCTTCGAACAGGGAAAATGTGATGAATGCTGTCCAGATACCCCCGATCGGCACGGGGTGACCATTGTTGATCACCCACCCGATGATCAACGGTACCAGGAAGAAGAACCAGAACAGGACAAGAATGAGTGGTATCGACCGGATGAGGGCGACGTAGGCGCGCGCGGCCTGTGCTGCGACCGGAATCTCAAGGTGCTGCACGAGCGCCAGCCCCGTCCCTAAGGTCATTCCCGCGGCGAAGGCCACGGCGGTCAGCAGCAGCGAGAATCGGAGGCCGTCGAGCAGATAGGGCAAGCTGTCGTAGACGACGGTGAAGTCCAGCGCGTTCATGTGGACGCTCTTTCAGGCATGCGAGCGAAGAGCGAGCGTCTCTCCTTCTGCTTGGCTTGAGCCGTGCCGGGGATTTTCCACGCATTATCGATCCAGATCATGAGCTGGTACACCACCAGAGCGAGCATCAAATAGATGACGGTCGCAGCCGCGAACGCGGCGAACGTCTTGAAGGTCTCTTCGCTGATCTGCCGGGCTTGGGCGGTGAGTTCCATCAAGCCGATCGTCAGGGCGACTGAAGTGTTTTTGTAGATGCCCATCACCTCGCTGGTGAGACTTGGAATGATCAGCCTCAGCGCCTGGGGAATGATCACAAGCCGGTGGGTTTTTCGACCGTTCAGACCGAGTGCGGCCGCCGCTTCGCTCTGTCCTCGCGGCAACGCCTCGATGCCGGCCCTGACCTGTTCGGCGACCCGGGCGGCAGTGTAAAAGGAAAGGCAGACCAGCGCGGGAAAAAATGCGCCCCACGGCGGCGGCATTTGTTTGACCCAATCGCCGATCGGCTTCGGCAATAGTTCCGGCAGCACGAAATACCAGAGAAACATCTGGACCAGCACCGGAATATTGCGGAAGATTTCGACATAAAGCCGCGCCAGAGCAGCAACGAACCTGTTTTGCACGGTGCGGCAGACGCCGATCGTGACGCCGATCGCGAAAGCAATCCACCAACCAAAGAAGGCCAAAGTTAGCGTCCAGCCCAGTCCGGAAAGGAGCCACTGAAAATAGGTTCTCCCGTCGGAGCCCTGCTCGAAGAGTATGGCTAACATCACGCCTGCCCTTCTGCTCCATCCGGAGCGGCGGCGCTCTTAAGCGCCGCCCTCCAGGTCAGTTGCTGACGGCATCGCTCGGATTGGCGACGCGTTCCTTCAGCGCGTCGCTCATCGGGAAATCCAGATCCTCATTCCGAGGTGGGATGGGAGACGTGAACCACTTGTTGTAAAGCGCGGTGAACTCCCCAGAGGCCATCATCTTCGAAAGCACGTCGTCGACAATGGTTTTGAATCCGGTGTCGCCCTTGGTGAACATCAGGCCATAATAGATCCTGTCGTACTGGTCCGGTAGAAAGGCGAGCGTGTCTTTCCGCGGAGAAGCTGCCCTGAGGCCAGCGAGGAGAATGTCGTCCTCCAAGAAGGCCTCCGCGCGGCCGGTGTTCAGCATCAGAAAGGATTCGGCATGGTCCTTGGCCTGGACGATTTTGAGGCCGAGATTGCCCTGCGAAGAAATCGCCTGCGCAAACCCAACGGCGTTCGACCCTTGCGTGACAACAACAATCTTCCCCTTCAGATCGGCTGCCGATCGAATGCCACTCGACGTCTGGACCAGCCAACGCGGCTGGCTGACGAAAGTGGCAACGCTGAAGGAAACTTGCTCCTGCCTTGTCTTGTTGTTGGCCGTGCCGCCGCACTCAATATCAACCGTGCCGTTCTGGATCAGCGGAATGCGGTTGGACGAATTCACTGCGACGAGATTGACGTTCAGCTTGCCAACGCCCAGGTCGGCTTGCAGACGCTCGATGATCTTGGCGCAGAGATCCAACGAGAACCCGATCGGTTTCTGGTCTGCGCCGAGATAGGAGAACGGAATGGACGCCTCGCGATAGCCGAGAGAGATGCTCTTATTGGCCTTGATGCGGTCGAGCGTTGGGCTATCCGCATGGGCGAGGGAGGCGAGCGAAAGCACGCCTGTCGCAGCAGCGAGAAGGAAAGTACGAAATCTGGACATTGCGGCTCCCTCCGGTTGAACACGAGGTCGTTCATCTTGTTGTTATTGGGACCGTGCCGTTCACTGTCGCACGGCCCAGAAGCGATCAGGCTGCCTTATTGGATCGTGCCGCCGACAAGCGTTGCCGGACCGCGTCGAGAAAACGATCGACGTCGGATGCGGTGTTGAACATGCCGAGGGAGATGCGGATGCCGTCGCGCTCGGGCGAAACGCGCACGCCCTTTTCGGTAAGAAAGTCGATCCATTCGGCTGCGGGCAGCGCGGCCACATAGATGTGCGGCGCTCGATTTTCCCGGTGGCGTGGCCCGACGAGAGCAATGCCGAGTTGATCGAGGCCGGCGATCAGCCTGTCGCCGAGATCGAAGCAGTGATTCTGGATGTTTTCGACGCCGATGGACTCGATCAGGTCGAGCGCGGCACCGAGCGCGTGGATCGCAGGGAGGTTGAAATTGCCGATCTCGAACCGGCCGGCTGTCGGCGCCGGCGCCATGTCGTCCGGTCGTGCGATGAAGTCGGACGGCGGGGTGGCGAGGCTGATCGCCGCAAGGTAGGCCGGCTCTAGCTCGGTCAATTCGCGGTTCCAGTAGAGGAAGCCGAGCCCCTGCGGGACGAGCAGACCTTTGTGGGTGCCCGAACCAATGAAACACGCACCGGTTCTCTTGGCATCGATCGGCACCACCCCGACAGCCTGCATAATGTCGAGAACGTAATAGAGATTTCGCTCCTTGCAGAGGTCGCCGACGCCATAGATGTCGAAGCGGTGGCCGGCATGGAAGGTCACATGCGACATCGAGATCGCCTTGGTGTTGGCATCAATGCGCGGACGGAAGCTGTCGGCATCGATCACTTCCGTCATCGGAACAAAGCGAGTCTCGATTCCCTTCCTCTTGAGATTCAGAAAGGCATAGGTGTTGTTGGGATGGTCGCCATGGACCATCAGCACGTTGTCGCCGGGCTTCAGCGGCAGCGCGTTGGCTGCGATGTTCATGCTCTCGGACGTGTTCTTGGTGAACGCGATCTCCTGCGGCGCAGCGTTCAGCAAACGCGCGACTTTCGCGCGTGTCGCTTCCATCCGATCGATCCAGATCGATTTTGGTCCGGCAGTCTCGTAGCCTTCGCGAATGAAGGTCTCCAGCGCCTCCTTCACCGGTCGCGAAAGAGGCGTTTGGAAGCCGGAATCGAGGTAAACCAGCTTTTCGACGGCAGGAAAAAGTTTTCTGATCGCCTGCACGTCAAAGTATTTCACCATAACCTCTCCATCCTGGACGGCAGACGGCGCTCCCGTTGCGTGGCGCACGTCCCTCCTCCTGTTTCGGAGAAGCCGAACCAGTTCTGAATTTGCGGATCACCAATCGCCCGTTGTGATGATCGAAGTCTGCGCAACCGCGGCGATTGCCAAAAAGCATAGGCGAAAAACCCACCTCGTCTATGCGTTTATCGATTTACGGGCAAATTTTATTCCGAAAATTGAGAATTCATGCCCCGGTCATCATGAGCGTCTGAAGTCCTCGAAGCATCTCAGGCCCGTTCATCATCGAGAGCAGCCGCTTCGAAATCAGAGTCAGTCTGCAGGATCGTTTCTGAAAGAAGGCGCGCCGCGCGAAGCAATGGGGCGCGGAACCGGTTGAGGTCCTCGAAACTGACGCGAGCGACCGGAACGGAGACGCCAAGGCAGGCGATCAAGGTGCCCTCAGGCGACATGATCGGAACTGCGCAACCGACCACGCCTTTGACGAACTCCTCATTGGTTTTCGCCCAACCGGTCCGCCTGGTTTCCTCCAGCACGGCAAGCAGCGCGTCCGGATCCGTGATGGTTCGTTCGGTGTGCTGCTGCATGACGAGAGATCGGACCAACCGCTCTCGTGCGCGCGCTGGCAGCCGGCTCATGTAGATCTTGCCGGTCGACGTGCAGTAGAGCGGAGCCCCGCTGCCGGGATCAAACTGTAGGCCCTGCGGCGCCGAGACTCGCACGCTGTCCACATAGACGATGGCGTTGTTCCGAACGATGCCGATTTCACATTGTTCGCCAATCTCCGCTGCTACAGCCTGCAGCAAGGCATGACGACGAGAGGTCCGGAAAGCTGACCCGATGGTCTTACCCGCCAGCGTCACCAGCTTGTTGCCAACGAAATATCGCTTGGTGCCAGGTGCCCGCTGCAGGAAGCCGCGGTCTTCGAGATTTCCGATCAATCGGTGCGCGGTGGGCAGCGGAAGAGCAAGATCCCTCGCAATGTCGGCGGCCGATACGGCTTTGAGCTGACCTGCAACGTAATCGAGGACCGCAAAGGCACGGTCAAGTGGTCCATCTTGGCCTGCGGCCGAACTCATGGTGCTCTCCGCAACAGATCGAAATTTGAGAATGATGATATCGTATTCGATCGAATTCAAAGGCCGAGAGCTGATCAACTCGTATGAGGGTATCGCGCCACGACGCCTTGCTCTCTCCCCGCTGAGCCCCAGGGCCTGATCTGCTTTGCACAAATGTGACCCTATTTGTGATCCAACGCCTCGGAAGGCTCAACTAGCTGCGGGCCGCTGCTTCGCGAAGTGTCTGATTCTATTCGGGGAAAATTGGCGCGCCGGGGAAGATTCGAACTCCCGACCCCCAGATTCGTAGTCTGGTGCTCTATCCAGCTGAGCTACCGGCGCGACGCGCGCATCATGCGCGCCTGATGAGGTTGCGTTGTCTAATACGACAAGGCCGCAAAGGCAAGCGCCCGATCGCGTTGTTGCGGAATTGCAAGGGCGCGCGCCGGCTGCGGTCGGCGCTTATCTCCCGGGGTGAATTGACCGGTAGGAGCGCCAGGGACCCAGGTCCTGGGCCTCATAGACGGCGCGGGCGATGGCCCGGGCCAGGCAATCGGCAGCCAGGCTGCCGAGCATGGCGAGGACGAAAGGCCGCGCCCCCGCAATCTCGCGCCGGCCCGTGGCGAGCGAGAAAACCAGATCGCCGTCGAAAGGGGTATGAATGGGGCGCAGCGCACGCGCCATGCCGTCGGAGGCCATGATGGCCAGGCGCTTGGCCTCCGCCGGGGTCAGGACCGCATCTGTGGCCACCACGGCCAAGGTGGTGTTCGCGCCCGCGGCTGCGCTTTCCGCCACGAGATCGGCCTTGGTCTCTGCGGTGAGCGAGCGGCGTTCCGGCGGCTGAACGCCCGCGATGCCGCCCAGGCCTCCGAACTCGCCGTCGATCTCGTAAGGCCCTGCCCAGAATCGGTCGGTGCCGGGAATGACCGGCGAGCCGAAGGAATTCACCGCCACCAGTGCGCCGACCGTCAACCCGTCATAAAGCCCCGAAGCGCTGCCGAGCCCGCCCTTGTACCGGCCAGCCAGCGCACCGAACCCCGCGCCTGCATTGCCGAGCGCGAAGCTGCGGTCCGCCCCCTCGCAGGCATCGAGCGCCAAGGTGCGGTAGGGCGGAGCGCCACTCCAGCTTTTGTCGCCCCCGTTGAGCACGTCGAAAAGGCTGGCTTGCGGCACGACCGGGCAGGCGCGCGGCTGCTCCCGGAAAGTGAAGCCGCGGCCCCTCTCCGACAGCCAATGGGTGACGCCGCTCGCCGCATCGAGCCCGAACACCGAGCCGCCGGAGAGCACGAGACCGTGGATCGCATCCACGATGCAGCTTGGATCGAGGGCATCCGTCTCGCGCGTGGCCGGCCCCCCGCCGCGCACATCCACCGCCGCGACCGCCGGCTCGACCGGCAGAATCACCGTCACGCCCGAGCAGACCTTGTGATCATGCGCATTGCCCACCAGCAGGCCTTCCACATCGGTGATCAGATTCAGCGGGCCTCGGCTATAGGACATGGGACTGAACTCCTTTCGACGGGCAACTGAGCCCTACCGTGCCGAGTAGCACAGCGCACGCGGTAGGCACAGCCCCGCTTCGATGCTAGCGTCCCCCGCGAAGGATGAAACGGGGAGGGCCATGGCTCGTTTGATTCGGAATTTGGGGGCCATTCTCATCGTCTTGGCCGTGGCCAGCTGCGGCGAGCCGCGGCAGGCCATGGTGGCAACCGCCGACAAGCGCGCGTCCGAGGCGGCGCTCGCCGTCCTGGCCGAGGGGGGCTCCGCGGTTGACGCGGCCATTGCCGCCCAGCTGGTGCTCGGCCTGGTCGAGCCGCAATCCTCCGGCATCGGTGGCGGCGCCTTCCTCCTGCACTGGACAGCCGCATCGGGCCGGATGGATGCCTATGACGGCCGCGAGACCGCGCCGGCGTCGGCCCGGGCCGACCTCTTCCTGATGCCCGACGGCCAGCCCATGGCGTTCATGGACGCCGTGGTGGGTGGTCGCTCAGTGGGTGTTCCCGGCATCGTGCGGATGATGTGGATGGCGCACCAGGCCCATGGCCGCCTGCCATGGAGCCGGCTGTTCGCGCCGGCGGTAACGCTTGCCCGCGACGGCTTCGCGGTGAGCCCGAGGCTCGCGGAAGCCTTGGCCGAGGCCCGGCCGCTGCTGGAGGACCCTGCCGCCCGTGCCTATATCGCGCGGCCCGACAGCAGCGTGCCGGACGGTTTCCTGCCCGTCGGCCCCGGCACGCAGCTCACCAACCCGGCCTATGCCGAGACGCTGGAGCGCATTGCCGAGCAGGGGCCGGACGGTTTCTATCAGGGCCCCGTTGCGGAGGCCATCGTCGCGGCGGTGCGCAGCCACGCCAATGCCGGCGGCATGACCCTTCAGGACCTCGAGGGCTACAAGGCGGTCCGCCGGGAGCCCGTGTGCCGGCCCTATCGCAGCTACGAGGTCTGCGGCATGCCGCCGCCCAGCTCGGGCGGCCTCACCACGCTGATGATTCTCGGCATGCTCGAGCACTACCGCCTGGGCACGCTGCAGCCCATGGGCGTGACCGCCCTGCATTTGCTGAGCGAGGCCAGCGCGCTCGCCTTTGCCGACCGCGACCGCTTCATGGCGGACGCGGATTTCGTGCCAGTTCCGATGGAGGGCCTGCTCGACCGCCGCTATCTCGCCGAGCGGGCCGCCCTCATCAACCCCGGCCGCAGCCTCGGCAAGGCGCAAGCCGGCGCGCCGCCTGGCGCGGTGGCGCAGGCTGAGGGTTTGGACCGCGGGCGGGCGGGCACCAGCCACCTCACCATCGTCGATGCCGAGGGCAACGTGGTCTCCATGACCAGCTCGATCGAGGGGCCGTTCGGGGCGCATATCATGGCCGCCGGCTTCTTCCTCAACAACGAGCTCACCGATTTCTCCTTCGCACCGAGCCGGGACGATGGAACCCCCGTGGCCAATGCGGTCGCGCCCGGCAAGCGGCCTCGCTCGTCCATGTCGCCCACCATCGTGCTGGATGAGCACGGCCGCTTCTTCGCCGCGCTCGGCTCGCCCGGCGGCAGCCGCATCATCGGCTATGTGGTGGAGACCCTGATCGCACTGCTCGACTGGAAATATTCCATGCAAGGAGCGATCGATCTGCCGCGCGTGCTCGACCGCAACGGCCCCGTCGAGCTGGAGGGGCGCACCGACATCGTGAGGCTCGCGCCCGCGCTCGAGGCCATGGGCCATGAGGTGATCACGAGGCTGTTGGCCAGCGGCCTGCAGGGGATCGCAAGGGGAGAGGACGGCCGGCTGTCCGGCGGCGCCGACCCGCGCCGGGAAGGCGTCGTGCTGGAGCTGGAGCCTGCCTCGGTATCGCAGCCGCAGTAGCTCAGGCCCGTGGCCCGGGCAGGCGCGCGACATCCACCGAGCGCCGGCCGGGGCGCCGCTCGCCGCGCCGGCCCGGCCGCAGGCTGGGAATGGTGTCGGGGATGATCACGCGGAAATCCGCCCCCACCTCCGAGTGGACCAGGCGTAGCTCGCCGCCATGGGCGCGCACCAGCTCGGCGCTGATGGCAAGCCCAAGGCCGGTGCCGCCGCTTCGCCCCGCGCCGAGGAAGGCCTCGAACAGATGCGCGCGCGCCTTTTCCGGAATGCCCGGACCGTTGTCGACCACCTGCACCGTGACCACCGTGCCCTCCCGCCAGGCACGGATGCGCACGAAGCCGTCTTCCTCGGGCAGCCTCGAAGGTCCTGCCTCGTCCAGCGCCTCGACCGCGTTGCGCAGGAGGTTCATGAACACCCGGAACAGATGGTCGCGGTCCGCGTCCACCTGCAGCTCGGGTGGCACGTCGTTATAGAGCACGATGCGGCTGGAGGCCTCCGGCAGCACCATGTCGATCACCTCGTCCAGAAGCTCCCGCAACTCGAACATTTCGCGCGCGGGCGGCGCCTCCTGGGCGCGGCCGTATTTCAGTGTCTGGACGCAGAGGGCGATGGCACGGTCGAGCGAGGCGATCAGCTTGGGGGCGAAGCGCTGCACCGTCGGGTCGTCGATCTGGCTCAGCCGGTCCGAGATGAGCTGCGCGCTGGACAGCATGTTGCGCAGGTCATGGCTCACCTTGCTCACCGCGAGCCCCAGGCCTGCCAGGCGTGTCTTCTGCTGCAGCGTGGCCGAAAGCTCCGTCTGCATGTGGTTCAATTCGCGCTCGGCGACGCCGATCTCGTCATTCCGGCCCGACGGCGTGATGATCCGGCTCTTGTCCTCCGGATTTTCGCTGAAATAGAGCATGTTGCGGATCAGGCCGCGCATCGGCCGCACCAGCGTCACGTGCAGGGTGTAATAGATCAGCGCCGCCACGATCAGCGACAGGAGGATCGACAGTTTGGCGATGTTCAACGCGAAGTGCAGCATGGCCTTGCGCAGCGGCGCCTCGCTTAGCACGATCTCGGTGAACTTGCCCTCGGGCGTGGGGGCGCTGCCGAGCACCCGGATGGTGCGGTCGCCGCCGGCGAATATAGTGTCCAGCGCATCCACCATGGCCTCGGTCCAGGTGAAATCGCGGATATCGTAGTGCTTGTCCACCGTGGGGAATTGCTTGCCTGCCAGCACCAGGTGGCGGGATTCGCCGCGCTTGAAGGCAATGGCCTCGACCCCCGCACGCGCCAGTAACGACTGGCGCACCGTGTCGCTCAGCGGCCGCCCTGCGGCTGCTTTGGCGACGAGGCCGGCGATCTGCGCCGCCTTGACGCGGTCTTCGAGCCAGGTGATGCGGAAATTGGCGATCGAGGGCAGGAAGATCAGCACCTCGCCCACCATTACGAACAGTACCGTGAGCATCAGCAGGCGCGCCGACAGCCCGCGCAGCAGGCCGGGCTGCGGCACTTCCCGCCGGACCGGCGCAGCCGGCACCGGCTGGCTTGCTGCGGGCAGGCCACCGCCGCCTGCGTCAATGTCCGCTGGCTCGCGCGTATCGGCCACGTCGAACTCCACTCCACCTACGCTGATGCCAAACGTCTGGCGCGTAATCCTACCATATCCGCTGTCTGGTTCTTATATAGCGTCCAATCCGGCGATATTCCGGGCAAGCGCCGCGTCCCAGCTTTGTTGACTTGGCAGCAGGGCTTCCGTATAAGCCGGCACGACCCATTTGCATGCCTTTCGGTGTCGTGAACCAAGGCGGCGCAGCATTCCCGAAGCCGGGTCTTCGGGAGAGCGATACTCGAATTTGCGGAGACGATCGTGAAGAGGACCTATCAGCCCAGCCGCCTGGTCAGAAAGCGCCGGCACGGGTTCCGTGCGCGCATGGCGACGCCCGGCGGCCGCAAAGTGCTGGCCAGACGGCGGGCCCGCGGGCGCAAGCGTTTGTCGGCATAAGCCGGGTCGCGGCATCCAGGCGCGGCGGCAAGAGGCCGCGCCGCCTCGCGGGAAGCCTGACCGTCGAGGATCATGCAGCGGGCCGAGGGCTTGGCCGATGTTTCCAGGGCCACAGATCATGGGCATGGAACGCATCAAGCGGCGCCGCGATTTTCTGGCAGCCGCCCGCGCATTCTCCTTCGTAACACCGGGCCTGGTGCTGCAGGCACGCGATCGTGGTGACGATGCGGCGGCGCGAATTGGTTTGACCGCGACCCGCAAGCTCGGCAAGGCCGTCACCCGCAACCGGGTGAAACGGCGGCTGCGGGCAGCGGCGGAGTCGGTGCTCCCGGAGGCTGGCCTGCCGGGCTTCGACTATGTGATCATCGGCCGAAGTCACACGGCCGAGCGCGATTTTGCCGATCTGCAAGCGGACATCCGGCGGGCCGCGGACAAGGTCCATGCCGCATGGCAGGCCCGCAAGGTGTCCGGAATACGTGCGGAAGCGGCGAAGGACCCGGATCGCAAGGCGGAGGTTTCGCCAGGCGATTCGCCCGAAGCCCGAACATCATGAGTTGTCGAGAACCCCTCAACCATGGCGGATAACAAGCAATTCCTTCTCGCCATCGTGCTGTCCGCACTGGTGATCCTGCTGTGGCAATACTTTGTCGGCGTGCCGCACATGCAGCAACAGCGCGTAGACGCGCCGCAGGAGCAGCAGGCGGAGCGTCAGGCGGAAGCGCCATCCACGGCCCCAAGCGTAACCACGCCCGGCGCGGGCACACCAAGCACAGGCGCAGGCACCGGGGCCGCGACCGGGCCACTCACGCGCGACCAGGCCTTGGCGGCGAGCCAGCGGGTGCAGATCGACACCCCGAGCCTCACCGGCTCCATCAACCTCAAGGGCGGCCGGCTGGACGATCTCCGCCTCAAGCGCTATCACGAGACGGTCGACCCCACGAGCCCCATCATCACGCTGCTTTCGCCGGAGGGCACGCCCAACGCCTATTGGGCCAATCAGGGTTGGGCGGCCGTGCCCGGCAGCGGCGTCGCCGTACCCACGCCGGAGACGGTCTGGACGGTCGAAGGCAACAGCACCCTCACGCCGGACGCGCCGGTCACCCTCGTCTATGACAATGGCCAGGGGCAGGTATTCCGGCGCACCATATCCGTGGACAAGGACTACATGTTCACGGTGCGCCAGGAGGTGGTGAACAACAGCCAGCAGCCCGTGCAGCTGTACCCCTATGCGCTGGTCTCCCGTGTCGGCACCCCCCACACCTCCGGCTTCTACATCCTGCACGAGGGCCCGATCGGGGTGCTCGGCGAGGACGGGCTCATCGAGCTTCACTACAGCGACCTCGTCGAAGCGACGACGCCGATCACCCACCAGGCGGTCGGTGGCTGGCTCGGCATCACCGACAAATATTGGGCGGTGACGGTCATCCCCGATCCCCAGTCCCTGATCAGCGGGCGCTTCTTCAGCTACAGCAGCGGCAGCCGCGAAGCCTATCAGAGCGATTTCCTCGGCAAGAATCCGGTGGAGGTCGCGCCCGGCGCGACGGGCAGCTACCAGAGTCGCGTCTTTGCCGGTGCCAAGGTGGTGAACATCGTCGACCGCTATGCGGCCGAATACGGCATCGACCGGTTCGACCTGCTGATCGACTGGGGCTGGTTCTACTTCATCACCAAGCCGCTGTTCTCGCTGTTGGAATTCTTCCACCGCATCGTCGGCAATTTCGGCGTGGCCATTCTCATCACCACGGTGCTGGTCAAGCTGGTCTTTTATCCGCTCGCAGACAAATCCTACAAGTCGATGAGCGTGATGAAGAAGCTGCAGCCGGAGATGATGAAGATCCGCGAACGCTATCCGGACGACCGCATGAAGCAGCAGGAGGCCATGATGGCCCTCTACAAGAAGGAGAAGGTCTCGCCCGTCTCCGGCTGCTTGCCGATCCTGGTGCAGATCCCCGTGTTCTTCGCGCTCTACAAGGTGCTGTTCGTCACCATCGAGATGCGCCATGCGCCCTTCTTCGGCTGGATCAAGGACCTGTCGGCGCCCGACCCCACCACCATCTTCAATCTGTTCGGGCTCATCCCGTGGACGCCGCCGCACCTTCTGATGGTCGGCGCCTGGCCGATCATCATGGGCATCACCCAATGGGTGCAGATGCGCCTCAATCCGGCGCCGCCCGATCCGATCCAGGCCAAGATCTTCAACTGGATGCCGGTGTTCTTCACCTTCCTGCTGGCCTCCTTCCCCGCCGGCCTGGTCATCTACTGGTCGTGGAACAACCTCCTCTCGGTGCTGCAGCAGTATGTCATCATGCGGCGCCAGGGCGTCGACGTCGATCTGCTCGGCAACATCCGCGAGTCACTGCCTTTCGCCAAGAAGAACGGCAGCAAAGCCGAGGCGGAAAGCAAGCCCAAGTCCTGACGCGTCGGCAACTGAGGCAGGGGAGCCATGTCGGCGCCGGATTTCGAGGAGAAGCCGGAAGAGCTGTTCACCGAGGAGAGGCTCGAGGCTGGGCGCAAGCTGTTTGCCGGCGAGATCGATTTTCTCAGGGGGGTGCAGTCTCTCGACGGCCTGCCTGAGCCCATGGCCTGCGAAGTCGCCTTCGCCGGGCGCTCGAATGTGGGAAAGTCGAGCCTGCTCAACGCGCTGGCTGGTCGCAAGACGCTGGCGCGTACCTCATCGACACCGGGCCGCACCCGCGAGCTCAACTTCTTCGCGGTGGGTCCGCGGCTCTGCCTGGTCGACATGCCTGGCTATGGCTACGCCCAGGCGGAGAAGAGCCTCGTCGCCCGCTGGCAGGCGCTGCTGCGCGCCTATCTGCGCGGGCGGCGCGAGCTCAAGCGGGTGTTCGTGCTGATCGACAGCCGCCATGGTCTGAAGCCCGCCGATATGGACATGCTCGATCTGCTCGATGCCGCCGCGGTCGGCTATCAGGTCGTGCTCACCAAGGCCGACAAGATGAAGCCGGCCGCGCTTCAGCGCATCGCCGAGCAAGTGAAGAACCAACTCGCCCGCCGCCCGGCCGCCCACCCCCGCCTGCATGTGACCTCCGCCGAGAAGGGCACCGGCATCCCCGAGCTGCGCGCGGAGCTCGCTTCCTTGGCGGAGCAGGCATCCTGATCGCTTTGCTGGGGTCGAAGCGCGCTGTGTCAGTCCAACGAGCCCGCCGCGAGCCAGACATTGTCGTCCCAGAGCCGGATGCCACCGGTAATGCCGGCGTCGTTGCTGGCAATGCGCACATTGGGCGGCAGGGGACCAGATACATGTTCCGCATTGCCGCCGCCGAGATGCAGCGTGTCGAAATTGGTGAGGATCGACACGATCTCGATCATGCGGTGAACGCGCTTGTTCCACTTCTTCCGGCCCACCTTCTTCTTCGCCGCATCGCCGAGATACATGTCATAGGTCATGTCGCCCTTGATCGGGTGGTGGGCGAGTTCCAGATGCGGCGTCAGCCGTCCGTCCGAATAGATGGCTGAGCCGACCCCGGTGCCGAGCGTGATCACCACCTCCAGCTGATGGCCGGTGATGATGCCGAGCCCCTGCACCTCGGCATCGTTCAAAAGCCGCGTCGGCTTGCCGAACAGCTCGGCGATGCGGTTTTCCAAGGGAAAGCCGCGCCACATTTCGGTGCCAAGATGCGGCGCGGTCAGCACGGCGCCGCGCCGGACAACGCCGGGGAAGCCGACGGAGATTCGGTCATAGCTCGGCAAATGGCTCACGATTTCCTTGAGCGACGCGAGCAATACTTCCGGTGGACACGGATGCGGGGTAGGGATCCTCACACGATCCGCGACCATCTTTCCCGATGGATCAAGAACAGAACCCTTCAGGCCGGTCCCGCCGATATCGAAGGCCAGCGTGAGAGGAGCTTTTGTATCGGATGTATTCCTCTTTGCGTTTCGCGTGCCGGCTCGGGGCTTTTTATCGGCTTTGACATCGGGTGTGTTCTTGGTCTCGACTGTTGCGCTGGACCTTTTCCTTCTCGACACTCTTGCGTCAGACGTCTTCTTCTTCGCTACTCTTGCGGTCGCCATGACTTTGCCCCCTGTACCACCTGTGGTTCTTGGCCGGATCGGACTGCAATCAGCGGCGTAGACTAGCCGGACTTAGTTTAAAAAACGACTCCGCCGGCACGAGAATGGATTTTGTGAAATGCCCGTCCGCCTGTATGATAGATAATTCTCGAAGGCTGCGAACTTCCGCTTGACCGGTCGGGCGGAACCGCGACCATAGAGACGTGTTTAGCTTCTGGGAAGGTCGATGAGCCGCTATAAAGATTATCGAGAGCCGCGCCGGCGCGGCTTCGATGATGACTTCAGTCCGAAAAGCCGTCGTGGATCGGACGACATGCCGTCATTCCGTCAGGGTGGGCAACCCACTTATGCGGCTGCGGCACCCACCGGTGCAACGGTTAAATGGTTTAACGCCGATAAAGGTTTCGGCTTTGTCGAAGTGGATGGTGGCTCAGAGGCCTTCCTGCACATCCGCCCGGTCGAAGCCGCTGGCCATACCAGCCTGCCCGACGGCGCACGGCTGATGGTGCGCATCGGCCAAGGGCAGAAGGGGCCGCAGGTCACCGAGGTGCTCGAGGTCGACCTCAGCACCGCGACCCCACGGCCACCGCGCCGCAGCGAGGTGAGCGCGCCCCTGTCGGAAGAGCAGCCGGGCGTGGTGAAGTGGTACAACCCTGACAAGGGCTTCGGCTTCATCGCCCTCGACACCGGCGGCAAGGACGTGTTCGTGCACGCTTCGGCTCTGGAGCGTTGCGGCATGGGGCCGGTGGCGCAAGGCCAGCGGGTGATGGTGCAATGCGCGCAGGGCCAGAAGGGCATCGAGGCGCGCATGATCCGTGCGGCGGACTGAGGCCTAGGTTTCAGCCGCCGAGGGTCGGGTCCGAGATGGGTCGGCATGCACCAGCATCGCCGCGATGCTAGCGTTTTGGTAGCCGGGTACTGAATTGGCAGCCGCTCTGAGAGCGATCAGGGCGGCTGCTTATCGCCATCCTGATTTGTGTTATGCCATTGCCGCGCTTGGCGCGGCAGTCCAGGGCCCCCAGGGAAAGCCTGTGCCGTGTTGCCCCTGGATGCCGGCTCGGCGCCTAGGCGCGGCCGGGCATGACTGAGGTATTGGCTAACGAAGCAAATCGTCATCACCTGGCTTGACTGGGTGATCCAGGGCCTTCAGGGAAAGCCTGTGCCGTGTGGCCCCTGGATGCCGGCTCGGCGCCTAGGGCGCGGCCGGGCATGACTGAGGTATTGGCTGACGAAGCAAATCGTCATCACCCGGCTTGACCGGGTGATCCAGGGCCCCCCAGGGAAAGCTCGCGCCGTGTGGCTCTGGGTGCCGGCTCGGCGCCTAGGCGCGGCCGGGCATGACGTGAGGTATTGGTTAACAAAGCAAATCGTCATCACCCGGCTTGACCGGGTGATCCAGGGCCCCCAGGGAAAGCTCGCGCCGTGTGGCTCTGGGTGCCGGCTCGGCGCCTAGGCGCGGCCGGGCATGACGTGAGGTATTGGTTAACAAAGCAAATCGTCATCACCCGGCTTGACCGGGTGATCCAGGGCCCCCAGGGGAATGCTTGTGCCCTATGGCGTTGGATGCCCGGCTGGGCGCGTTGGGCATGGCGGCTTGAGCGGATAATGCGGAGAAGGGCCGCCCGGGGGTGGGCGGCCCTTCCATTGTCATCCACGCTCCGGCGTTCAGCCGGGCGAAACCTCAGACTGCGCGCGCAGCATCTCCGAGAGAGGCAAAGACCCGGCGCGCATCATCCGTTCCTCGTGGAGCTCGACAATGAGACACTGGATCACCTCCTTTCAAACTGTTGACGACGCCCACAGAATAGCCTCTCTCTTGCGGCGCTGTAAGCTGAATTTTTACGAGCGCCCAGTTGTGGGCCATAAGGAGAGCGAGAGGAGGTTTCATGACACAGCTTGCTGTCGTCACCGGCGCCAGCCGCGGCATCGGCGCGGCGACCGCGATCCGTCTCGCCAAGCAGGGCTATCATCTCGCGCTGACCTATGGCAGGGCAGCGGCAGAGGCGGAGCAGGTTGCGGCGAAGGTGGCGGCCGAGGGTGTACAGGCCAGGATCTACCGGGCCGACGTGGCCGACGAGCAGGAGATCGTTTCGCTCTTCCAGCAAATCGACCGCGATCTCGGCCGGATCACCGCGCTGGTCAACAATGCCGGCATCACCGGGCCTGCAGGCCGGCTTGAGAACCTTGCCGGCCGCGACCTCACCGAGGTGCTCGCCGTTAATGTGTTCGGCAGCCTGATCCCGGCGCGCGAGGCGGTCCGCCGCATGTCCACCCGCCACGGCGGCAAGGGCGGCGCCATTGTCAACGTGTCCTCGATGGCCGCCAGGATCGGCAGCGCCAACGAGTTCATTCACTATGCCGCATCCAAGGGCGCGATCGACACCTTCACCCTCGGCCTTGCCCGCGAGGTCGCAGACGAGGGCATTCGGGTGAATGCGGTGCGGCCGGGATTGATCGAGACCGAGATCCATGCCCGGGCCGGGCTGCACGACCGGCTCGAGCGCCTTGCGCCGACCACACCGATGAAGCGCGCCGGCAGTGCCGACGAGGTTGCCGAGGTGATCGCCTGGCTGCTGTCGGATGCCGCGTCCTACGTGACCGGTGCTATAGTCGATGTGGCTGGCGGGCGGTAGGCGCGGCTGTTGAGGAACAGTGACGGCGCGGCGGGCGTCAGGGGAGGGGGAAACTCATGAAGCCGGGTGTTCTGCTGGGCCTGGTCCTGGCGCTCACGGCGGGCATATGCGCCGCCGAACCGCGGCTGTCGCAGCCCGCCAATGTCGGCATCGCCAAGATCGCCGCCACCCGATACCACAACAGCGGCGCCTATGCGCGTGATCTGGCCTCGGTTGCCGCCCGCGCCGAGACTTGGATCCTGAGCCGGGCGAGGCACGTGAAGAGGCCCGCGCTGGTGCTGGACATTGACGACACGTCCCTGTCGAACTGGTCGGAGATCGTCGCCAACGATTTCGGCCGATTCGTCGAGGGGCCCTGCCTTGCCGGCCCCAACCAGCCCTGCGGCTGGCGTGACTGGGACCTCAAAGGCGCCGACCCCGCGATCCCGGCAACCCTGCGCCTCTACCGGGCCGCACGCGCCGCGGGCGTGGCGGTCTTCTTCATCACCGGCCGGCCGGAATCGCAGCGCCGAGCCACCGAGCGCAACCTGCGCCGCGTGGGCTACACGGGCTTCAGCCGCCTGGACATGGTGCCGGAGGGCGCGCGCTTCGCCTCCGCGGCTGACT
Organism: Rhodoligotrophos defluvii; assembly: GCF_005281615.1. Classification (NCBI taxonomy): domain Bacteria; kingdom Pseudomonadati; phylum Pseudomonadota; class Alphaproteobacteria; order Hyphomicrobiales; family Rhodoligotrophaceae; genus Rhodoligotrophos; species Rhodoligotrophos defluvii. The sequence continues at coordinate 150,437 of NZ_SZZM01000001.1, read as the reverse complement.
TCAAGGCGCCACGTCGGCGCCAAATCGAGGCTGAAGGATACCGCATCATCGCCAACATGGGCGACCAGCATTCCGATCTCGCGGGCGGCGCCGCGGAGCGGACGTTCCTTCTCCCCAACCCGTTCTATTACATTCCGTAGTGATTTGTTCGGCGGCCAAATGATTCCCGATCTTGCGCTTTTCATCACCCAGTTCACCACCTTGTGGATCATGCTCGATCCGGTGGGACATCTTCCGCTCTTTCTCGGCGCCACGGGGGCTCTGACCACGCGGGAGCGGCGCGTCGCCGCCGTCTACGCCGCCTTCTTCGCATTCCTCATTTTGGTGTTCTTCGGCTTCGCCGGCCAGGCGCTGCTGCATGCCATGGGGGTCTCGCTGCTGGCCTTCCAAATCGCCGGCGGTCTGATCCTGCTCTTGTTCTCGCTCACCATGGTGCTGGGCGCGGAGACGGCGCCGAGCGCCGTTCCAACCGACAGTGTCGCCAATCCCATCAGCCTTGCGGTCTATCCCTTGGCCACGCCGATCATGGCCGGTCCCGGCGCCATCCTCACCATGGTGCTGCTCATGGACAACAATCGCCTGTCCTTCATCGAGCAGATGGAGACCATTGGCGCGCTGGCATCCGTGCTGGTGATCCTGGCCATGGCCTTCCTGGCCGGCGAACTCATCATCCGCGTCATCGGCCAGGCCGGCATTCAGATCGCCCGCCGGGTCATGGGCATGATCCTGGCGGCGGTCGCCGTGAACCTCATCGTCACCGCGTTTCAGCGGTGGCTCTCCTTGCCGCCGATTTAGAGCATTTTCGAGCGACGTGGATACCGGTTCGCGTGAGGAAGGTGCGGGGCGTCAACGGCGCTGCACGGGTCTCCGCTTGTCCGGGGGCAGGGCGGCGATCACCGCATCGACGATCGCGGGCACCGACTGGTCCACATCCACCACGATCGTCGCCTCGTCCGGCCCGGGCTCTTCGAGCGTCGCGAACTGGCTCTCGAGCAGCGCCTGCGGCATGAAGTGCCCGGTGCGCCCGCTGAGGCGCGCGGCAATGAGCGCCCGACTGCCGCGCAGATAAAGGATGCGCACCTCCGGATGGTCCCGTCGCAAGAGATCGCGATAGCTGCGCTTGAGGGCGGAGCACGACACCACGCCATCTCTACCTTCCGCCAGCCGGGCATCGATCCACGCCGCAATGCGCTCGAGCCACGGGCGGCGGTCGGCATCGGTCAAGGCATGGCCCGCCGCCATCTTGGCCCGCGCGGCCGGATCGTGAAAGTCATCCCCCTCGGCAAAAGCCCAGCCGAGCCGCTCGGCCAGTTCGCGGGCAATGGTCGACTTGCCCGCGCCCGAAACGCCCATGGCCACCAGAATCATGGGCCCGCCGGGCCACCCGCCGCAGCCTCGTCCAGGAACCAGTGCAGCTCCCCCAGAGGCGAGATCCGGCCAGCGGGCAGCGCCTTGTCGCCCCCGAGCAGCCGCTGCACGATCGGCTCCTTCTCCGATCCAGAGACGATGAACGCGGCCGCCGCGCAGCTGTCGAGCACCGGCAGGGTGAGGGTGATCCGCTGCGGCGGCGGCTTCGAGCCGATCACCGACAAGACCCAAGCCTGCTTTTCCTCCAAGGCCGAACTGCCGGGAAACAGAGAGGCGGTATGCCCGTCAGGGCCCAAGCCCAGCAGACTCACGTCGAACAAGGGCCGGCTTGGATCGAGGTGGTCGGCGCCGTAGAAATTCTTCAGCTTGGCTTCATAGGCAGCGGCCGCCTCGGCAGGGGAGGGGCCCGCCGGAATGGGATGCACGTTTTCTGCTGGCAACGGCACATGCGCGATCAGTGCGTCGTGCACCATGCGATAATTGCTTTCCGGATCATCGTGCGGCACATACCGCTCGTCGCCGAAGAACAGGTGCAGGCGCTGCCACTCGATCTGGTCGCGATAGGGGGCCTGCGCGAGCAGTCCGTAGAGCCGCTTGGGCGTCGAGCCGCCAGACAGGTTCATGGAAAACGGCTTGCTCGTGCCCCGCATGCGCCCGACCAGCCAGTCGGCCACCGCAACCGCCAGCGTGTCCGGATCGGAAAGGACGTGGATCTGCGCGGTCATGCTCTGCTCCCCTGGGTCGAGCGCCCGGCAGCGGAACCTTCATCCTGCCCCGGGCCGGCCAGCGGCAGGATGAATTCGGCCACCGCCTTGGCGAAGCCTTCGTTGTCGCACGTGTCGGTCACGTGGTCCGCGGCGGCCTTGACCTCGTCGCTGCCATTGCCCATGGCGATCGCGAGGCCCGCCGCCCGAAACATCGGCAGGTCGTTCACCATGTCGCCGATCACGGCGACCTCCTGCAGCGGGATGTTCATCATCCGCGCCAGCGTGCGCACCGCATAGCCCTTGTCCATCCCCGGCGGGGTAACGTCGAGATAATAGTTCTGCGACCGGCGGGCCGTGGCGCTGCCGTGCAGCTCGGCCTGCAGCGCCAGCTCGCACTCCTTGAGGCGGTCGAAATCCTCCGACGAGCCGACGATCTTGCCCGCGCTGCCGAGATAGGGGTCGAGATCCGCCACCACGGTCGGCTCGAACTGCACCGTGCGCCGCTCGCGCGGGATGTAATGGGCGTCCGGGTTGGTCACCAGCCACTTGTCTCCGCTGAACACCCAGATGTCGGCGCCATAGTCGCGCATCACGGTGACCGCACGCCGGGCCGCCTCCAGCGGCACCGCCTGCTGGTCGATGACCGTCATATCCGGCATGAAGATGGTGCCGCCGTTGAACGCGCCGAGCGGCTGGGTAATGGCGAGAGGCTCGATCAGCATCGCCATGCCACGTGGCGGCCGGCTGGAGACGGCGGTGAACGCGATGCCGGCCGCCTTGAGGTCCTTGGCGGCGGCAACGGCCGACGGGGTCAGCACCTTCTCGCGGGTGACGAGAGAGCCGTCCACGTCGCTCACCACCAGGCGCACCCTGCCGCCGGCCCGAGCGGCCAGGCTGGAAAAATCTGGCGCGGTGGCATCGGTCATGTCAGAGGCAGCCATTTAAATCCATCCCGGGCGAGCAGAGCGTCGGCAGCCGCGGGCCCGTCGCTGCCGGCATCATAGAATTCGAGCGGAGCATCATTCGCTGACCATCCATCGAGCAGCGGCTGAACCTCGGTCCACCCCGCCTCGATATTGTCGGCCCGCTGGAACAGCGTGGCATCTCCCGTCAGACAGTCATAGATCAGCGTCTCGTAGCCCGTGGACGGCTCGGCCTGGAAATAGTCCGCATAGCGAAAATCCATCCGCACATCCCGCAGTTCCACCTCGCGGCCGGGTTTCTTGGCGGCAAACCGCAGAGAAACACCTTCATTCGGCTGGATGCGGAACACCATCATGTTGGGCGCGAGCTCGCTAATGCCGATGCTGCGGAACAGCACATGCGGCGCGCGCTTGAACTGAATGCCGATTTCCGTGCGCCGCACCGCCAAGGCCTTGCCCGTGCGGACATAGAACGGCACGCCCGCCCAGCGCCAGTTGTCGATCATGAACTTCATGGCGACATAGGTCTCGGTCATGCTCGTGGGCGAGACGTTCGGCTCGTCGCGGTAATTGTTGACCGGCTTGCCCAGCACCGTGCCGGCCCGATACTGCGCCCTCACCGCGTTCTTGACCGCCTCCTCCGGCGTGTAGTTGCGAATGGCCTCGATCGCCTTGGCCTTCTCGCTGCGCACCGCATCCGCATCGAACGAGTTCGGCGGCTCCATGGCGATCATGGCGAGCAGCTGGAACATGTGGTTGGGCACCATGTCGCGCAGGGCACCGGTCGCGTCATAGAACTTGCCGCGCTGCTCCACCCCCACCGTCTCCGCCGCGGTGATCTGCACGTGGTCTATATGGTCGCGGTTCCAGACCGGCTCGAAGAAGCCGTTGGCAAAGCGCAGAACCATGATGTTCTGCACCGTCTCCTTGCCGAGGTAGTGGTCGATGCGGAAGATCTGGTGCTCGTCGGCCACTTTCAGGATCTGCTGGTTCAGCGCCTTGGCCGAGGCGAGGTCGGTTCCGAACGGCTTCTCCACCACCACCCGTCGGAAATGAGCCTCCGTCTCCGCCAGCAGGCCGGCTTGGCCGAGCTGCTCCACGATGGGCCCGAAAAAGCGCGGCGCCACGGCCAGATAGAAGACCGCGTTGCCGCAGCCCGTCTCCTGTTCGCGCTCGTCCACGAGGTATTTCAGACGGGTGAACGTGTCGGGATTGCTGAAATCGCCAGGGAGGTAAAACACCCGGCTCATCAGCCAGCTCCACGCCTGCTGATCGAGCTCGGGCGAGGCGAACTCGCCGTGGCCGCCGGCGACAAGCGCCTTCATGTTCTCGGTCAGGTGATCGCGGAAGCCCTGGTCGTCATTGGCCACCAGGTCGACGCCGATGATCTGGAAGTGGTCGTCCAGCGCCTTGTCGTTCACCAGATTGTAGATGGCGGGGATGAGCAGCCGCTTGGTGAGATCACCACCAGCCCCGAAGATGACCAGAGTGGAGGGCGGCGCTGTCTTGCTGTTGGCGGGCAGGCAGGCCGGGGCCGGCTTTACGGGCGCGTCCATCGCTCCTATCCCTTTGTCTTGAATTCCGTGTGGCCGCCGAACATGAAGCGCATGGCCGACAAGAGCTTCTCGCTGAAGGCATCGGTCTGGCGCGAGCGGAACCGGGCATAGAGCGCGGCGGTCAGAACGGTCGCCGGCACCGCCTCCTCCACCGCGGCGTTCACCGTCCACCGGCCTTCGCCGCTATCGGCCACTTCGCCCGAATAATCCGAAAGGCTGCCATCCTGCGCCAAGGCTTCCGCGGTCAGGTCGAGCAGCCAGGACGAGATCACGCTGCCGCGCCGCCACACCTCGGCGATGTCGGCCATGTCCAGCGTGTAGCGCTCGTCCTCCGGCAGGGCGTCGGAATCCTTGTTCTTGAGGATGTCGAACCCCTCCGCATAGGCCTGCATCAGCCCGTATTCGATGCCGTTGTGCACCATCTTCACGAAATGGCCGGCGCCGATCGGGCCGGCATGGATATAGCCCATCTCGGGCCGCGGATCGCGGCCCTCGCGGCCCGGTGTCCGCGGGATGGTGCCAAGGCCTGGCGCAAGCGTCGCCAGGATCGGATCGAGATGGTCGACCGCCTCCTTGGCGCCGCCGATCATCATGCAATAGCCACGCTCGAGGCCCCACACCCCGCCGGACGTGCCCACATCCACATAGTGGATGCCCTTTTGCTTGAGGGCGGCGCCGCGGCGGATATCGTCCTTGTAGAAGGTGTTGCCGCCGTCGATGATGATATCGCCGGACTGGAGCAGCGTGCCCAGTTCCTGCACGGTGCTTTCGGTCGGCGCGCCCGCCGGCAGCATGACCCACACCGCCCGCGGTGCATCGAGCTTGGCCACCAGGTCGGCAAGCCCGCCCGAGCCCACGGCACCCTCTCCGGCAAGCTCGGTCACGGCCGAGGGGTTGCGGTCGTAGACCACGCAGTGGTGTCCGGCCCGCGTGAGCCGCCGGACGATATTGCCCCCCATACGCCCCAAACCGATCATGCCAAGTTGCATCGTTTTCGTCCCCAGTTGCTCCAAAATCGATTTACGCCAATGCCAGATCGACGGCGCGCGACAGGCGCTTCAGGCCCTGCGCCACGTTGGTGCCGAGGTGAACCCGCAGGGCGCGGCGATCGCGCTCCGCAAGCACGGCGAAGTCACCTCGCGCCTGGGCGAGGATGACGACGCCGAAGGAGTATCTGCGGCCGGGCACGGCCAGATCGGCCGCCGGATCGGCGGTGATCTGCAGGAACACGCCCGAATTCGGGCCGCCCTTGTAGGCCTGGCCCGTGGAATGCAGGAAGCGTGGCCCGAACCCGACGCAGGTCGCAACCTTCAGCCGGTCGCGAATCCGGGTGCGCAGCGCGGTGAGCACTGCGGTGTTCTCCGTGTTGTGGTCGATATAGGCCAGCAGCGCCGCATAATCGCCCGCATGCGCCCGGCCGAGATGCGCCTTGATATAGGCATCCAGCGTCTTTGCATCGGTAGCCGCCGCCAGCGCCGCCGCGTTTTTCGGGTCCGCATAGAGCGTGATGCCGTCCTCCGAGAGGATTGGCGTTTCCTCCGGCAGCTTGCCGGTCTTTTCATATTCGTCGGTCAGCTGGCGGGTTGCGACCTTGCTCGCTTCCACGTCCGGCTGGTTGAAGGCATTGATGCCGATGATGCTGCCGGCAACCGCCGTTGCGATCTCCCAGCGGAAGAACTCCTGCCCGATCTGATAGGGCTCGGCGAGCTCGATGCGCACCACCGGCTGGCCCGCCTGCTCCAAAGCGGTGATCGCCTGGTCCTGCGCCGCATCGGGCGCGCTGGCGAGCCGCAGATACGCGAACACGCGATCATTGCCATAGACGCTGGGCGCGCCCAGCGGCTCCGCATCCACCGGGATGATGCCACGGCCCTGTTTGCCGGTTGATTCCGCCAGCAGCTGCTCGAGCCACGCGCCCACATCCGCAATGCCGGGGGAGGCGATAACCGTCACCTTGTCGCGGCCGGTGGTGGCACCGACACCCAGGATCGCCCCCAGCAGCACGCCCGGGTTCTCGATGGGCGGCACGTCCGGGCCGCAGCTATGCACCATGATGGCCGCCGCCGACAGGAACCGCTTGAGGTCGAGCCCCATGACCGCAGCCGGCACCATGCCGAAATTCGACAGTACGGAATAGCGCCCGCCGATCTGCGGGTCGCCGAAGAAAATGTGTCGAAATCCGTCCTTCTCCGCCACCTGCTGCATGTGCGATCCCGGGTCGGTCACCGCGATGAAGCGGCTGCCCGCCTTGTCGGCGCCGATCGCCTTCGACACCGCGTCGAAGAAGTAATCCTTGAGGATGTTGGGCTCGAGCGTCGAGCCTGATTTGCTCGACACGATGAACACTGTCTTGCCGAGGTCGATCCGCTGCTCGAAGGACGCGATCTGCTGCGGGTCGGTCGAATCCAGCACCAGGAGCTCGGGATAGCCCTCCTGCTTGCCGAAGGTGCGCGCCAAAACCTCGGGCCCAAGGCTGGAGCCGCCCATGCCCAGCAGCAGGGCATGGGTGTAGCCCTGCTGCCGCATGTCCGCTTGTAGGTCGAGCAGGCTATTGATGTCGCGCTGCACGATTCCCACGATGTCGAGCCAGGCCAGCCACTTGGCCTCGTCCTCGTTGGTCCATAAGCTCGCATCCCGCGCCCACAGGCGCAGCGGCAGGCCGGCGATACGCGCATCGTTCAGCCGAGCCTTAACGGCTTCGTCCATGGCGGCCGGCAGGGTATAGGCTTGGCTATCGAGGCGGCTGCCGAGCTTCTGCCGCCGCTTGGCGGCCACCGCTGCCAGCAGCTCGTCGAACGCGTCGGCGAACAGCTGCACGCCTTCGGTGACGAGCTGCTTCGTCACCCCATCAAGATCCAGGCCCAGCCGGTCCGTCGCCGCCAGAACGGCCTTGGCGCCGTCGAGATCCTCGGTGAGGCTTTCGCGCGGATGGCCATGGTCGCGGAACGCATCCATGGTCGCCGGCGGCATGGTGTTCACCGTATCCGGCCCGATCAGCTCCTCCACATAGAGCACATCGCTATAGGCCTTGTTCTTGGTGCCGGTCGAAGCCCACAGCAGCCGCTGCGGCCGCGCCCCGCGCTGTGCGAGGTTAAGCCAGCGCGGCGTCCTGATCAGTTCCTGATAGTACTGGTAGGCCAGCTTCGCATTCGCGATCGCCACCTTGCCCTTGAGCTGGGCCAGCTCTTCCGCCTGCGGGTCGCCCGCGGCAATCCGGGTGTCGATCTTCTTGTCGATCGCCGTGTCGATGCGGCTGACGAAGAAGCTCGCCACGCTCGCCACCCGACTGAGGTCGCCGCCCTTCTCGTGGTAATCCTCGAGGCCGGCGAGATAGGCCTCGGCCACCGCCTTGTAGGCCTCCTGCGAGAACAGCAGGGTGACGTTGATGTTGATGCCTTCCGAGATCAGCTGGCGGATGGCCGGCACGCCCGCATCGGTTCCCGGCACCTTGACCATCAGGTTCGGCCGGTCCACCGCGTTCCACAGCCGGCGGGCCTCGGCGATGGTGGCCTCCGTCTTCAGCGCCAGATAGGGCGAGACTTCCAGGCTGATATAGCCGTCGACACCGCCCGTCTCGTCATAGACCACCCGCAGGGCATCGGCCGCTGCCTTGATGTCGCCAATCGCCAGGTGCTCGTAAATGTCGCCGGCCGAACGATCACCCTCGGCGACGAACCGGTCGAAATCCTCGTCATAGTCCGTGCTGCCGGCGATCGCCTTCTCGAAGATCGACGGGTTGGAGGTGACCCCCTTGAGCCCATCCTTCGCGATCAGCTCGGCCAATCCGCCAGATGCGATCAGGCTTCGCCTGACATAGTCGAGCCATACGGACTGGCCGAAATGCGCGAGTTCTCGCAAGGGATTAGAGGTCGTGGGCGGCTTCTGCATGGTGGTCATCGACTACTCCTGGGACGCGTCGTCGCGAAAACGGGCTGACGGCATCAGCCGCATCGTCCTGACCGCCGTCCCGCCTGCATGCTAAACTCGGTTCGTTCAATCAATGTTTCGCGATCTGCGCGCGTGCGGCTTCCACGATCTTTTCCGGTGTGAAGCCGAATTTCGTGAGCAGTGCCTTCAGCGGTGCCGATGCGCCGAATGTGTGCATGCCGATCTTGGCGCCGTTTGCGCCGACATAGCGATCCCAGCCGATGGTCGAGGCCTGCTCCACCGAAACCCTCGCCCTGATGTGCGGCGGCAGTACCATATCGCGATAGGCTTGGTCCTGCGCTTCGAACAGCTCCCAGGAGGGCATGGACACCACCCGGGCACGCACGCCCTCGCCAGCAAGCTGCTCGAAGGCGGAGAGACAGAGCCAGACCTCGCTCCCGGTGGCGATCAGGATCACCTGCGGCTCGCCTTCCGGCGGATCGGCCAGCACATAGGCGCCCTTCGCCACGCCGTCGGCAGAGGCGTATTTGTCGCGGTCGATGGTCGGCAGCTCCTGGCGCGAGAGGATCAGGCACGAGGGCGTATGGTGCCGGCCGAGCATCACCCGCCAGCATTCCGCCACCTCGTTGGCATCCGCCGGCCTGAGGGTCAAAAGTCCGGGAATGCTGCGCAGGGCCAGCAGCTGCTCCACCGGCTGGTGCGTCGGCCCGTCTTCGCCCACACCAATCGAGTCGTGGGTGAACACATAGATCACCGGCAGCTCCATCAGCGCCGAAAGCCGGATCGCCGGCTTCATGTAGTCGCTGAAAATGAGGAACCCGGAGCCGTAGGACCGCAGCTTCGACAGCGACATGCCGTTGCAGATGGCAGCCATGGCATGCTCGCGGATGCCGAAATGGAAATTGCGCCCCGAATAGCGGCCGGCTTCGAAATCGCCGGCTCCCTCGAAGGTGAGGCGGGTCTTGGTCGAAGGAGCAAGATCGGCAGCACCGCCGAGCACCCACGGCAGATTGGGCGCGATCGCGTTCAGCACCTTGCTAGAGGCGTCCCGGCCAGAGATACCCTTATTGGCATCGGCCGGAAACTTCGGAATGTCCTTGTCCCAACCCTCAGGCAGCCCGCGCGCCTGCATGAGGTCGATCTCCCGGGCAAGATCCGCATGCGCCCCACGATAACGCGCAAACATCTCGGCCCATTGCGTCCGCAGCGCCTTGCCGCGGGCGCCCACGCCCTCGGCGAAGCGCTCCCTGACCCCGTCGGGCACCAGGAACTTGGCATCTTCCGGCCAGCCATAGGCGCGCTTCGTCAGCCTGATTTCCTCTTCGCCGAGCGGCGAGCCGTGGGCCGCGCTCGTATCCTGCTTGTGCGGCGCGCCATAGCCGATATGGCTCTCGACGATGATCAGGGTCGGCCGGTCCTGGGTCTCCGCCGCGGTGGCGAGCGCCCGGGCCAAGCGCTCGGTGTCGTTGGCGTCCGAAAGCCGCAGCACGTGCCAGCCATAGGCGAGGAACCGGGCCGCCACGTCCTCGCTGAAGGCCAGGTCCGTGTGACCCTCGATGGTCACGTGGTTCGAATCATAGATCCAGCACAGGTTGGAAAGCTTCAGATGCCCGGCGATGGAGGCCGCTTCGCCGGAGATGCCCTCCATCATGTCGCCGTCGCCGCACAGGGCATAGATGCGGTAGCCGAACAGGGGAAAGCCGGGCTTGTTGTAGCGCTCGGCCAGCCAGCGCTCGGCGATCGCCATGCCCACGGAGGTCGCGACCCCCTGACCAAGAGGGCCGGTCGTGGTCTCGACCCCGGACACGAGTCGGTATTCCGGGTGCCCCGGGCATTTGCTGTCCAGCTGGCGGAAGCCCTTGATGTCGTCGAGCGTCACGGCCGGCGCGCCCAGGATCTCGTAATCCGCATTCACCGACTTCACGCCGCTCAGATACAGCAGCGAATAGAGCAGCATGGACGCATGCCCGACCGACAGCACGAAGCGGTCGCGGTTGGGCCAGATCGGGTCTTCGGGGTCAAACCGCAGGAAACGCTGCCAGAGCGTATAGGCCACCGGCGCCATGGCCATCGGCGTGCCCGGGTGGCCCGAATCCGCCTGCTGCACCGCATCCATGGACAAGGTCCGGATGGTGTTGATGGCAAGCACATCCATCGGGTCTTGGCCTGCCGGTGCCGACCCTGACCCGGCCAGGGAGGACGGGGTGACCGCGTTGCCTGCATCCACGCTGTTCATAGTCATACCGCGCTCCCGTGGGTCTGTTCTTAAGGGCGGCGAACGGGGAAATTCTAGGCAGAACAACGAAACGGTACTTGGGTTCCGACCCGCGCATCGCGGTCGATGCTAGGTGCGATGATGCGCCACTGTCAACCGAAGAGGAGTTCACCTCAGAGCCACCGCGTCAGCATCTCGTGATAGTGGAAATATCATATTAAGCGCCATCGCGAAGATTGCGTGACAGCCACACGCCGCTTGCTGCATGGATGAACGTGCGGCCGATTCGGCAGGCGGAAACACGGATCTTCGCGTGGAACCCGAGGTGGTTCCCGCAAGGAGGGGGCATGCAGGCACCTGGGGCGCCGGGCATGGAGGCACGATGGACCTCCAGCGCCAAGAGCGGTGTGGGTACGGCGCTGACGGCCAACAGCCGTATCTGGTTCACCATCAGCCATGGCATCCTCAACGAGATCTATTTCCCGCGCGTCGATACGGCCTGCACCCGCGATTTCGGCCTGATCGTCACCGACGGACGCGATTATTTCTCGGAGGAAAAGCGGCACACCGCCCACGAAGTCGCCATGGTCGAGGAGGGGGTGCCCGGCTTCCGCCTTACCAACACGGCCCTCGACGGCCGCTACCGCATGAGCAAGCAGATCATCACCGATCCGCTGCGCGACACGGTGCTGCAGGAGGTGAGGTTCGAGCCCCTTCACGGCACGCTGCTGGACTACCGGCTCTATGCGCTGATCGCACCGCACCTGGTCAATGGCGGCGCCGGCAACACTGCCTGGCTCGATGACTACAAGGGCACGCCGATGCTCTTCGCCCAGGGCCGCTTCGGCGTCTCGCTTGCGGTCGCCTGCTCCGTGCCCTGGGCCAACCGCTCGGTCGGCTATGTCGGCACCTCCGACGGCTGGCAGCAGCTTTCCCAACACAAGCATCTGGCAGAGTGCTATAGCGAGGCGCCCAACGGCAACGTGGCCATGACCGGCGAGATCGACCTGCCCGCCACCGGCGGCGCGCCCTTCCTGCTCGCCCTTTCCATTGCGGCGCGGCCGCAGGAAGCTGCATACCGGGCCCTGGCCACCCTCCAGGGCGGCTTCGATGCAGCGCTCAAGGGCTATGTCAGCGGCTGGCGAAAGTGGCAGGAGAGCCTGCTGCCGCTCGACCGCGCGCAGCCCGCGCGGAAGAAAAGTCTGAATGCCTATCGCGTCAGCACGTCGGTGCTGGCGGTTCACTCACCCGTTTCCTTTCCAGGCGCGGTGATCGCAAGCCTCTCCATTCCCTGGGGCACCGACAAGGGCGACGAGGATCTCGGCGGCTATCACCTGGTCTGGCCGCGCGACCTGGTGGAGACGGCCGGCGGCTTCCTCGCGGCGGGCGCCGTCAACGAAGCCATGGCCGTGCTGCGCTATCTCAACGCGGTGCAGGAGGCCGACGGCCACTGGTCGCAGAACATGTGGCTCGACGGCGAGCCCTATTGGCACGGCGTGCAGATGGATGAGTGCGCCTTTCCCATCCTGCTCATGGACATGCTGCGCCGGGAAGGGCATCTCTCCGAGGACGAGGTGGAGCGCCTTACTCCCATGGTGCAGAAGGCGACCGGCTATCTCGTGCGCAACGGGCCGGTCACCGGCCAGGACCGCTGGGAGGAGGACGCCGGCTATTCGCCCTTCACCCTGGCGGTGGAGATCGCCGGCCTCCTCGCGGCAGCCGACATCCTGGAGATGGCCGGCCATATGCGCGATGCGCAATATGCCCGTGACACAGCCGATGTCTGGAACGATCAGATCGAGCGCTGGACCTTCGCCACCGATACGCCGATCTGCGAGAAGCTGGGCCTGTCCGGCTATTACGTGCGTATTGCGCCGCCGGATACCTGCGAGGCCGCATCGCCCCTCCAGGGCTACGTGCCCATCAAGAACCGCCCGCCCGAGAGCACCAACCAGCCGGCGAACCTGATCCTCAGCCCCGACGCCCTGGCCCTGGTGCGCTTCGGCCTGCGCGCCGCAGACGACCCGCGCATCCTCGATACGGTCAAGGCGATCGACGACATGCTGAAGATCGAGCTGCCGCAGGGACCCGTCTGGTACCGCTACAACGGCGACGGCTATGGCGAAAAGGCCGATGGCAGCTCTTTCGACGGCACCGGCATCGGCCGTGCTTGGCCGCTTCTGACCGGCGAGCGTGCCCATTACGAGCTCGCGGCCGGGCGCACCAAGGAAGCGCAGCGCCTGCTGAACACGCTCGAGCGCTCGTCCAATGAAGGTGGCCTCATCCCCGAGCAGGTCTGGGATCAGGACGACATCCCCGAGCGCGGCCTGTTCCGCGGCAAGCCCTCAGGCAGCGCCATGCCGCTGGTCTGGGCGCATGGTGAGCACATCAAGCTGCTGCGCTCGCTGCATGACGGGCGGGTGTTCGACATGCCGCCCCAGCCCGTCGAGCGCTACCAGCACCGGAAGGTGACCGCGCCGTTCAGGGCCTGGCGGTTCAACAACCGCCTGCGCAGCATTCCCCAGGGCAAGGCACTCAGGATCGAGCTGATGGAACCGGCCCTCGTGCATTGGAGCATGGACGGATGGAGCACCGCCCATGACGCGACCACCGAGGAGGCGGCTTTCGGCATCTATGTCGCGGACTTGCCGACCGGCGCCGCACCCCCCGAAACCCGCATCCTGTTCACGCTGAAATGGCTTCAGCAGGAACGCTGGCAGGGTGAGGATTTCGTGGTCGTTGTCACCTGACGGTCGCGTTGCGTGGGCACACCAGCCGGTTCCCGGCTGGACGACTGGCTCGTCGAAAGCTTCTCCGCGAACAAGGCAATGGTCCGCGCATAGACGTCGGCCTTGTTCCACCCCTTCAGCGCCGCGAAATTGGGCTGGCCCGGGCCCCAGCCTGCACCCGGCGACCAGCCATAGCCCTTGAGGTAGTTGGCGGTCGAGGCAAGCACGTCCGGTACGCTGCGGATGAGGTCTCGCCGGCCATTGCCGTCGAAATCAACGGCAAAGCGAAGGTAGCTGCTGGGCAGGAACTGCGTCTGGCCAAGCTCGCCCGCCCAGGCGCCGCGCATTTCGGATGGCCTTAGGTCGCCACGCTCGATGATTTGCAGGGCAGCGAGCAGCTCGCGCTGGAACATGTCCGTGCGCCGGCAATCATAGGCCAGCGTGGCGAGCGACCGGATCGCCTGCTGCTTGCCCATGTTGACGCCGTAGTCGGTCTCCAGGCCCCATATGGCGACGACCACCTCGGGCGGTACGCCGAACCGCTGCTCGATCCGCTTCAGCAGCGCAGCATGCCGCTTCAGCATGGAACGGCCCTTGTTCAGCCGTCCGGCCGTGATGCGGGAGCGCGAGAACTGCTCGAACGACTGCTTGAAGTGCCGCTGGTTGCGGTCGAGGCGCAAGACCTGCTGGTCGAGCGTCGCGCCGTCGAGGGCCGCCAGGGTGCGCGGCGAGAGATTTGAATGCGCAGCCTTGAAGCTCTTCACCCAAGCCTGGAAACCACCGGCCGGCTCGCATTGGACCGCTTGGGCTTGCGCCGACAAGACGAAAGGGGAGCAGACGACAATAAAACCGGCAAGCAGCGCCGAGAGTGTGTGAAAAACTCCTCTCATAGGATCGCATCTCCGTTGGGTTGAAGTGGCGCGAATCAGTCGCAGCGAGCGTCAAGCTCTTCTAACATCAACGCCAATAGCACGCGATTCCTTAAGTATTCACGTTCAGCTGACAGGTTCGTCCTGCAGATTGGTGATCACACGCCGGTTTTGCGAGGTGCAGGCGATATCGGCGCACTCCCGCACCAGCCGGTCGCGTCCATAGCCTTTGACGCTGATGCGGTCGGGCGATACCCCGAGCGAGACGAGATGGTCGCGCACCGCCTCGGCCCTGCGCTGCGACAGCTGCAGGTTCTCCTTGGCCGAGCCGGGGTCGTCGGCGAAGCCTTGGATCTTCACCGGCCATTGCGGATATTGATTGAGCCAGGCCGCCTGCTTCTCGAGCGTCACCTTGGCGGTGGCATCGAGCGTTGCCGAGCCGGCGCTGAAATAGGTGCGCCGGCCCACATTCACCATGAAGTCTTCCTCGGTGCCGGGCTGGGTCAGCGCCTGGTTCGGATCGGCGCTGGCAGCCGGCGGCGCCGCCATTTGCGGTCCGCCGCTGCCTTGTCCGAAGCATCCGGCAAGGGCCAGGGCCGACAGCAGCACCAGCCCGCTGCGGCCGACCGCCGTGAATGAGAGCGCCATCATCTCCGCTTCCCCCGCCAGTTCTCGACCCTGGCCGGCACCTTCGGCCCGGCGCCAGCCGTCATGCATCCCTCGAGCCCAGGTGCTTCAGCACCAGCACCGCCGTGCCCTTCGGGCAGCGCTGGTAGAGATCGATCACATCCTCGTTCAGCATACGGATGCAACCGCTGGAGACATCGTGCCCGATGCTCCAGGGCTCGACCGTACCATGGATACGATAGCCGAGATCCGTCCCGTCGCGATAGAGATAGAGCGCGCGGGGTCCCAGCGGATTGCCCGCGCCGCCTTCCATGAAGCGCGGCAGCTCGGGCCGCCGCTTGAGCATCTCCGGAGGCGGCGTCCAGCTCGGCCAAATGGCCTTGCGATCGACGCGCGCCCGTCCGTACCACTTGAACCCTTCCTTGCCGACGCCCACCCCGTAGCGCAGCGCGGTGTTGTTCTCGAAAATCACGTACAGGAAGTGGTTCTGCGTATCGACGACCACCGTGCCCTGCGGCTCGATGCTCTGATAGGGAACGATCTGCCGCCGCCATTTGCGGTCCACCCGGGCAAGATTGGTCGACCGGTAGGTCACGCCATTGTCGACCACCGCAGGCCCGAAATAGGCTGCTGCATCCACCGGCTGGCTGCGGGCGGGGCCGCTTGTGCCCACGCCCGCAACAGCGGCCGCTCCGATCAAAAACCCCCGGCGTGTGACGGACATTCTGCCCCTCCGGCAAAGCAGGCCTGCTTTGCGCTGGCGGCATAGTTGCAGATCTGCACAGCCGGTCAACCGCCTGAAAGGCGAGCGGATGAGGCCGCAACTCGGAATACGCGAGCAGCTAGGTGAGGTGCGGCCAGACCTCGAGCGCACCCCGATAGATCATCTCGCAGGCCACATAGAGGATGACGGCGAGGCCCACATAGGCGATCCACCGGTGCTTCTGCAGCAGGCGGGCAATGAAGCTCGCCGCCAGGCCCATCAGCGCGATCGACAGCGCCAGGCCGAAGATCAGCACGCCTGGATGTTCCCGGGCGGCGCCCGCCACGGCCAGCACGTTGTCGAGCGACATCGATATGTCGGCAATGATGATCTGCCAGGCGGCCTGGGCGAAGGTTTTGCGCGGCGGACCGGCAGCAATGGTGCCGTCCTTGTTGAGGTCGGCGTCTTCGAGCGCCTCGACGCCCTCCGGTTCGGGATGCGGGCCGGCCCGCAACTCGCGCCACATTTTCCAGCACACCCAGAGCAGGAGGATGCCGCCGGCGAGCAGCAGGCCGATGATCTGAAGAAGCTGCGTGGTGAGCAGGGCAAAGACCACGCGCAGCAGCGTGGCTGCGGCGATACCGACGAGAATCGCCTTGTTGCGCTGATCCTTGGGCAGGCCTGCGGCCGCAAGCCCGATGATGATGGCGTTGTCGCCGGCGAGCACCAGGTCGATCATGATGACCTGGAAAAAGGCGGTGAGAAGCTGCGGTGTGATAAAATCGAACATCCGAACGGTCCATCGCTGTCCATAAAGACGAGCGGAGGCGGCGGACCGGGATTCGGCAGCTTGCGCGGTCGAAGCGGATGCCTCGACCACTCACAGGCGCGAAAACCATTGGCCGGCCACTCCGTGGTCGTCCAGTCCGACATCACAGCCTGCCTGAGCAGAACTGCCAGAGGGGCCCGGCCTGGTGTGGCCCTATTTAGAGCCAAAGCGGCCACCGCGCAAGCCGAGTGGCTGCACCAGCCGGATGCGCGGTCCAGATTTCTTTTGCGTCTGGATAACCCTCTCGGCAACTCGTGGGGATGCGTCGCGTTGCCAGGGACGGGGCTGCAGGTCTATGCTGGGAGGACAGCCAGCAGTTCCGCGTCACGGGCGCATGACCAAGCGGCGGATATGACGGACAGCATCAAGCAGCGACAAGGCAATGGCCGGCTCCAGGACGAGATGGCCGCCCTGGTGGCACGTGTCGCCAAGGGTGACCGCGACGCCTTCGCGAATCTGTTCGCCTATTACGCCCCACGGCTGAAAAGCTTCATGCTGCGGCGGGTTGCCGACGCCGATACAGCCGAGGAGTTGGTGCAGGAGACGATGCTCACGGTGTGGAACAAAGCTGCAAGCTTCTCCCCGGCCAAGGGCAGCGCCACCGCCTGGATCTACACCATCGCGCGCAATCTGCGCATCGACCGGCTGCGGCGCCAGCCGGCCCAGACCTTCTACGATGTGGATGATTACGACGAGCCCTCCGCCGAGCCCACGGGCGAGGAGCGCCTGATCCAGAACGAGCGCGAGGCGCAGATCGCCGATGCGATCGAGGCCTTGCCGAAAGACCAGCTCGACGTCATCTCTCTCTCGTATGTTGATGATCTCTCGCAGGCCGAGATCGCCGAGCGGCTGGACGTGCCCCTCGGCACCGTGAAGTCGAGAATGCGGCTTGCCTATCAGAAGCTGCGGGAGAGCCTTGGAGGACGAATGTGAGGGTGCACCATCACCCGGACTGCGCGACCCTGATGGCCTATGCCTCCGGCACCCTGTGCGAGGCTCTGTCGATGGTCGTCGCCTGCCATGTGGCGTGGTGCCCTCACTGCCAGCGCGAGCTCAGGCGGCACGAGGAGACCGGTGGCGCCATCATCGAACGCATGGATGCGGTGCCGGTGAAGGCGGATTGCCTCACGGCGGTCCTGCAGCGGATCGATGCGGAGTGCCGTGAAGCGCGGGCAAAGCAGAGCGTGCCCCACGTCTCCAACGATGCCCACCGGCTTGGGCTGCCGAAACCTTTGTGCCGCCTCTTGGGCCGATCCCTCGATCAGGTGGCCTGGCGCCGGATCGCGCCGGGTATCGCCGTACACAGAATAGCACTGGCCCAGGGCGCCCGCGGCCGGCTTCTGCTCATGAAGATTTCTGGCGGCAGGGCGTTGCCCCGCCACGGCCATTCCGCCGGTGAGCTGACCATGGTGCTGAGGGGTGCCTACCGCGACGAGTTCGGGCGATTCGCCATGGGCGACATCGCCGATCTCGGCCATGAGGTCGAGCACAAGCCGATAACCGAGCAGGCCGGCGATTGCGTCTGTCTGGTCGGCATCGAGCGGCCATGGCGGCTGAAAGGCCTCATGCGCCTGGTCCAGCCTTTGCTGCGACTTTAGTCTCATGAGCCTCGTTCACCTGGCGTGAAAGGCGCTTTTCTGGCCGCAAAGCAGCCAGCCGCGTCCTGACGGCCCGTTATCATTTGCCCGTTGACCGCAGCGATTGGCCGTGGGAGCCTATGCGGGTGGTGAGGGCAATGATCCGCCGGAGGAGAATGCAGCCGCAAGTGCTTGCGTAAAAACCTTCAAAAGGACGTCAGCTGGCCGCTCGCAATAAGGCCGCGCAAGCGCACAGGGTGCCTCGCCGAACCACGCCTCCTCTGGACGGATCGCGACCGGACGTCGATTGGGGAGGCATTGCCGATGAGCGAAGAGCTGGAGCGTCTCAGCAGGTTTGTCAAAAGCGGCCGCGTGAGCCGTCGGGAATTCATGGTAGCGGCCGTCGCCGCGGGGGTCACCGTCGCGAGCGCCAGCACCATGTTCGCCAAGCTTGCCCGGGCCGAGCCCAAGGCCGGTGGCCATTTCAAGCTCGGGATTGGGGCGGGATCGACCACCGATTCAATCGATCCGCAGACCTATCTCGACACCTATATGCAATCGGTCGGACATTCGGTGTTCAGCTATCTGACGGAAGTTGATCCGGATGGAAAGCTTGTCGGCGAGCTGGCGGAAGAATGGGACGTCTCGCCCGATGCCAAGGTGTGGACCTTCAAGCTGCGGCCCGGGATCGAATTCCACAACGGCAAGACGTTCACCGCCGAGGATGCGGTGAATTCGATCAACCATCATCGCGGACCGGATTCCAAGTCGGCGGCCAAGGGCATCGTCGACGCGATCGAGGACGTGAAGGCCGACGGACCTAACACGATCGTGATCACGCTGAAGGGCGGCAATGCCGACTTCGCCTATCTGCTCGACGATTACCACTTGGCGATGATGCCGACCAAGGACGGCAAGGCCGATGCATCCGGCATCGGCACCGGCGCCTATATCCTCGACCGCATCGACTACGGCGTCACCGCCGTGGTGAAGAAGAACCCCAACTACTGGAAGAGCGGGCGCGGCTGGTTCGACACCGTCGAGTTCCTGGCGATCAAGGACGTGGCAGCGCGCACCAACGCCTTGAACACCGGCCAGATCCACGCCATGGATCGCTGCGACCTCAAGACCATCCACCTGCTCGAGCGCAACAAGAACCTGGAGATCGTCTCGATCACCGGCACCCAGCATTACACCATACCCATGCTGGTCGATCAGGCGCCCTTCGACAACGTGGATGTCCGCACGGCGCTCAAATACGCCATCGATCGGGAGAAGCTGGTCGAGACCATCCTGCGCGGCTATGGCGCGCCGGGCAACGACCATCCGATCAGCCCGGCCAACCGCTATTTCGCCAAGGATCTCGAGCAGCGGCGCTATGATCCGGACAAGGCGAAACACCACCTCAAGAAAGCCGGGTTCGAGACCTTGCAGGTCGACCTGTCCACGGCGGATGCGGCCTTCTCCGGCGCGGTCGACACGGCCGTTCTGTACAAGGAGCATGCCGCCGCGGCCGGTATAGACATCAATGTGGTGCGCGAGCCCAATGACGGCTACTGGGAGAATGTCTGGATGAAGAAGCCTTGGAGCTTCTGCTACTGGTCGGGCCGCCCCACTGAGGATTGGATGTTCTCGCTCGCTTATTCTGCCGATGCCAACTGGAACGACACCCACTGGAAGAACCCCAGGTTCAACGAGCTGCTGGTCGAGGCGCGCGCCGAGCTGGATGAGAAGAAGCGCGCGCAGATGTATGCGGAAATGCAGGCCCTCTGCCGCGACGACGGCGGCACGGTGATGCCGATGTATGCCAATTACGTGAACGCCCTGTCGAAGAAGGTTGGCCACGGCAAGATGGGCAACAATTGGGACCTCGACGGGCTGCGCGCCGCCGAGCGCTGGTGGTTCGCCGAGGCGTGAGCCCCTTGCGGAGAACCCCTGCCATGGCCGGCGCCCGATGAGCAAGGTCGTGAAAATGACGGCCCAGCGCCTCGCCCTGGGTCTGCTCGTGCTCTGGGTCGTCTCGCTGGTCATCTTCCTTGCGGTGTCGTTCCTCCCCGGTGACATCGCAACCGAGATGCTCGGCCAGTCCGCCACGCCGGAAACGGTGGCTGCCCTCCGCCGGGAGCTTGGCCTCGATCTCCCGCTGCACACCCGTTATGTGGAGTGGTTGGGCGGGCTCCTGCACGGCGACTTCGGCCATTCCCTGGCCAATCGCCGCGAGATCTCCGAGCTGCTTGGCACCCGGACCCTGAACACCCTGTTTCTGGCCGGCGTGGCGGCACTCATCTCTGTGCCGCTCGCCCTGGCCCTCGGCATTCTGGCCGCCCTCTACCGCAACTCCTTCTTCGATCGCGCGGTGAACGTCGCCACCCTGTCGTCGATCTCGTTCCCCGAATTCTTCGTCGCCTATATCCTGATCGTGATCTTCGCGGTCCGGCTCGGTTGGTTTCCCTCCATCTCCAGCATAGGGCCGGGCATGCCGCTGCTCGACCGGCTGCATGCGGTGGCGCTGCCGGCGCTGACCCTGACGCTGGTGGTCGTCGCCCATATGATGCGCATGACCCGGGCGGCGATCATCAACCTGCTGGCCAGCCCCTATATCGAAATGGCCGCCCTCAAGGGCATGTCCCGCGGCCGCATCATTCTCCACCACGCCCTGCCCAATGCGCTGGCACCGATCATCAATGTGGTGGTGCTCAACCTGGCCTATCTCGTGGTCGGCGTGGTGGTCGTCGAGGTGGTGTTCGTCTACCCCGGCTTGGGTCAGCTGATGGTCGACTCCGTCCAGAAGCGCGACGTGCCGGTGGTGCAGGCCTGCAGCCTGCTGTTTGCGGCAACCTACATTCTGCTCAACCTCTCGGCGGACGTTTTGTCCATCCTCACCAACCCACGGCTCATGCACCCGCGATGACGGAACCAGCAATGGCAGATGAGACCGGCCTGCGGCCGGAGGCCGGGGCGCCCGAAGACGAGCAGGCCGCGGTTCTGGCCCTGGCCGCATCGCCCGGGCATACGCGCCCCACCGCCATCGCCAAGACGCTGCGCCAGGCGCCGATCACCGCCAAGCTCGGTCTCCTGGTCATCGTCGCCTATGTTCTCGTCGCGATCTTCGCGCCGGTGCTCACGCCCTATGGCGAGTCCGAGGTGGTTGGCCTGCAGTTCGAGCCGTGGGGCGAGCAATTTCTGCTCGGCACGGACAATCTCGGCCGCGACATGTTCACCCGTCTGATCTACGGGGCGCGCAACACCATCGGCATCGCCTTCGTCACCACCATTCTGGCCTTCCTCATCGGTGGAGCGGCAGGTCTGCTGGCGGCGGCCATCGGCGGCTGGACCGATCAGATCCTGTCGCGGATGGTGGACATCGTGATGGCGATCCCCCAACTGATCTTCGCCCTGCTGCTGCTGACGATCTTCGGCACGTCGATCCCCGTGCTGGTGATGGTGATCGCGGTCTTGGATGCAACCCGCGTCTACAGGCTCACGCGGGCTGTCGGCATGAATGTCGCGGTGATGGACTTCGTCGAGGCGGCGCGCCTGCGCGGCGAGAGGCTCGGCTGGATCATGCGGCGGGAGATATTGCCCAATATCATGCCGCCGCTGACCGCCGAGTTCGGCCTGCGCTTCTGCTTCGTGTTTCTCATGATCAGCGCCTTGTCCTTTCTCGGCCTCGGCATCCAGCCGCCCACCGCGGACTGGGGCTCCATGGTGCGCGACAACGCCACCCTGATCACCTATGGCGATATCACGCCGTTGCTGCCGGCCGGCGCCATCGCCGTGCTGACCATCGCGGTCAATTTCGTGGTCGACTGGTTCCTGCACAAGACGAGCGGTCTGCGCGATGAGCATTGATACCGGAGGCGCCCAGGATGGTCAGCGGCTGCTCGAGATGCGCGGGCTGCGCATCGAGGGGTGCGGCGACGATGCTTGGCACGAGATCGTTAAGGGCATTGATCTGCACCTGGTGCGCGGCGAGGTACTGGGTCTGATCGGTGAATCCGGCGCGGGCAAGTCCACCGTCGGCCTCGCCGCCATGGGCTATGCGCGCGGTGGCTGCCGGATTTCCGGTGGCGAGATCCTGTTCGACGGCCGCGACCTGCGCCACCTGTCGGAAACCGAACTTCGGCGCCTGCGCGGCGCCCGCATCGCCTATGTCGCCCAGAGCGCCGCGGCCGCGTTCAACCCGGCGCACCGCCTCATCGACCAGTACGTCGAGGTGGCCGTCACCCACGGGGTCCGGTCCGAGGCCGAGGCGCGGCGGGACGCGGTCGACCTTTACCGCCGCCTCAAGCTCCCGGATCCGGAGCAGATCGGCGAGCGCTACCCGCACCAGGTTTCCGGCGGCCAGCTGCAGCGGGCCATGGTGGCCATGGCCATGGCCTGCAAGCCGGATCTCATCATCTTCGACGAGCCGACCACCGCCCTCGACGTCACCACCCAGATCGAGGTCTTGGCCGCAGTGAAGGACCTGGTCCGCCAATCCCGCACGGCCGCTCTCTATATCACCCATGACCTGGCCGTGGTCGCCCAGCTTGCCGACCGCATCATGGTGCTGCGCCACGGCCAGGTGGTGGAGGAGGGGCCGACCCGCGAGCTGCTCGCCAACCCTAAGCAGGATTATACCCGCGACCTTCTCGCGGCGCGGGCTGCCGCCAAGCCGGAAGAGCCGGGCCACGACATGCTGCTGCGGGTCCACAACGTCACCGCCGCTTACGCCGGGGTGATCAAGGTGCTCGAGGGCGTCACCGTTCAGGTGCCGCGCGGCCGCACCGTGGCGGTGGTGGGCGAGTCCGGCTCCGGCAAGTCGACACTCGCCCGGGTGATCTGCGGCTTGCTGCCACCCAGGCAGGGCGAACTCCTGTTCAAGGGCAAGCCGCTGCCGCCAATGCTCAAGCAGCGCAGCAAGGAGGCGCTGCGCCGCATTCAGCTGATCTATCAGATGCCGGACACCGCGCTCAATCCGCGCCAGCGGGTGCGCGAGATCCTCGGCCGACCGCTCGACTTTTACCACGGCCTCGCACCGGACGCGCGCGAGGCCCGCCTCGCCGAGCTCATGCAGATGATCGAGCTCGAGCCCCATCTGCTCGACCGCTACCCATCCGAGCTCTCCGGCGGCCAGAAGCAGCGGGTGTGCATTGCCCGCGCCCTTGCCGCCGAACCGGACCTCATCATTTGCGACGAGGTCACCTCCGCCCTCGATCCGCTCGTCGCGGAAGGCATTCTCAGGCTGCTGCTGCGGCTCCAGAAGGAGCTGCGCGTCTCCTATCTGTTCATCACTCACGATATCGGCACGGTACGCGCCATCGCCGACGAGATCGTGGTCATGCATCACGGCCGTGTTGTGGAGCACGGGCCGAAGTCGCAGGTGCTGGATCATCCACAGCATGGCTACACCATGAAGCTCCTGTCCTCCGTGCCGGAGATGGATCCCGATTGGCTCGACCGCCAGCTGGCCGCGCGCCCCGCTGCGGCGTGAAACGGAGCGCGCCGCGTCTTCCGGCTTGACGGCGGCCCGGTGTCATGGCCCCTTGCAGCGGATTGCACACAAGAGAGAGCGACAGAGAGTAGGCATGACTGATCAGGGGCCGGTGAAGACCGCACGGCGCGGCCATGTTCTGGAAGTGACGCTGGACAGGCCGAAGGCGAACGCCATCGACGTGACGACCAGCCAGAAGATGGGCCAGGTCTTCGCGTCGTTCCGTGACGACCCCGACCTGCGCGTGGCGATCATCACCGGCGGTGGCGAGAGGTTCTTCTCCGCCGGCTGGGACCTCAAGGCAGTGGCCGAGTCGGGCGTGGCCGACTTCAACTTCGGCGTCGGTGGCTTCGGCGGCCTGCAGGAGCTGCCCGGCCTCAACAAGCCGGTCATCGCGGCGGTGAACGGCATCGCGGTGGGCGGCGGGTTCGAGCTGGCGTTGTCGGCCGACCTGATCGTGGCGGCGGAGAACGCCCGCTTCGCCTTGCCGGAGATCAGCGCCGGCACGCTCGCCGATGCCGCCACCATAAAATTGCCCCGCCGCATCCCCTATCACGTGGCCATGGATCTGCTGCTCACCGGCCGCTGGATGGACACCACGGAGGCCAAGCAATGGGGCCTGCTCAAGGCGGTGGTCCCGCAGGACGAACTCATGGCGACCGCCCGCGCGCTCGCCGACCTCCTGGCCGAAGGGCCGCCGCTGGTCTTCGCCGCGATCAAGGAGACCGTTCGCGAGACCGCACACTTGCCCGTGCAGGAGGTCTTCGATCTGCTCAACGGCAAGAAGCTGCCAACCGTGAAGACGCTCTATGAAAGCGAGGACATGATGGAGGGCGCCCGCGCCTTCGCCGAGAAGCGCAAGCCGCAATGGAAGGGGCGTTGACCAGCCGATGAGCGCCCGCCTGCCCCGTGCAGCCGTGCTGCTGCTTGCATTCACCGTGAGCCTTGCTACCAGCGCTTGCACCACCATCGGCATCGCCGGCGGCTATCGCGGCTATGCGGAGGCCATGCTGGCCAGCCTGCCGCAGGGGGTGAAGCTGCGCCCCGATCTCGAGTCGGTTCTCGCCGCCGAGCTGAATGCCTACCGCAAAGCCGAAGGTCGCGCGCCGCTCGCCGCCAGCGGCGATGCCGTTGTCGCTGCCCGCGCCCAGGCGCTGGAGATGTTCAAGGGCGACTTCGTCGGGCATGAATCCGCCAGCGGCTACCGGTTCAGCCAGCGTGCCGACGCCTTCCTCGGCGAGACGGCCAGCGTGGGCGAGAACACCGCGCGCGACCGGCTGCCCGGACCGGTCGATGCGACCAAGGCCAGGCGGCTGTTCCGGCAGTGGGTCGACAGCCGCGGCCACCGCCGCAACATGCTTAGCCCCGACTATGAAGAGGTGAGCACCGGGGTCATTCAAGCCGGCAATCACCTCTATGCGGTCCAGATCTTGTGGAAAAGGCGCGCAACGCAAGACGGCATGGCGGCGTTTCGCAGCTGGTGACCAGAGCCGCGAGGCTCTGCCATTTCCGGCCTCGAAGGGATTACCCATGACCAACCATGTCTACAAAGTCATTGAACTCGTCGGCTCCGCCCCGGACTCGATCGAAGCGGCCATACAGAACGCCATCGCCCAGGCAGGCGAGAGTGTGCGCCATCTGCGCTGGTTCGAGGTGATCGAAACGCGCGGGCATATGGATAATGGCCGGATTGCCCATTATCAGGTCACCCTGAAATTGGGCTTCGCCATCGAGGCCTCGCTCAGCTGAGCCCGTGAAGGGCAAGCCCGGCAACAAAGGGTGAATAACTCAGCAAATCGTCATGGCCCGGCGCCGGCCGGGCCATCCGGGCCAAAGACGACTCGGTGCGGCTTCAGCGGCAGAACTTCTGCTCGCCGGAATGGGCCGTGAAATAGCCTGTCTCGGGATTGAAGCTCCGATACTTGCTGGCGCAATACTTGTACCAGGCGCTGCTCCACGGCTCGGGCGTGGTGTCCGCGCGTGCCACGCTGCGCTGTGCCGGCGCGGAGGCCGGCGCGATGCGCCGCGGCGAGGGACGGCTCGCGACAGCCGGCGGCGGCGGCGGTGCATAAGCATCGAGCGTGCCCACCCCTGGCGTCTCGTAGATCACCACCTCGTCATCATAGGGCTCGTCCCAATAGGGATCCTCATAGACATAGTCCGGCGGCGCATAATAGACCGGCGGCGGCGCATAGGCGTAGGCCTGAGCATTGGCTGCCGCCAAGGCCGAAAGTCCTATGATCGCGCCGGCCGCGCCTAGGGCCACGGCAGCGCCGTCGTGATGCCTGTGCCGCCATGGGCGTCCCCAGCCGCGACCGCCACGCCAGTGGCGGCCGCCGATGAGCTCGACCCGGGCGCCGTCGAAACCGGCCTGGGCCGATGCGGCGATGGGCGCCGAACGCGCCGCGCTGCCGACCATAGCCGCTTCTGCAGTACCGCCGGCCGCGCCGAGCGCGAGCGCCAAGAGGGTTGCGATCGCTGTCGATTTCGTCAGTGAAGCCATGGCAATTGTCCCGTTGGTTTTTGCGGGCGATCATGCTTCGTCGCACATGAACGAAAGCTGATCTGCCCGCCGGGTCGGTATCAATCAGTCCGCAGTCGAACCATTGGCGTCGTCATCGGCCGGCGGCGTGTCGTTGTTGCGGCGCTCCTGGTCCTGGTTGCGCACCCGCGTGTCGTCGCTCCGGCCCCAACGCGGCCCGCGGCGGTCGACCCGCTCGATCACCCCGTCCTTGTTGCGATCGAGCTTCTTGGCCAGCCGCTCGATCGGCCGGTTGTATTCCTCGACCGTCACCTTGGCGTCGCCGTCGCGGTCATAGCGCTGGAACGAGCGCACCATCCGCTCGCGCATGCGGTCGAGCCACAGTGCCTGGTACTCCGTGAGATCGAGCTGTCCGTCGCCATTGCTGTCGAATTTCTTCAGATCGTCGCCCCGGATGGTCAGCATCTCCTGGACATTGATGCGGCCGGTGTCATTCACATCGTACCGTTCGAACAGGCGCGCCACGAAACCGCCATGCCTCGGGCCGAACCGATGGCCGTGGAAGCCGTGGCGGAATCCTCGCTCGTCCCTATCCCGCCACCGGCCCCGGTCCTTGTCCCGCATCATCGGACCGCAGCGCAGGCTGCATTGCTCGGCAATGTCGGCCCCGCGACGGCGGCCGCCGTCATCCTGGGCCTGCGCGCCGGCCGAGAGCCCGATCACGGCCAGACCGCCAACCGCAATCCCGAACAAGGCAGTGCAGGTGAGCAGCATCTTGGAGCGACGGATCATCCTCAATCCTCCTGTCCCATGTATTGAATGAGCGCTTTTTCGCAGGCATTTGTCGCAAAACTACGCCAGCCGGCATGCCTTATTGTCACGACCTGTGTCAGCCCCTGGAGCTGACACAGTTCGATACAATTTTGGGCGAGCCCAACCGGACGGGCCGCGACATATAGAGGACCGAGGCAGTGACCAGGACTCATATGGAACAGACGCCACATATCCTCGTCGTCGACGATCATCGCGACATCAGGGATGCGGTGAGCAAGTACCTCATGCGCAACGGCATGCGGGTGACCGCGGCCGACGGCGGCGCGGAGATGCGGGCAGCGCTGAAGCACGGCGCCGTCGACTTGGTGGTGCTCGATGTGATGATGCCGGGCGAGGACGGCTTGAGTCTCTGCCGCCATTTGCGCGAGACCAGCGACATTCCGGTGATCATGCTCACCGCCATGGCTGAGGACACCGACCGGGTCGTCGGGCTCGAGATCGGTGCCGATGACTATGTGACCAAGCCGTTCAATCCGCGCGAGCTCTTGGCCCGCATCCGCGCGGTGCTACGGCGGGCGAATGCCGGCAGCCGGCAGCGTGACCGCATCAAGCCGGGCCGCATCCGCTTCGATCGCTGGATCTTCGATGCCGCCCGGCAGGAGATCTCAGGCCCGGACGGGGTTGCCATCCCGCTGAGCACCGCAGAGTTCCGGTTGCTGCAGACGTTCCTGCAGCGGCCGCATATCGTCCTCTCCCGCGACCAGCTGCTCGACCTCACCGCCGGCCGCGCCGCCCAGGTCTTCGACCGCAGCATCGACAATCAGGTGAGCCGGCTCCGGCGCAAGATCGAAGCCGATCCGAAGAACCCAATCATCATCAAGACCGTGTGGGGCGGCGGATACGTGCTGGCCGTCGATGTGGAGGAGCTTGCGTGACGCGCTGGTTCCCCCGCACGATCGCCGGTCAGCTTGTCTTCCTGCTGCTCGCGGCCCTGATCCTGTCGCAGGTCGTCACCGTCGCCATGTTTTTCGGCGAGCGCAACCAGGCCCTGCGCGAAGCCTGGCGCGAGGAATTCTTCAGTCGTGTCGCCTCCGTCGCCAAGGTCATCGAGGACACGCCGGCCAATGCGGACAGCATCACGTCTGCCGTGAGCTCCCGCTGGCAGGTCTACCGGGTGCGGCCTGCGCCGAGCATCGAGGGTGCTCCAGCCAGCGCTGGCGACGTGGAGCTGGCGAAGCGGCTTGGCGCCTATCTCAATCCGCAGGCCGCGGCCGACGTGCGGCTGCGGTCGCGCTATAACGGCGACGGACAGCGGCCCGCCATCCTGCGTTGGGTTGACCAGGCCACCGGCGCGCTGTTCGGCTGGGGCGCCGACGAAGGCGACGATGACGCGGTGATGGCCATCGACGTGCCTTTGCGCGACGGCCGCTGGCTCAATGTCGAGCTGCCCCTGCGCCGCCCGTCCAGCTCCTGGGCCCTGCTGCCGCTCGCCTCGGCCGCGCTGATGGGCATCGCCATCCTCGCGGTGGTGGTGCTGATGGTGCGCAGCATCACCAAGCCCTTGCGCAGCCTCGCGACGGCGGCCGACCGCCTCGGCCGGGGCGAAACGCTGCCCGAACTCGAGGTGTCCGGGCCCGACGAGATTCGCCGCCTTACTTCAGCCTTCAACGAGATGGGCGCCCGCCTCACCCGCTTCGTAGAAGATAGGACGCGCATGCTTGCGGCCATCAGCCACGACCTGAGGACGCCGATTACCGCGCTCAGGGTACGGGCCGAGCTCATCGATGATGAGGAGACCCGGCGCACCATGATCGCCAATCTGGACGACATGAAGAAGATGACCGAGGCGACGCTGTCCTTCGCCCGCGACGAGGCGACGGACGAACCCAGCCGGACGGTGGATCTTGCGGCCCTGATCGAAAGCGTCACCGACGACATGGTCGACCTCGGCCATGCGGTGAGTCTGGAGGAGAGGGGGCCGCTCCCCTATCGCTGCCGTCCTGCCAGCATGAAGCGGGCCTTCGCCAACCTCATCGACAACGCGGTCCGCTATGGCGGCGCCGCACGGGTCAAGGTCGAAACGCCCGACGACGAGATCAGGGTCATTGTCGATGACGACGGCCCCGGCATTCCCGAAGACAAGCTGACCCACGTCTTTGCCCCTTTCGTCCGCCTGGAGACTTCGCGCAGCCGCGAGACTGGTGGCGCCGGCCTTGGCCTGGCGATTGCACGCTCGGTGGTGCTCGCCCATGGCGGCACCATTGCCCTGCAGAACCGCGCCGAACGCGGTTTGCGCGCACTGGTCAGGCTGCCCTTGCGGGCGCCGGAATAACCCTGAGGAGCTTGAGCCTTATGAAAGCCCGAACCGGAGTTCTCATCGCAGTCTTGAGCCTGTGCGCCGGGGTTGCGGTCGGCGCCGGCAGCACGTCGCAAGACAGGGATTGGGGCGCCATGCTGCGCGCCGCGGCAGCCTCGAGCAAGGAAATCCTCGGCGTGGCGTCTGCTTCACCTTCGCCCAGCACGGGTGCGCCTCGTGCGAATTCAGGTGGCGCCGGGCCACGGGGTGCACGCGGCCCCCGCGAGGTGCCGGTCAGCACCAAGGAGGTCGGCACGGCGACCTTCTTGAGCAAGGCCGAGGCGGTCGGCTCCCTGAGGGCCAACCAGTCCGTGACCATCGTGCCCGAGGCGGCAGGCCGCGTCGAGGAGATCCTGTTCGGGCCGGGGCAAAGGGTGAAAGCCGGTGATGTCCTGGTCAGGCTGGATGACCGCGACCAGCGCATCGCGCTCGAAGAGGCCAAGGCCGCGCTTGCTGAAGCGAGCGAGGCGTTGGAACGCCAGAAAAAGCTGGTGCAGTCGAAGGTGGCAACGCGGGCAGCCCTGGAACAGGCGCAGACCGCCCATGCAAAGGCCAAGGCGGCCATGGATCGGGCTGAACGGGATCTCGCGCGCCAGCAGATCATAGCGCCCTTCGCCGGCGTGGTCGGGCTGAGCCGCACCGACATCGGCGCATGGGTCGACACCTCGACCGTTCTCACCACTTTGGATGATCTGAGCACGGTCGAGCTCGAATTTGCCCTGCCGGAGCGGCTGCTGAGCCAAATCGCCACCGGCCTGCCGGTCGAGGCGACCTCCGCCGCGTTCCCCGGCCGCACGTTCGAAGGCAGCATTTCCGCCATAGACACGCGCATTGATCCGGGATCTCGCGCCTTTACCGTTCGCGCCGCCATTCCCAATCCAGACCTCGCGCTCAAGCCGGGCATGTTCGTGAACATCACCATCGCGCTCGACCAGCGCGTGGCCTCGGCCATACCGGAAGAGGCGGTGATCACCGCCGGCAGCGAGACCTTCGTGTATGTCCTGGCCGACGGCAAGGCGCAGCGCCGACCGGTCGCGATCGGCGCCCACACCGCCGACGGCATGGTCGAGGTGGTTGACGGCTTGAGCCAGGGCGAGCAGGTGATCAGCAGCGGGCTTCAGAGCTTGGGCGATGGCGTCGCCGTCAAGGTGCTTGCCGGGAACAGCACCGCGCACGCCGAGGGAACGGGCTCATGAACGTCTCGGACCTGTTCATCCGCCGGCCGGTTTTCGCGGTCGTCATCAGCCTGATGATCGTGCTGTTCGGCTTGGCCGCCCTGAACAGCCTTCCGGTGCGAGAGCTGCCGGATGTCGAAATGCCTGTGGTGACGGTCACGACGGCGTATACGGGCGCCGCGCCGGAAGTGACCGACACGCAGATCACCACCATCATCGAGGGCGCGGTCGCTGGCATCGCTGGGGTGAGGAGCATCGCCTCCTCCTCGGGCCTCGGCAGGGCGCGCACAGTGATCGAGTTCGAGACCTCGCGCAATATCGACGAGGCCGCCAACGACGTGCGCGCAGCGGTGGCGCGGGTGGTCAACGAGCTGCCCGAAGACGCCGAGGAACCGCGCATCACCAAGAGCGACAGCGATGCGAGCCCGGTGATGCGGCTGAGCCTCACCAGCGATACCATGGATACCGCCGCTCTAACCGACTACGCGGACCGGTTCATTACCGATCGTCTCGCCACCGTGGACGGGGTGGCGGAAGTCGACATCATGGGCGAGCGCGTCTACGCCATCCGCGTGTGGCTCGATCGCCGCGCCATGGCGGCGCGCGACGTGACCGTGAGCGATGTGACCGCGGCCCTCCGGGCGAACAACGTGGAACTGCCGGCGGGCGAGGTGGTGTCGGCCAAGCGCCGGTTCCAGGTGCGCACCGATACCCGGCTCGACACGCCGGAGGCCTTCGCCGCCATCACCATAAAAACCAGCAACGGCTATCCCATCCGGGTTGGCGACATCGCCCGGGTCGAGCGTGGGGTCGAGAACGACGACACCATCGTGCGTAGCGGCGCCAAGGGCGCGGTCACCCTGGGTGTATTGCGCCAGTCCCAGGCCAATACCGTGCGGATTTCGAAGGCCATTCGCGCCGAGATCGCCGCCCTGCAGCCGCAACTGCCTGAGGGCATGCAGATCACCGTCGGCAGCGATGACGCGGTGTTCATCCAGTCGGCCATCCACGAGGTCGTCAAGGCCCTGGTGATCGCTGTCGCGCTGGTCGTGCTGGTCATCTACGGCTTCCTTGCCTCGCTCCGCGGCACGCTCGTGCCCACTGTCACCATTCCGATCTCGCTGCTCGGTGCCTGCTGGGGCATTGCCCTGCTCGGCTATTCCATCAACATCTTGACCCTGTTCGCCCTGGTGCTGGCCATCGGCATCGTGGTGGACGACGCGATCGTGGTGCTGGAGAACATCCGCCGCCGGATGGAGCAGGGCGAATCGCGCCTGGTGGCCAGCGTGCTCGGCGCCAAGCAAGTAACCTTCGCCGTGATCGCCACTTCGCTCACCTTGATGGCGGTGTTCGTGCCGATCTCCATGCTGCAGGGAACCGTGGGCCGGCTGTTTGCGGAGTTTGGCGTGGTCATGGCCATTGCCGTCGCCGTGTCCATGATCGTGGCCCTGTCGCTCTGCCCCATGCTGTGCTCGATCATCCTGCCCCGCACCACCGAGCAGGGCCGGCTCGAGCGGCTGGTCGAGCGCGTCACTAAAAGGGTCAACCGGGTCTACGGGGCGAGCCTCGGCTGGGCGCTGCGTCATCCCGTTCTGGTCATCGGCGTGAGCCTCGCCATCGCGGCTGCGTCGGCCGCCCTCTACACGGCCCTGCCCAAAGAGCTCACCGCACGCGAGGATCGCGGCCTGTTCATCGTCGCGATCACCGCGCCACAGGGGGCGAACCTCGCCTATACCGATGCCGCCACCAAGAAGGTGGAAGCGATTTTGCAGCCGCTGGTCGATAGCGGCGAAGCCCTGTCCGTCACGAGCATAGTGGGTCGCGGCAACGATCCCTCCACGGCCCTCGTCGTGGTGCGCCTCACCGACTGGGACCAGCGCCAGCGCAGCCAGCAGCAGATCGTCAGCACGCTTATCCCTCAGCTGGCGCAGGTGACCGACGTGCGCGCCTTCCCGATCCAGCTCGCCGGCCTCGGGCTGCGCGGCGCCGGCAACCCGGTGCGGGCGGTGATCGGCGGGCCCGATTTCGAGAGCGTGAAGGCGTGGGCGCAGGACATGCTCGAGCGCGCCCGCGCCAATCCCGGCCTGCAGAACGTCGAGCTCGATTACGAGGAGAACCAGCCCGAATACCGCGTCGAGATCGACCGCGAACGGGCCCGTGACCTCGGGATCGACATCCAGACCGTCGCGCAGACCCTGCAGGCTCTGTTCGCCTCGCAGGAGGTGACGCGATATATCGACCGCGGCCGCGAATACCCGGTCATCGTCCAGGCCGGCGACGAGGACCGCCAGACGGCGCAGGATTTGGGCGCATCCTTCGTGCGCACCAATTCCGGCAAGTTGGTGCCGCTGAGCTCGTTCATCAGCTTCCGCTCCCATGCCGCCTCCGCCAGCCTGGCGCGCTATGACCGCTTGCCCTCGATCACCCTTTCGGCGTCCCTCGCCGAGGGCTATGACCTCGGCACGGCCATCAGTGCGATCCAGGAGTTGGCGAACGAGGTTCTCCCCGTGTCCGGGCGGCTCAGTTTTGCAGGCCAGTCCAAGGAGTATCTCGAGACCTCGAGCGGCGCCAATCTCAGCTTCCTCTTGGCCATCCTCATCGTGTACCTGGTGCTGGCGGCGCAGTTCGAGAGCTTCGTCCACCCCTTGACCATCCTGCTGTCGGTGCCGTTGGCGGTGACCGGCGCCTTCGCCACCATCTGGTTCACCGGAGGATCGCTCAACATCTACAGCCAGGTCGGGCTGGTGCTGCTCGTCGGCCTCATGGCCAAGAACGGCATTCTCATCGTGGAATTCGCCAATCAGCTGCGCGACGAGGGCAAATCGGTGCGCGATGCGATCCTGGAAGCGTCGGTGGTGCGGTTGCGGCCGATCCTCATGACGGTGATCGCCACCGTGCTCGGCGCGGTGCCCCTGGCGATCGCGACCGGCGCCGGCGCCGAGAGCCGCAGCGCCATCGGCATGGTGATCATCGGCGGCTTCGGCATCGCTTCCGTGCTCACCCTTTATCTCACGCCGGTGCTGTATGACCTGATGGCGCGGCTAACCCGCCCGCGCGCCCACGTCACCCAGCAGCTCGAGGCGGAACTCGGCGGCAACCAGCGATCGTAATAATGTTGTTACACGATTGTCATATTCCGATGTGAAGGATATCGGCGGTTGCGAACGGCTTCCGGTCTGATAGTTTGTCGCACGACAGGTACTGGGCCGGAGTGTCTGCCAGTTCGGGCACCGGGGACTATTGTTGAGCGACGAGACCGAAATCAAGCTGGCGATCCAGGGGGAAGGGCTCGCCGCTGCGGAAGCGCTGTTTGCCCAAGACCCGCCTATTGCGGTTGAGTCCACCTATTTCGACACGCCGGATCTTCTGCTGCGCCGGCATGGCATTCAGGTGCGTCTGCGACGTGACGGCCCCGCGCTGCTGCAGACCGTGAAACTGCCCGATGGGGACGGCGGCGCCTTGACCCGGGCGGAACACGAGATTCCCATCCGCACGCCCCGCCTCAAGCGCGACCACCTGCTGGCCGTCGCCCCGGAAGATCTCCGTGACGAAATCGCCGCCAGCGAGCTCTCGGCCGTTTTCACCACCCGGTTCACGCGCCGTCGCCACCGGGCCGGAGAAGGCGAGGTCGCCGAGCTCGCCTTCGACCGGGGCGAGATCGTCCATGGCGCGGAGAAGGTGCCGATCTGCGAGGTCGAGGTTGAGCTCAAGGGCGAGAACATCGGCGCTTTCGTCGCCGTCGTTCTGGATTTCCTCGACCGGGTTCCGGCAAGCCTCATCGCCAGCGGCAAGGCGGCCCGCGGCTATCGCCTGGTCTCGGGAGAGGCGCCGGCGGCTGTCCACGCGCGCAAGCTGTCGCTGCCGCCACGCATGCTTCTGCCGGATGCGATCCGGCTGATGCTGCGGCATGGCTTCACCCAGTTCCTCAACAATGTGCCGGCGGCCCATGCAGGCTTGCCCGATGGGCTTCACCAGATCCGGGTGGCCTTGCGTCGCCTGCGGTCGACCATCTCCGCCTTCGCCCCGGTGATGGACACGACCGATGCGGCGCGCCTGCTCGAGGGGATCAAGCAGCTCTTCGCCACGTTCGGCGCCGTGCGCGAGGCCGATGTCTTCGTGGCCGATACCCTGCCGCAACTGGTCAAGGCCGGCATGAAGCCGAGCCTGGCCGAGCTGGTGGAGGAGGAGGCCGCCCGCTGCCGTCGTGCGGGACAGGAGAAGGTGGTGGCACAGCTGGAAAGTCCCGACACCGCCCGGCTGGTGATCGAGCTCTACGGATGGATCGAGGCTGGCAGCTGGCTCAAGAGCGGCACCCCGCTCGATAAGCTGCTCGCCCGCCGCCCGGTCGCCGACTTCGCGGCGCCGCGCCTGCGCAAGCTGCACAAGCGCTTGCTCAAGAAGGGGAGGGCGGCACGGCAATCGGTCGTGCTGGACGAGTGGCACGAGGCGCGCATCGCCGCCAAGAAGCTGCGCTATGCGGCGGAGCCCTTGCTGTCGACGCTCGATCTGCCGGCCGAGCTGGCCGACAGCTACCGCAAGACGGTTGAGGCGATCCAGAGCGAGCTGGGCCGGCTGAACGACCTCCATGTCGCCGAGGCGTTTCTGGAGCGGCTCGTCCAAGAGGCAGCCCCGCAACGGCGCCGGCCGCTGAAGCGGGCTTTGGCGGTTCTGCACGACTGGCGCCATTCCGCCGAGGACAGCTTCATCGTCGAGGCGGCCCGCGCCTTCCGCCAGTTCGAGAAGGCCGGCTTTCCCTTGCGCAAGAGAACGGGCGAGGAATGACCTTTTCGGTTGCGGTCATGAACACCAAGGGAGGCTGCGGCAAGACCACCGTCGCCACGCATCTGGCCGCGGGCTTTGCCGCATCCGGCCTGATCGCCGCGCTTGCGGATTACGACAAGCAGAAGAGCGCTTGTCTGTTCGGAGAGCTGCGCCCAGAGAGCGCCGCCCCCATCGAGGTGATCGACTGGCGCGGCGCTGGCTTCGGCAAGGTCGGCCGCTCCGTCCAGCGGCTGATCATCGACTGTCCGGCATCCCTCAAAGCCGGCCGCGCTCGCGAGGTCATCCGCGAGGCTGACGCCGTCGTGGTGCCGGTGCAGGCCTCCATCTATGACGAGCGGGCGACCATCCGCTTTCTCGATGAGATCGAGGATCTCAAGAAGATCAGGTCGGGCAAGAAGCAGATCCTGCTGGTGGCCAACCGCTTCCGCCCCACCAGCCCCCAGGCCAAGCGGCTGGAGCGGGTGCTGCTGGGCCACGGCCACGCCATTGTGGCGCGCATCTCCGACAAGAGCCTTTATCCCAAGCTCGCCGAGCAGGGGCTGACCGTGTTCGATCTCAAGAGCAAGTCGGCCGCCAGCGAACAGGAAAGCTGGCTGCCCCTGCTGGAATCCTTGGAAAAATCGGTAAGCTGAGGTCCAGCCCTAAACCTGGGCCTTACTCGAGCGCTTGTCTATGCCTTTGAAATGGCCGCGGGCTTGCAGCCAGGCCAGCAGAGCAAGCGAGGGGAGCGCGGCAGCCGAAGTGAGAATGAAGAACACGACCCACCCGGTGACCTCGGCCACATAGCCGGCCGTCGAGGCGAGCACGGTCCGGCCCACCGCGGACAAGGCCGAGAGCAGCGCATATTGTGTGGCCGTGTGCAACGGGCTGGTGCACAGGCTCGACAGATAGGCCACGAAGATCACCGTCCCGATGCCACCGGCGAAATTCTCGACCGAGATGGCCACCGCCAGCGCGGTAAGATCGGTGCTCATCCAGGCGAGCCACGAGAACACGAGGTTCGAGGCCATCTGCAGAATGCCGGCAATCCACAGGCAGGCCGCCATGGGATAGGTGCGCGCGATGAGGCCGCCGGCAAGGCCGCCCAGCAGCACGGCGAAAAACCCGACCCCCTTTACGATCGCCGCATAGGCCGTCTTGTCGAACCCGATGCGGATGACGAACGGGCCCGTCATCACCCCGGCGAAGGCATCGCAGAACTTGAACAGCAGCACGAACAGCAGGATGGCCGCCACATAGGGCTTGGACAGGAAATCGGTGAAGGCGCCGATTGCGGCGCCCCATAGCTTGAGCACGGGATTGCCGACGGCCGCGGCCTCCTGCGCCTCGTTTTCGGCAGCCTGCTCCGCTTGTTCCGAGGCGCGGGGTTCGGTCGCAAGCAGGCTCGCGCCCATGCCCACCGCCATGAGAGCGGCCATGGCCGCATAGCCGTAGAACCAGACGCTGCCCGCCGCGATGCCATTGGCCTCGAGCCAGCCGACAAGGGCGATGACGAAGGCGGAGGAAACCAGCATGCCGACGCGATAGGCGGGCACGAACACCGCCATGCCGGCGGCCTGCTGGTCCACGCTGAGGCTTTCCACCCGGAACGCGTCGATCACCGTGTCCTGGGTGGCGGAGGCCGCAGCCAGCAACACCGCGCCCAAAGCCACCCACCAGGGCGATGCCACGGGATCGAGACTGCCCAGGAATAGGATCGTGCAGATCAGCAAGAGCTGCGACAGGATCAGCCAGCCGCGGCGGCGCCCCAGCAGCCGCGACAGCACCGGCACCTTCCAGGCGTCCACGATCGGCGCCCACAGGAACTTGATCGTGTAGGGCAGGCCGACCAGCGAGAACAGGCCGATCGCGCCGAGATCGACACCGCGGTCGGCCATCCAGATCGCCAGGGTCGAGCCGGACAGAGCCAGCGGCAGCCCGGACGAGAAGCCGAGGAACATCACGATCAGCACGCGCGGTTCGAGATATACGCGCAAGCTTTTCAGCCACCGCGCCCATTGCTCTGCTCTCGCCGTATCGCTAACGCTCATTCCACAGGAGCTCCTTGTCTTGCCTGCCAGAGCAATCATTCAGGCATGACCATAATGAGGCCAGAGCACGATGTCCTTGCTTAACCGTCTGGCCAGGGCCGATTTGCCGGCTCGGTCAAGACGGCGGCCGCACTGCGATCTCGCTGATCCGCCGAGCAAGCCGTGTGCCAGAACACGCGCGCTCCTCGTTCTCGCGTGAACAGAGCGCCTAGCGAGGAAGGCTACTCCCCCGCTGCAAGCCGTGCCCCGGCGGCACCCATGCGCGAGGGCCCGGTCACTGCGGCGCTTCCGGCGGGGGCCTCAGCCCCGGCTGCGGTGGGCGACAACTCCATCTGCTCGATCCGCACCCCGCGCCTGGCGATCTTGTCCGCCGAGATGGCGATCTTCTCGATATCCTGATTGGCTTGGCCGAAATGCTTCTTGAGATCCAGCACCCGGTCGTGCAGCCGGCCGACATCATCCAGAATCGCCGCCACCTCCGCCTTGATCAGCCCCGCCTGCTCGCGCATGCGCACGTCCTTGAATACGGCTTGCAGCGTCTGCACTACCAGCATCAGGATATTGGGCGAGGCGATGATCACCCGGGCGCGATGCGCCTGCTGGATCACATCCTCGAAATGCTCGTAAAGGTCCGCATAGATCGCTTCCGAGGGCACGAACATCACCGCCGTGTCGTGCGTCTCGCCGGAAATGAGATATTTCCCGGCAATGTCCTTGATGTGCTTGGCCACGTCCTGCCGCAAGCGCTGCGCCGCCATCCGGCTCTCGCCCTCGCTGCGCGCCGCCTTGAGCGCGGAGAACGCCTCCAGCGGGAATTTGGCGTCGATCACCAGCTTGCGCCCGGTCTCCGGCAGGTCGACCAGGCAGTCCGGCCGGGTGCCGTTGGACAGGCTCGCCTGAAAACCAAAGGTCCCCATCGGCAACCCGTCCCTGATGATAGCCTCCATCCGCGCCTGGCCGAAAGCGCCGCGCGCCTGCTTGTTCGACAGGATCTCCTGCAGGCTCACCACCTTCGAGGTGAGCTCGGTGATGTTGCGCTGGGCGCGGTCGATGACCGCGAGCCGCTCGTGGATCTGGCCGAGGCCGTCGCCGGTGCGGCGCGCCACCAGATCGAGCCGCTGGTCCAGGGTCCGCGCCAGATGGCTCTCGCGACTGGCCACGATGTCGGCGAACGAGCGCAGCTGGCCCGAAAGCTCCACCAGCCGCTGCTCCACCTGCTGCGTCCGCGCGAGAGAAGCCTGCTCGGCCTCCCGTCCACGGCGCGCCGCCCGCCATGCCAGGAACAGGCAGGCGGCGAGCAGCAGAAGCGCCGCCACGCCGAACGCCGCGGCCGCATGAATATAGCTTACACGCAGCCCGGCCATGAGGAGCAGGGGTTGATCTAGGTCCAGCATGGCCGCGATCCTACCAGATCTGGCGCTCAGGTCTAGACCAAAACGTGAACATTTGGACTGGCCGTTGAACCTGGCCGGGCAAACGGCAGGTTGCAATTGACCAGCATGCGCCCGTCGCCTATCTGACGGCCTGGAGGTCATTTCATGAGCATTCATACCATTATTCAATTGCCGGACTCGCGCCTGCGGGAGGTTTCGAAGCCGGTCGTCGCCGTCACGGACGAGATCCAGACATTGGTCGACGACATGTTCGAGACCATGTATGCGGCACCGGGGGTTGGCCTCGCCGCCATCCAGATCGGCATGCCGCTGCGCATCTTCGTCGCCGATGTGGCCAAGGGCGAGGAGCCGCCTCAGCCGCTCACCTTCATCAATCCTGAGATCACCTGGTCGTCGGAGGCGCTGACCGAGTATGAGGAGGGCTGCCTGTCCATTCCCGAATATCAGGACCTGGTGCAGCGCCCCGCGGAGGTGAAGATCCGCTTCCTCGACCGTCATGGCGTACAGCAGGAGATGCATTGCTCGGGCCTGCTGGCAACCTGCGTCCAGCACGAGCTCGATCACCTCAACGGCGTGTTGTTCATCGATCACCTCTCCCGGCTTAAGCGGGAGCGGCTGCTCAAGCGCTTTGCCAAGGCCAGGCGGCTGAAGGAAGTGGGTTAGCCCCGCCGTTTGGCGATGGCGAAGGGGAGGGGCCGCCGATGCGCCTGATCTTCATGGGAACGCCGGCCTTCTCCGTGCCGGCTCTGAACGAGATCCTCGGCCAGGGGCACGATATCGCCGCCGTGTACACCCAGCCGCCGCGTCCGGCCGGGCGCGGCATGGGCCTGCGCAAGTCCCCCGTTCACGCCTTCGCCGAGGCAAGCGGGCTCGCGGTTCGTCATCCCGAGAGCTTGAGGGATCCGGCCGAGCAAGCCCGTTTCGCCGCATCGGGCGCCGAGGCGGCGGTCGTGGTGGCCTATGGCCTCATCCTGCCCCGTGCCGTGCTCGATGCGCCCGCCCTCGGCTGCTACAACATCCACGCGTCGCTTCTGCCGCGCTGGCGGGGCGCCGCCCCCATCCAGCGCGCCATCATGGCCGGCGATGAACGCACCGGCATTTCCATCATGCGCATGGAGGCGGGGCTCGACACCGGGCCCGTCTGTCTCACCGAGACCGTGCCGATCACCGCCGAAACCACGGCCGGCGACCTGCACGACCAGCTCGCAGAGGTCGGCGCGAGCCTCATGGTGCGCGCGCTCGCCGCCCTGTCGCGCGGCGGGCTGGCCTGCAATCCGCAGCGCCCGGAGGGGGTGACCTACGCGGAGAAGATCGGCAAGGCGGAAGCACATGTCGACTTGAACCAGCCGGCTGGCCGCGTGCTGCGGCACATCCACGGGCTCTCCCCTCATCCCGGCGCTTGGGTCATGCTCGATCCGGCGGCCAAGCCGGTGCGGCTCAAGCTGCTGCGGGTGCAAATGGCGGACGGGGAGGGGCGGCCGGGCGAGGTGCTGGACGATGCGTTGACCATCGCCTGCGCCAGTGGTGCCATAAGGCCGCTGCTGGTGCAGCGCGAAGGCAAGTCGCCCATGGAAACGGCAGAATTCCTGCGCGGCACGCCTATCCCCGCAGGAACCGAGCTCGGCTAACGCTGTGCGGCCGTCAGACCGGCCGCACCTCGACCACTTCCGGAATGAAGTGCCGCAGCAGGTTCTCGATTCCGTGCTTCAGCGTGGCGGTGGAGCTCGGGCAGCCGGAGCAGGCGCCCTCCATGTTCAGGAACACCACGCCGTCCCGATAGCCGTGGAAGGTGATATTGCCCCCGTCTTGCGCGACCGCGGGCTGCACGCGGGTCTCGAGCAGCTCCTTGATGGTCTCGACGATCTCCTCGTCCGCATCGTCGAAGAATTCCTCCCCTTGCACCTTCGCTGATGCGCCTTCATCGAGCACCGGCTGGCCGGAGAGGTAATGCTCCATGATCACGCCGAGAATGGCCGGCTTGAGGTGCTGCCACTCGCCATCGGCCTTTGTCACGGCGACATAGTCGTCCGCCAGGAACACGCCGGTCACGCCGTCGATCTCGAACAGCCGGCGCGCCAGGGGCGAGACCTGCGCCTCGTCCTCGTTGCGGAAGTTCCGCGGCTCGCCGGCAAGCACGGCACGGCCGGGCAGGAACTTCATGGTGGCCGGGTTCGGGGTGGCTTCCGTCTGGATGAACATGCGCAACTGTCCTTGGGCAAGCGGCTCTTGATCGCGATAAGAGATCGCGATTCTCGAGGCCGAAACGACATCTGTGCTTAAAATAGTTCTAGGGTGCCGCCAAGTCCAGGCGCGGGCCGGCTGGAATGAGGCGCTTTCCCGAGTGGCGGGATAGCGCTCTGCGCAACGTGCCGGCCCAGCCGTCACATCACCCAGCCGCCGTCGATGACGTGGATCTGTCCTGTCACGAACCGCGACTCGTCGCTGGCGAGATAGATGATCAACGGCGCGATCTCGTCGGCCGTGGCCAGCCGGCCCATGGGCTGACGGGCGATGAAGGCCTTGCGCGCGGCCTCGTAGTCGCCGGACGCCCGCATCCGCTCGTTCAGCGATGGCGTGTCCACCGTGCCCGGACAGATCGCGTTGCAGCGGATCCCCTCGGCTACGTAATCCGCTGCCACCGCCTTGGTCAGCCCGATCACCGCCGCCTTCGTGGCGCTGTAGACCGCGCGATTCGGCACGCCCTTCACCGAAGAGGCGACCGATGCCATGTTGATGACCGAGCCTCCGCCCTTCGCCAGCATCAGCGGCAAAAAGGCTTTCAAAACACGGAATTGGCTCTTTACGTTGAGATCGAACGAGAAGTCCCAGCGCTCCTCCGTCGTCTCGAGAATCGTGCCGTTGTGGACATAGCCGGCGCAATTGAACACGATGTCGGGCGCGCCAACCCGCGCCGGCGCCTGCTCCACATCCTCGGCCTTCAGCACGTCGAGCACGAAGGTCTCGATCTCGCTGTGCTCTGCCGCAAGGGAGGCGAGGGCATCGCTCGAGATATCGGTGGCGAACACGCGCGCGCCTTCCCGCGCCATGGCGGAGGCAGCTGCTCGCCCGATGCCATGCCCGGCGGCCGTGATGAACGCCGTCTTGCCCGCAAGTCTTCCCGACATGCTCCTCTCCCGACCGATTCCCGCCTGAAATGCATAATCCGTCTGGGGAAAAGCGCAAGACTGGGCAGAAGGCGCATGACAGCCGCCCGCGAGATCAGTTCAATAGAACAGGGTTCAGCCAGGGAGAGCGCATCAGATGCGGATTGGATTCGCAGGGGTGGGATTGATGGGCCAAGGCATGGCCGAAAACCTGTTGCGGCATGGCCATGAGCTCAATGTGCTCGGCCACCACAATCGCAAGCCGGTCGAGGCGCTGGCCGCCCTCGGCGCCGTGGAGTGGAAGGACGCGGCCGCGCTCGCCGCCGAGAGCGAAGCCATTATCCTGTGTCTGCCCAACTCCGCCGTGGTGGAGGCGGTGATCGAAAGCATGGGGCGCGAGATGCGCGCAGGCCAGCTGATCATCGACACCACCACCGCCAACCCGGAATCGACCCGCAGGCTGCATGCGCAGCTCAAGGAGAAGCACATCGCCCTCGTCGACGCGCCGCTGGCCGGCGGACCGAAGGAATCGAAAGCCGGCCAGCTTGGCGCGCTGGTGGGCGCCACCGAGCACGATTTCGCGCGCGCTGAGCCCCTGCTGGCCTGTTTCTGCCGCGAGATCTCGTGGTTCGGTCCGCCCGGTTCCGGCAATACCGCGAAATTGATCAGCAATTATCAGGTGCTCGGCACCGTTGCGGTCATCGTGGAGACGTTCCGGCTGGCCCG
Source organism: Rhodoligotrophos defluvii (assembly GCF_005281615.1). NCBI lineage: Bacteria > Pseudomonadati > Pseudomonadota > Alphaproteobacteria > Hyphomicrobiales > Rhodoligotrophaceae > Rhodoligotrophos > Rhodoligotrophos defluvii. The sequence goes on along the minus strand of NZ_SZZM01000001.1, from coordinate 108,147 downwards.
CGAAGCGGGTATCGATTGGAAGAAGCTCTATGACGTCATGCTTTGCGGGTCAGGCAACTCGCTGGCCCTGCGCCGGATCATGGATCAGGCGGTGACCGGCGACTTCGACGGTTATCCCTTCAGTGTCGCCAACGCCCGCAAGGACATCACCTACGCGCTCGATCTTATCCGTTCGATGCAATGCACAACGCCTCTCGCAGAAGCAATAAACGACGTCTATGTTAGGGCGGCCGCTTCGGGCGATCCGCAGCGGTTCATCAGCCAGTTACTGGCGGAGGAATTCCATCAGCACGACTGAAGATTGGGGGCCGGATGACCGAACTCACGCTCAATGTCCTTGCAACCGGTATCGTGGAGGAGGGTGCGTTCGCAGTGCTGGACCGCGTGCTTGAGTCCAGGGCCGCAGGCAACGATGTCATCAATCTCGGCATCGGCCAGCCGGACCTCGCACCGCCCGAGCATGTCATTGAGGCCGCCATTCGCGCCCTGCGCGACGGCCCGCATGGCTATACGCCCCCCGTCGGCATCGACAGCCTGCGCGAAGCCGTCGCGGCCGACGTCGCCACCCGTTTGGGCGCGCCGGTCACCCCCGACGAGGTGGTGATCGTGCCGGGGGGCAAGGTCACCCTCTTTCTCGCCACCACCCTGTTCGGCGGGGCAGGGGCCGAGATCCTGTACCCGGATCCCGGTTTCCCGCCCTATCGCGAGGCGATCCGCTTGTCCGGCGCGCGGGCCATTCCCTATCCGATCCGTCAGGAGAACGACTTCGCCTTCGAGCCGGACGAGGTGCTGGGCCTCGTGACCGAGAACACGCGGCTGATCATCATCAACAGCCCGGCCAATCCCACCGGGGGCGTGGTGGCGCGCGCCCAGCTGGACGCGCTGGCCCGCGGGCTGGCGGCCCATCCCCATATCGCGGTGCTGAGCGATGAGATCTACGCGCATCTCGTGTTCGGCAACGGCGAGTTCGTCAGCATCTTGGGCTATCCCGAGCTGCGCGACCGCGCCATCGTGCTCGATGGCTGGAGCAAGACCTTCGCCATGACCGGTTGGCGCCTCGGCTTCGGCATCTGGCCGGCACGCCTGGTGCCTTACGTGCGCAAGCTGATCTCCACCACCTATTCCTGCGTCAATGTCGCCGCCCAGGCCGGCGGGCTGGCCGCCATTACCGGGCCCCGCGACGCGTTGGATGCCTATCGGCGGACCCTGCAGGAGCGCCGCGACACCTTGGTCAGGGCGCTCAACGATATTCCGGGGGTCAATTGCCGTACACCCGGCGGTGCCTTTTATGTGTTCCCCGATATAACCGGCACCGGCTGGCCGAGCGAAGCGCTGACCGACAAGCTCCTCGAGCGCGCCCATGTGGCCGCCATCGCCGGCGACAGTTTCGGCCATATGGGCAACGGCTTCCTCAGGCTGTCCTATGCGACCGACATGAGCCGGCTGCAGCAGGCAGCCGAGCGGATGAAGGAGTTCTTCGAGACCTACCCCGCGCTTGGCCGGGCCGGCAGTTTCGTTGGCGGTTAGCGCGCCGTGCCCGGCTGGGAGAGATGCTGGCCGGGCCGGGCAAGGTCGATCTAAGCCGCGTTCGCGCGACGCACAGACCGGTTCGCGTGTCAGCTGGCCAGGGCGGGCAGACGCTTGGAACGGTTCACCTTCGAAAGCTTCACGACGGACGGGGAGGCGACCACCCTGCCGTGCTCGGCATAGGCCTCGTGGTTCTTCTCGATGTCCTTGGGGTCATAGAGGTAGTTCACCATCAGGCCGGCTGCTTGAGCAATGCCGCGGGGCGAAAGGTCACCGGGCCAGTTGATCCGCTCGAGACGGGCGCCGTTGCCGAGGTGAAACCGCGCCACCGGGTCGAGCGGCTGGCCGTTGGCGCGCTTCTCCCGCAGGAAGTAGTGAGCGGCCAGCTCGCATAAGAGCGGCTTGAGCAGCTTGAGGCGCTCGGGATCCGTATGCCAGCCCTCCTCGTCCAGAACGGCCAGGGTGGCGATCTCGGACGGGCTCAGCACCTCGGAGCTCTCGCGCCGCCGCTCCCCGTCCAGCCAGGCTCGGAAGCCCGGCACCGGGGACAGGGTCACGAAGGTCCTGAGCGAGGGAACCTCGCGGGCGAGGTCGGTGACCACCTGCTTGATCAGGAAGTTCCCGAAGGAAATGCCGGCAAGGCCCTTCTGGCAGTTCGAGATCGAATAGAAGACTGCCGTGCGCGGTGCCTCGGTCGAGGCCGCCGCCTCGGCCGTGATCAGACCGTCGATCGAGCCCGGAACGTCGTCCACCAGGGCGACCTCGACGAAGATGAGCGGATCGTCCACCAGGGACGGGTGGAAGAACGCGTAGCAGCGCCGGTCATGCGGATCGAGGCGGCGCTTCAGATCATCCCAGCCGTTGATCTCGTGCACCGCCTCGTACTGGATGATCTTCTCCAGGATATCGGCGGGGGTCGACCAGTCGATGCGCCGCAGCACCAGGAAGCCGCGGTTGAACCAGGACCCGAACAGGTGGACGATATCGTCGTCGACCGCCCGGAGATCCGGGTGCTCCTTCAGAAGGTCCAGCAGGTCCTCTCGCATGCGCACGATCGCCTGCGTGCCGCCGGGTGCAAAGTTCAGCCGGCGGAAGAACTCCTGGCGCGGAGAATCGAGCGCGGTGCTCAGCGCTCTGAGCGTGCTCGACGACGGCGATTTCGAGAAGCGCTCCGCCGCCTGGAGCACCGCGTTGGTGTCGGGCATGAAGTCGGTGCTCAGCATGTTGAAGAAGGCGAGCTTGCCGGCCTGATCGAGCCGCCTGTAAGCGTTGAGGATTTGCTGGGCCAGAATGGCGCCCGATGACTCGCCCCGGCGCGACAACAGCTGCCGCGCCAGCTCGACGGCATCGTCATTGGCGCCGTTGCCAAGGGTGAGCGCTGTGAGAGCGCGGCTGCGATCGACAATGCTGTCCAGCAGCTCGCGGAAGAAAGATACGTTCATGAGATAGGTCCTGGCCATGGAAAACAGCAGCCGTTCCCGGACGGCCTATTCTAAACGACAAGTCGTAAGTTTCGTGCCTCCCGGAGGGGAGGGCCGATTGCCGCTCCCACTCTGCCAGGAGACTGTGACAGGCTCAGCGCGGCCTATGCCTATTTGGGAGCAAAGGCCGACGTGCCCATGGCGACGAAGGCGGCGCCCGCGAAGGCGAGATTGATGCCGACCAGGGTGCCGACTGCCCAGGTCGCCGAGCCGGGCAGGCCGCTCCAGATCAATATGCCGAGGAGAATGGACAAGACGCCGCCGATGATGGCCCATATGGCGCCGGAATGGGGCCGCGCCTTCACCCCCATGATGATGCGGAACACGCCATCCACGATGAAGAACGCCGCCAGCGCGATGGTGAAGGCGATCATGCCGCCCAGCGGGTCGAAGATGAAATAGAGGCCCGCGATCACGTAGAGCGCGCCCACCAGGATTTCCCACAACAGGCCGCTCCAGCTGCGTTCGCCGAACGCATGCACCAGCACGGCTATGCCCCCCACCAGCATGGCCATGCCGACGAGGATCTGGGCGGTAAGGGTGAAGACCAGCGGGAACAGGATGGCGAGGAACCCGATCACCAGCAGGGCGATGCCGAGGGCCAGGAACCATCTGCGGTTCGGTCCGGTGAAGTCTGTCGTGGTCATGGCCAGCCCCATCTGTTGCAGGTCGCGAATCATACCCTATTGCCGTTAAGCCGCAAATACCGGGGCCAGGTGAGCCTTAAGCAAGCCTGAGGCTCACCGCCCCGAGCACGATCATGGCCGCGGCGGTGGCGCGCCAGGGGGTCAGCGGTTCCTTCAGCGCCGCCACGGATATGGCCAGCGCGAAGAAGATGCTGGTCTCGCGCAACGCCGCCACGGTGCCGAGCGGCGCCCGCGACATGGCCCAGATCGCGATCCAGTAGGCGCCGAGCGAAAGGGCGCCTGCAATGATGCCCGCGGTCCACACGCCGCGTAAGGCCAGGATGGCGGCAGGCCCACGCACGCCGGCGGCGATCAAGAGCATGATCAGGCCCTCGAGAGCCGAAAGCCAAAGCGTGTAGCCGGAGGGGGTTCCCGAAACCCGCCCTCCGATGCCGTCGATCACCGTATAGGTGGCGATGAAGGTCGACACGACGAGGGCAGCTCCAACCGCGGTCGCATGAATGGAGCCGCTGCTCTTGCCGCCTCCCTTGAGCGACATCAGCCAGACGCCGCCGACCAGGACGATGATCCCGCCCCAGCCCAGCGGCGACAGCGCCTCCCCGAGGAAAAGGGCGCCGAATGCGGCGACCGCCAGCGGCGCTGCCCCGCGCGCCAGCGGATAAACCTGGCCATATTCGCCGAGGTTATAGGCCCGCACGAGCGACAGGTTGTAAGCGATGTGGAAGATCACCGACGCGATCATATACGGCCAGGCCGCTCGGTCGGGAAAGGGGAAGAAAGGTGTCAGCATCAGCGACAGGCCACCCAGGGAAAGGCCCATCAGCGCCATGGCCATGAACCGGTCCAGGCCGATCTTGATCATGGCGTTCCACGCCGCATGCATGAAGGACGCGGCGATGATCGCAGCGAAGGTCAGGCTGTCCATCGGGTGAGTTCGCTCGCGGCGGTGCCTGAGAGTCCAGCACGACCATACAGCAGTTTGCGAAGGAGCTTGAGCGATCTCTTCAGCGCTGCGGATGCGCGGTGGCCAGAGACTTCAGCCGATAGAGCACGTCTAGCGCCTCGCGCGGCGTGAGATTGTCCGGTGCGACCTCCGCCAGCACCTGCTCCACAGCGCTCGGGCCGGCCGGCTGCGCCGGCTGTGCGGGCACGGCCGAAACCGGCCGCGCGGCGGCAAACAGCGGCAGGTCGTCCACCAGCTCGCGGCGGCTGGATGCCTGCTCGCTTTGTTCGAGCACCCGCAGCACTTCCGTCGCCCGGTCGATCACCGCAGTTGGCAATCCCGCGAGCTTGGCCACCTGAATGCCATAGGAGCGGTCGGCCGCCCCTGGGCCCACCTCGTGCAGGAACACCAGCTCGCCGTGATATTCGCGCACCTTCATGGTCGCGTTGGCCAGGCGGCCAAGGCGATCCGCGAGCGCCGTGAGCTCATGGAAATGGGTGGCGAACAGGGCGCGGCAGCGGTTCACCTCGTGCAGATGCTCCACGCAAGCCCACGCGATGGACAGGCCGTCGAAGGTGGCCGTGCCGCGGCCGATCTCGTCCAGAATGACCAGTGAGCGTTCGCCGGCCTGATTGAGAATGGTGGCGGTCTCAACCATTTCCACCATGAAGGTCGAACGGCCGCGGGCAAGGTCGTCCGCCGCCCCCACACGGCTGAACAGCCGGTCGACCACGCCGATATGGGCTGACGCCGCCGGCACGAACGACCCCGTCTGCGCCAGGATCGCGATGAGCGCGTTCTGGCGCAGGAAGGTGGACTTGCCCGCCATGTTGGGGCCGGTGATCAGCCAGATGTGCCGGCCGGCATTGCTCTGCCCATCGGCGGACAGGTCGCAGTCATTGGGCACGAACGCGCCGTCGCCCGCCTGCCGCAGGGCGCGTTCGACCACCGGGTGGCGGCCCTGCAGAATGGAAAAGGCGCGGGAATGATCGACCTGCGGGCGCACGAATCGCTCGTCCTCCGCCAGCTGCGCGAGGGCGGCACTCACATCCAGCCCCGCGAGCGCCTCGGCGATTTCGGCGATCAGTCCGGCCTGTTCGGTAACGGCGGCGACCAGCTCGTCATAGATGGCCATCTCGATGGCCAGCGCCCGCTCGGCCGCCTTCGCGATCTGCGATTCGAGATCGGCAAGCTCCACCGTGGTGAAGCGCATGGCATTGGCAAGGGTCTGGCGGTGAATGAAACGCCCCGCAAGGGCCGGCGCCGTAAGCTTCTCCCCATGCTGGGCGCCCACCTCGATGAAATAGCCGAGCACGTTGTTGTGGCGGATCTTGAGCGAGCGGACGCCGGTCTCGTCGGCATAGCGGTTCTGCAGGCTTGCGATCACCTGCCGGCTCTGGTCGCGCAAGCGCAGCTGCTCGTCGAGCTCGGCCACGAAGCCGGGCCGCACGAAGCCGCCGTCACGCGGGTTGAGTGGCAGATCGTCCGCCAGGGTGCCTGCAAGCCGATCCGCCAGCGTGCCGTTATCGCGCCGCAGCACCGCGACGATTCCCGCGAGCTCGGCCGGCTTGTCCACGAGCCCCGTGTCCTGCTCGAGCACCGCGCGTATTTCCGCTGCCGCCCTGAGCCCGGCGCCGATGGCCGCCAGGTCGCGGGGCCCGCCCCGCCCGACCGTGAGGCGCGACAGGGCCCGCGCGAAATCCGGCGCCGCCTTGAGTTGCCCCCGGATGTCCGCGCGCATGCGATCGAATTCCAGGAAGAAGGCCACCGTGTCCAGCCGGTCGTTGATGGCGCGCGGGTCGGTGAGCGGGGCGGCGAGCCTGTCGGAAAGCAGCCTCCCGCCGGCACTGGTCAGGGTGCGGTCGATGCTGTCGAGGAGGCTGCCGCGCCTTTCGCCGCCGGTCGTCCGGGTGAGCTCCAGATTGCTGCGGGTGGCCCCATCGATCAGCATCACCTCGCTCTGCTGGCGCTGGCTGGGCGGGCGGATGAGCGGCGCCCGGCCCACTTGCGTCAGCATCACATAGTCGAGCAATGCCCCGCAGGCGGCGATCTCCGCCCGGGAAAAGGCGCCGAACGCATCGAGCGCACCCACCGCGAAATGGGCCTTCAACCGCTTCTCCGCATTGGTGCTGTCGAACCGCGAGGAGGGCAGCGGCGTGAGCGGCGCTTTCTGCAGCCGCAAGGTGCCGGCCAGTGTGTCGTCCGCCAGAAGGCTGTCGGCCACCACGATCTCGCCGGGGTCGAGCCGCGCGATCTCGGCGCCAAGGGTATCGGCGGTGACCAGGCAACAAGCGAAGTCGCCGGTGGAAATGTCGATCCAGGCCAGCGCCAGCTCGTCGCGGGCACGCAGCCGGGTGAGCGCGGCGAGATAGTTGTGGCGTTTCGATTCGAGCAGGCTGTCCTCGGTGAGGGTGCCCGGGGTGACCAGGCGGACTACCGCGCGTTGCACGACCGACTTGGCGCCGCGCTTCTTCGCCTCGGCCGGATCCTCCGTCTGCTCGCATACCGCCACCCGGTAGCCTGCGCGGATCAGCCGCTCGAGATAGTCCTCCGCCGCATGCACAGGCACCCCGCACATGGGGATGTCCTCGCCCAGGTGCTTCCCGCGCTTGGTGAGGGCGATGCCCAGTGTTTCCGAGGCGTTTCCCGCATCCTCGAAGAACAGCTCGTAGAAGTCGCCCATCCGGAAGAACAGCAGGCAGTCCGGATGCTGCTGCTTGATGGCCAGATACTGGGCCATCATCGGCGTGACCGCCTTGGCGTCGGCAGCCATGGCGAGGCGCTCGTCGTCCTCGATGAGTGCGGCTTCGGGTGCGACCGGATATGCGTCCATGGCGGCGGTCCTCATGGGCCGCGAAAATATCAACTGGACAGGCCCTTGTCTGCACGCTCGCCCGGCTTGGCTGTGCATAACGGGCCAGCTACGGGTATGGGGCAAGGCCCCCTCGCGATTTCACTCAGCAAACGCTTGAGGCGCGCCCATGGGGAGGTTAGGTTCGCCGCTTCCATAAGTGGAATGAGATTGGGGCACGAAGAATATGGCAGGGGAACACGGCACGGGCGGGCGGCAGCCCAGGGTTTCGGAAACCGAGGCGCTCATTTTCCATCAGCGCGGCAAGCCGGGCAAGCTCGAGGTCAACGCGACCAAGCCGATGGCCACCCAGCGCGACTTGAGCCTTGCCTATTCCCCCGGCGTCGCATTCCCCGTACGGCGCATCGCCGAACAGCCGGAAACCGCCTATGACTACACCACCAAGGGCAACATGGTGGCCGTCATCAGCAACGGCACCGCCATTCTCGGGCTGGGCGACCTCGGTGCTCTGGCCTCGAAGCCGGTCATGGAGGGCAAGGCGGTGCTGTTCAAGCGCTTTGCCGATGTGGACGCCATCGATCTCGAGGTCGACACCAAGGATGTCGACGCCTTCATCAACTGCGTGCGCTATCTCGGCCCCGCCTTCGGCGGCATCAATCTTGAGGATATCAAGGCGCCGGACTGCTTCGTCATCGAGCAGCGCCTGCGCGAGCTGATGAACATCCCCGTCTTCCATGACGACCAGCACGGCACCGCCATCATCGCCGCCGCCGGCCTGATCAATGCGCTTCACCTCACCGAGCGCGATATCAAGACGGTGAAGCTGGTCATCAACGGCGCCGGCTCCGCGGCCATCGCCTGCGCCGAGCTGATCAAGGCCATGGGGCTCCCCGGCGAGCACATCATCCTGTGCGACTCCAAGGGCGTGATCTACAAGGGGCGCACCGACGGCATGAACCAGTGGAAATCCGCCCATGCGGTCGAGACCGACGCCCGCACGCTGGAGGAGGCCATCGTCGGCGCGGACGTCTTCTTCGGGCTTTCCGTCCAGGGCGCGCTCACCAAGAAGATGGTGGCGAGCATGGCCCGGCGCCCGATCATCTTCGCCATGGCCAACCCGGACCCGGAGATCACGCCGGAGGAGGTGGCCGAGGTGCGCGACGATGCCATCATGGCCACTGGGCGCTCCGATTATCCCAACCAGATCAACAACGTGCTGGGATTTCCTTACATCTTCCGTGGAGCGCTGGACGTGCGCGCCCGCACCATCAACGAGGAAATGAAGATCGCCGCAGCCGAGGCCCTGGCCCGACTGGCCCGCGAGGACGTGCCGGACGAGGTCGCCGCCGCCTATCACGGCCAGCGGCCCAAATACGGGCCCAACTACCTCATTCCGGCGCCGTTCGACCCGCGCCTCATCTCCACGGTGCCGCCGGCCGTGGCGCGCGCCGCCATGGAGTCAGGCGTTGCCGGCAAGCATATCGTCGACCTTGCCGCCTATGCGGCGGAGCTGTCGGCACGGCTCGATCCGATCGCCGGATCGCTTCAGGGCATCTTCGAGCAGGTGCGGCAGAGCGGCAAGCGCGTGGTCTTCGCGGAGGGCGAGGAGGAGCGCATGATCCGCGCCGCCAACGGCTTCGCCAATGCGGGCCTGGGGCATGCGATCCTGGTCGGCCGCGAGAACCTGATCGAGCAGTCGGTGAAGTCGCTGGGGATAGAGCTCAACGAGAATGTCAGCGTGCTCAATGCCCGCCTTTCCGACCGCAATGCGGAATATGCCCAGTATATCTATCGCCGCATGCAGCGGCGCGGCCTGCTCATGCGCGATTGCCAGCGCCTGGTGAACAACGACCGCAACGTGTTCGCCGCCTGCATGATCGCCTTGGGCGACGCCGATGCCATGGTCACCGGCATCACCCGCCACTATGGCGTCGCGCTGGATGACGTGCAGCACGCCATCGACGTCAGTCCCAACCGGCGGCTGATCGGGGTGTCCATGGCCCTGTGTCGCGGCCGCACCGTGTTCGTCGCCGATACCACCGGACAGGAGAACCCCAGCGCCGAGGAGCTTGCCGACATCGCCGAGGAGGCGGCAGGGGTGGCGCGCCGCTTCGGCTATGAGCCGCGGGTGGCCTTCCTCAGCCAGTCGACCTTCGGCCATCTGCAGACCGATCGGGCGCGCGGATGCCACGAGGCCGTCTGCATTCTCGATGCCCGCGGCGTCGACTTCGAATATGACGGGGAGATGCAGGCCGACGTGGCGCTCAGCCGCGAGGCCATGGCGCTCTATCCGTTCTGCCGCCTCACCGGCCCGGCCAATGTGCTGGTGATGCCGGCGGGCGACTGCGCCAGCATCGCCACCAAGCTGCTGCAGCAGCTCGGCGGGGTCATGGTGGTGGGGCCCATGCTGGTGGGGCTCGAGCGCTCGGTGCAGATCGCACCCCTCAATGCCACGGCCAATGATCTCGTCAACATGGCGGCCATTGCCGCCTACGACGTGAACGGCTGAATAGGGTGCCGACGTAACTCGTGGCAAGCCGTCATGCCCCGGCCCCGACCGGGGCATCCAGAGCCACACGACAGGCGCTTTCCTGCTTCGCTCTGGATCACCGGGTCAAGCCCGGTGATGACGTAGGGGGCTGACGAACCGCATCGTCATGCCGGCCTTGAGCCGGCATCCAGGGGCTACACGACAGGTGCTTTCCCCTTGCTGCCCTGGATCACCGGGTCAAGCCCGGTGATGACGTAGGGGGCTGACGAACCGCATCGTCATGCCGGCCTTGAGCCGGCATCCAGGGGCCTTCCGGCAGGCGCTTTCCGCTTGCTGGATTACCGGCGCAAGGCAGGTGATGACGCAAGTTGCGGTATCCTGAGCCACACGACGCGTCAGAATCGCATCTGCCGCAGCCTGAGCGAGTTGGCGATGACCGACACCGACGACAGGCTCATCGCCGCCGCCGCTACGATCGGTGACAAGAGCAGGCCGAACACGGGATAGAGCACGCCCGCCGCAATCGGCACGCCGAGCACGTTGTAGATCGCGGCGAAGAACAGGTTCTGCTTGATGCCGCGCATGACGGCGGCTGACAGCTTGCGCGCGCGAACGATGCCGTTGAGGTCACCCTTGACCAGGGTGACGCCGGCGCTCTCCAGCGCAACGTCGGACCCCGTGCCCATGGCGATGCCCACATCTGCCGCGCTCAAGGCCGGCGCGTCGTTCACCCCATCGCCGGCCATGGCCACCTTGGCGCCTCCCGCCTGCAGCTGCTTGATCACGTCCACCTTGTCCTCCGGCAGCACGCCGGCGCGCACCTCGTCGATGCCCAGGCTGCGGCCGACCGCATGGGCCGTCGCCTCGTTGTCGCCGGTTGCCATGATGATGCGCAGGCCCTGGCCGCGCAGCGCGGCAATCGCCTCGGGCGTGGTCGGCTTCACCGCATCCGCGACCGCGAGAGCCCCAAGCAGGGTGCGGTCGCGCGCCAGCAGCACCACGGTCTTGCCCTCGGCCCTGAGCGCGGCCACCCGGTCGGCGGCCGCCGCGACATCCACCCCGAGATCCCGCATGAACGGCTCGTTGCCGAGGCTCACATCCGCACCATCGATGCGGCCCTTCACGCCCTTGCCGCTCACCGCAGCAAAGCCGTCCACCGCGGCGGGCTTGAGGCCGCGCGCCGCCGCACCCTCGCGGATCGCTTCCGCCAGCGGGTGCTCGCTGCCCGCTTCCAGCGAGGCCGCAAGCCGCAGCACCTCGTCTTCGCCCGCGCCCACCGCCATAACATCGGTGAGCTTTGGCTTGCCCTCGGTGAGGGTGCCGGTCTTGTCCAGCACCAAGGTATCGACGCTGGCGAGCCGCTCGAGCGCCTCCGCATTCTTGACCAGCACGCCGAGCTGGGCACCGCGCCCGGTGCCAACCATGATCGCCATGGGCGTTGCCAGCCCGAGCGCACAGGGGCAGGCGATGATGAGCACCGACACCGCCACCACCAGCGCATAGGTGAGCCGCGGCTCGGGCCCGACCAGCGCCCAGGCGATGAAGGCAATCACCGCCACCGCCAGCACCGCCGGCACGAACCAGCCGGCGAACACGTCGGCCAGCCGTTGGATCGGCGCCCGCGATCGCTGCGCCTCCGCCACCATCTCGATGATACGGGCGAGCACGGTGTCGGCGCCGACTCGCTTGGCTTCCATGATGAAGGAGCCCGAGCCGTTGAGCGTGCCCGCGGTCACCGGGTCGCCGGGGGCCTTCTCCACCGGCATGGCCTCGCCGGTGAGCATCGATTCGTTCACGCTGGATGCGCCTTCGACCACCGCGCCGTCCACCGCGATCTTGTCGCCCGGCCGCACCCGGATGCGGTCGCCCGGATGAAGGGCCGCCACCGGCACCTCCTCGTCGCTGCCGTCCGGCCGCACCCGCCGGGCGACCGGCGGCGCAAGGTCGAGCAACGCCCGGATCGCGCCGGACGTCCGTTCGCGCGCCTTGAGCTCCAGGATTTGGCCCAGCAGCACCAGCACGGTGATCACAGCCGCCGCTTCGAAATAGACCGCCACATTGCCGTGGTGGTCGCGGAAACCCTGCGGGAAAATGCCAGGGGCAAGCGTCGCCACCACGCTATAGGCATAGGCCGCGCCGACGCCGATGCCGATCAGCGTCCACATGTTGAGATTGCGCGTCCTGATCGAATTCCAGCAGCGCACGAAGAAGCTGCTGCCGCCCCACAGCACCACCGGCGTGGCCAGCAGAAGCTGCAGCACATTGGGCAAGCTCGGGCCGAACCGGGTTGCGCTCAGCCAGTCCTGGATCGGCAGGCCGAGATGGCTGCCCATCTCGACCAGGAGCAGCGCGATGGCAAAAGGCAGGCTCACCCAGAACTTGCGGGTGAAGTCGACCAGCTCGGGATTGGGGCCGCTGTCGACCGTCACGCTCTTGGGCTCGAGCGCCATGCCGCAGATGGGGCAGTTGCCGGGACCCACCTGCTCGATCTCCGGATGCATGGGGCAGGTGTAGATCGTCCCCTCCGGCATCGGTTCAGGCGCCGGCCGCTCACCCAGATAGGCCTGTGGATCGGCCGCGAACTTGGCCTTGCAGCCGGCCGAGCAGAAATAATAGGTCTGCCCCTCGTATGCATGCACGTGGCGGGCCGTTGCCGGGTCGACCGACATGCCGCACACCGGATCTCGGGCGAGCTGTGCTTCGCTCGTCTCCGCTGCACCATGCTCGTGCTTGTGGGCGACGTGGATATCGGCAACCGGAGCGGGCTTGCCGCTGCAGCATCCGGCACCATGATGCGGGTCACTCATAGGGGGCTCCTGCGCGCGAAATGGGACCGGCGCTCGATTTAGGCCTTCCAGTCACTGGAAGGTCAAGCACACTTAGCATGGACGCAACCCTGCGGCACGATTGCTTGCCGGCCCCGTGCCGAAGCCGCGTGCACTGCCAGGCATCCTCAGCTAAAAGTCCCTGTCATGAACAAGCCGCCACGCCCGGCGCTGCCGGAGCCAACAGAAACGCTGCTTCCGGTCGCCAACCCCGCGGCGCTCATCGACGGCGTCGCCCTGCGCCAGTCGCTCACGGAGCTGTTCCGGCGGCACGAGGGCGATGACGCGGCCATGCGCCAAGCCCTCCTCGCAACCCTGAAGCAGGCCTTGCGGGCGGGTCGGGCGGAAGCGGAGCGCCGGCTGATCGAGGATGGGCATGGCACCGCCTGCGCCATTAATCTGGCCTATGTCCAGGACGAGGTGATCCGCGCGCTCTACGACTTTACGGCCGTGCACATCTACCGGGCGCGCAACCCCTCCGCCGCCGAGCGCATCGCGGTGGTGGCGGTCGGCGGCTACGGCCGCGGCACCCTCGGCCCCAAGTCCGACATCGATCTCCTGTTCGTGCTGCCCTACAAGCAGACCGCCTGGTGCGAGAGCATGATTGAGTACATGCTCTACGTGCTGTGGGACTTGGGCCTCAAGGTGGGCCATGCCACCCGCAGCATTGATGAGTGCATCCGGCTCTCCCGCAGCGACAGCACCATCCTCACCTCCATTCTCGAAGCGCGCTATATCTGGGGCGATGGGGACTTGTTCGCCTTGCTGGAGAGGCGCTTCCGCAAGGAGGTGGTCGCGGGCAATGCCGCCTCTTTCATCGCCGCCAAGCTCGCTGAGCGCGACGAGCGCCACACCCACGCCGGCTCGTCGCGCTATCTGGTGGAGCCTGATGTCAAGAACGGCAAGGGGGGCTTGCGTGACCTGCACAGCCTGTTCTGGATCGCCAAGTTCCTCTACGGCACCGGCTCGCCCGAGGCCTTGGTAGCGGCGGGCATGTTCACCCGCGCCGAGGCGCGGCGCTTCCGCGTCTGCGAGGATTTCCTGTGGGCCGTTCGCTGCCACCTCCATTTCATGACGGGACGGCCGGGCGATCGGCTCACCTTCGATCTGCAGGCCGAGCTGGCCGAGCGGCTGGGCTATCGCTCCCACGGCCGCCAGAAGCGTGTTGAGCGCTTCATGAAGCATTATTTCCTGGTCGCCAAGGATGTGGGCGACCTCACCCGCATCTTCTGCGCCGTGCTGGAAGCCCAGCAGATCAAGAAGATCCCCACTATGAGCGCCATGCTGCAGAAGCTGGGCGTGGCCAAGCCGGAGGTGCTGGACGACCCTGATTTCAAGCTCGATGTGGGGCGGGTGAACGTGGTCGACGATCACGTTTTCCAGCGGCGGCCGATCAATCTCCTGCGGCTGTTCCAGTTGGCGGAAGCCCATGATCTGCTCATCCATCCCAACGCGCTCAAGCTGGTGCGGCGCTCCTTGCGCCTGATCGATGACCGGCTGCGTCACGATCCGCAAGCCAACGCGCTGTTCCTGGAGATGCTGTGTTCGCCGCTGCATCCGGAGGCGGTGCTGCGATCCCTCAACGAGGCCGGCGTGCTGGGCCGCTTCATCCCGGAATTCGGGCGCATCGTCGCGCAGATGCAGTTCAACATGTATCACCACTACACTGTGGACGAGCATCTCATCCGGGCGGTCGGCGTGCTCTCCGAGCTGGAGCACGGCGCCCTTGGCGGCGAGCATCCGGTCGCGCACGGTCTCATCAACACGATCAGCAACCGCCGGGTGCTCTATGTCGCGGTGTTCCTGCACGACATCGCCAAAGGACGGCGGGAATCCCATTCCGTCGCTGGCGAGCGCATCGCCATGGAGCTGTGCCCGCGCCTGGGGCTCACGGCAGCCGAGACCGAGACGGTCGCCTGGCTGGTGCGCAACCATCTGGTCATGAGCGATTTCGCCCAGATGCGCGACTTGAACGACTTCAAGACCATTCTCGACTTCGCCGCGATCGTACAGAGCCCGGAGCGGCTTAAGCTGCTGTTGATCCTGACCGTCGCCGATATCCGCGCCGTCGGCCCCGGCGTATGGACCGGCTGGAAAGGGCAGCTCTTGCGTACCCTGTATTTCGAGACCGAGCCCTTGCTGACCGGCGGCCACACGTCCATCAGCCGCCAGGAGCGGCTGGCGGAGGCCCATAACGCCTTCCGCGAGGCCACGCCCGAATGGGACGATGCTGCGCGCGAGGCCTATGTCGCCCGGCACTATGACCCCTACTGGCTCAATGTCGATCTCGCCCACCACCTCCAGCATGCCCGCATGATCAGGGCCGCCGAAGCGGCCGGTGAGGCGATCGCCACCCATGTGGAGACCGACGCCTTCACCGCCATCACCGAGCTCACCGTGTTCGCGCCGGACCATCCCCGGCTGCTGGCGCTGCTCACCGGAGCTTGCGCCGTCGCTGGGGCCAGCATCACCAGCGCGCAGATCTTCACCACGGCCGACGGCATGGCGCTCGACACCCTGCTCATCCCGCGGGAGTTCGAGCAGGAGGAGGACGAGCGGCGCCGGGCCGAGCGGGTGTGCGAGATGATCCGGCGGGCGCTCACCGGAAAGGTCAGGCTGGCCGAGATGATCGCCCGCAACACCAAGCCGGGCAGCCGGCTGAGCGCCTTCACGGTCGAGCCCCAGGTTATCATCGACAACGATTCCTCCAACCGCTTCACCGTCATCGAGGTCAATGGCCGCGACCGGCTGGGCTTCCTCTACGACCTGACCGAGGCGCTGTTCCGGCTCAATCTCAACATCAGCTCGGCGCAGATCGCCACCTTCGGCGAGCGGGCGGTGGACGTGTTCTATGTCACCGACCTCACGGGGGCGAAGATCACCAATGCCACCCGTCATCGGCAGATCAAGGAGCACCTGCTCGCCGTGATTGCCGGGGAAGTGGCGCAAGGGGCGGCGTGAGGGACCTTTCGCGATGAGTTTGCTGCGCTCGGCCATGACCGTCAGCGGCTACACGATGGCGAGCCGCGTTCTCGGCTACGTCCGCGACGCGCTGTCGGCCGGCATGCTCGGCACCGGGCTGGTGGCCGGTGCCTTCGTCGTGGCCGTCCGCCTGCCCAACATGTTCCGCAGCCTCTTTGCCGAGGGCGCCTTCAATGCCGCCTTCGTGCCGCTCTTCGCCAAGCGGCTGGAGGGGGAGGGGGAAGCGGGCGCCCGCCGCTTCGGCGAGGAGGTGATGAGCGTGCTGCTTACTGCGCTCACCGCCTTCGTCATCCTCGCTGAGATCGCCATGCCCCTGGTCATGCTGGTGATCGCGCCGGGCTTTGCAGAAAACGACGAGCAGTTCGACCTGGCGGTCACCCTCTCCCGTATCGGCTTTCCCTATCTCATGTTCATGTCGCTGGTGGCGTTCTTCTCCGGCGTGCTGAACAGCTTGGGCAAGTTCTCTTTCCCCGCCGCCGCGCCCATCATCCTCAATGTCATGCAGATCATCACCCTCGCCGGCGCAGCTTTCCTCGGCTGGGGGGCCGAGCCGCGCACCGCCGAGCTGCTGATGTTCGCCATCATGATCTCCGGCCTCATGCAGCTCGTCATGCTGCTGGTCGTGTGCGAGCGCGCCGGCATGAAGCTCAGGCCACGGCTGCCGCGGCTCACCCCTGGGGTGCGCCGGCTGGTGCGCTTGGGCGTGCCGGGCACCATCTCCGCCGGCATCACCCAGATCAACCTGGTGATCGGCACCATGATCGCGTCCCTGATCCCTCATGGGCCTGCCTGGCTCTACTATGCCGATCGCATCTATCAGCTGCCGCTGGGGCTGATCGGGGTGGCCATGGGCATCGTGCTGCTGCCGGATCTGTCTCGCCGGCTGCGCGCCGGCGACCACACGGGCATGCGCTATACCCAGAACCGGGCTGTGGAGTTGTCCATGCTGCTCACCCTGCCGGCGACTGTCGCGCTGGTCGCGATGCCCGTGCCCATCGTGCACATGCTGTTCGAATACGGCAACTTCACGCCCCACGACACGATCGAGGTCTCCGAGGCCCTGGCTCTGTTCGGCCTCGGGCTGCCCGCCTACGTGCTGATCAAGGTGTTCACGCCCACCTTCTTCGCGAACGAGGACACCAAGACGCCCATGCTCTGCGCCGGCGCCTCCGTTGCGGTGAACGTTGTCGGCAGCCTGGCCATGTTCTCCTTCATCGGCCACTTGGGCATCGCGCTCGCCACTTCGCTCGCCGCCTGGACCAACACCCTGCTCTTGCTGGTCATCCTGCTGCGCCGCGGCCAGTATCAGGCCGATCCGCGCCTCAAGGCGCGCCTCTGGCGCATCATGCTGGCCAGCCTCGTCATGGGGGCCGGCATTCTCGCCGTCCTGATCTGGCCCCTGGCGTCGGTCTTTGCAGCAGGCCGGCCCTTCCTGCTGCAACTCGCCTGCTTCGTGGCACTGGTCCTGGGCGGCGCGCTGCTGTTCTTCGCCGCGGGCCAGGCGACGGGCGCCTTCCGCCTGTCCGAGCTCAAGGCAATGCTCCGGCGCAAGCCCGCCACGGCACCGACCGCGCCCAGCGATCAGACCATCTAACCGGTTGGCAGGATCGGCCATTTGCGCGATATAGCGCGGGCTATCAGGAGTTGATTGATGACCAAGCCTGCTCCCCGTGTCTTCTCGGGCGTCCAGCCCACGGGCAATCTGCATCTCGGCAACTATCTCGGCGCCATCTCGCGCTTCGTCACGCTGCAGGACAGCTACGAGTGCCTCTACTGCGTGGTCGACATGCACGCGATTACCGTCTGGCAGGAGCCGCGCGAGCTCAGGCAGAGCACACGGGAAGTGGCTGCGGCCTTCATCGCGGCCGGCATAGATCCCAAGCGGCACATCGTATTCAACCAGAGCCAGGTGGCGGCGCACGCGGAGCTTGCCTGGATCTTCAATTGCGTGGCGCGGCTCGGCTGGCTCAACCGCATGACCCAGTTCAAGGAGAAGGCGGGCAAGGACCGCGAGAACGCGTCGGTGGGTCTCTATGCCTACCCCAACCTGATGGCGGCGGACATCCTCGCCTACCGTGCGACCCACGTGCCGGTGGGCGAGGACCAGAAGCAGCATCTGGAGCTCACCCGCGACATCGCCCAGAAGTTCAACAACGACTTCGCCGAGGAGATTGCCGCGCTCGGCTATCCCGACGGCTTCTTTCCGCTGACCGAGCCGCTGATCTCAGGGCCCGCCACCCGGGTGATGAGCCTGCGCGACGGCACGAAGAAGATGTCCAAGTCCGACCCGTCGGACTTGTCGCGCATCAATCTCACCGATGATGCCGACACCATCGCCAGGAAGATCCGCAAGGCCAAGACCGACCCCGAGCCACTGCCCACCGAGGCCAAGGGCCTGGAAACCCGCCCGGAAGCGGCCAATCTCGTCGGCATCTACGCCGCCCTGGCAGGAGCCGACGTGCCGGCGGTGCTGAACCAGTATGGCGGGGCGCAGTTCTCGATCTTCAAACAGGCGCTCATCGACCTTGCTGTCGAGAAGCTCTCGCCCATCACCGGCGAGATGAAGCGGCTGGTGGCCGACCCCGGCCATATCGATGGCATCCTGGCCGATGGCGCCGATCGTGCCCGCGCCCTGGCCGCGCCGATCATGGCCGACGTGCGCAAGATCGTCGGCTTTGTCGGCGGCGGGTGACACGGCGCGGGCTTTCCTCGCCGCCCTGAATCACCAGGTCAGGCCCGGTGATGACGTAAACCACTGAAATTAAAGAACTTCGTCATGACCCGGCTTGACCGGGCCATGCGCAAGATCGTCGGCTTTGTCGGCGGCGGGTGACACGGCGCGGGCTTTCCTCGCCGCCTGAATCACCAGGTCAGGCCCGGTGATGACGTAAACCACTGAAATTAAAGAACTTCGTCATGGCACGGCTTGACCGGCCCATCCAGGGCCGCACGGTGCGGACTACGCCCCCCGGCTCTGCTTGACCAGCGCGTCGCGGATCTCCTCCAGTAGCACCTCCTGCCGCGGCGGCGGCACGTCGGCCGCGCCCGCTTCCGCCTTGCGGGTCAGCCGGTTCATGGCCTTGACCACCATGAACAGGATCCAGGCGACGATCAGGAACGCGATACAGGCGTTGATGAACGACCCGATGTTCACCGTCGCGACCCCCGCCTGCTTTGCTGCCGCCAGCGTCGGATAAGGGGTATCGCCAGTGAGCTGGATGAAGATATTGGAGAAGTCGATGCCACCCGTCAGCGCACCCACGATCGGCATGAAGATGTCATCGACCAGCGACTTCACGATCGTGGTGAAAGAAGCGCCGATGATGATGCCGACCGCCATGTCGACGACATTTCCCTTGACCGCGAATTCCTTGAATTCCTGAAGAATACCCATCGCACACTCCTCGCGAGAAGACAGCCGTTCAGAACGAGTGCTCGACCGTATTTCAGAAGCACTTGAAGAAGTGTGTTGATTCGGCAAGACATAAAATGATCTCATCGCCGCGAAGCGCAAAGGCGCCGGACATATGTTCAACAGCTGGGCCATTCTTGCCATTGCGGTCGCCTATCTCGGCGCGCTCTTTGCCGTGGCAAGCTATTACGACCGCATGCGCAAGCAGCGCCGCGGCAAGCCACGGCCGCTGGTCTATGCCTTGAGCCTCGGCGTCTACTGCACCTCCTGGACCTTTTATGGCAGCGTCGGCCTGTCGGCCAAGAAGGGCTTCGAGTTCCTGCCGATCTATATCGGCCCCATCATCATGTTCGCCCTGGGCTGGCCGATCATCCGTCACATCGTTGACCTCGCCAAGCGCCAGAACATCACCTCCATTGCCGATTTCATCGCTGCCCGCTATGGCAAGAACCAGGCGCTCGGCGCAGCGGTGTCGGCCATCGCCGTGCTGGGCATCGTGCCCTACATCTCGCTGCAGCTGAAGGCGGCCGCCAACTCGCTCATCACTCTGCTCACCATTGCCGGCACCCAGCAGACGAGCGTGCTGGGCATGCCGGTGCTGGGCGACCTCGCGCTGGTGGTGGCCATCGCCATGGCCGCCTTCACCATGCTGTTCGGCACCCGCCATATCGATGCGACCGAGCACCAGGACGGCGTTATCGCCGCCATCGCGCTGGAATCGGTGGTGAAGCTGCTCACCTTCCTCGCCGTCGGAATTTTCGTCGTCTTCGGCATGATGGGGGGCATCGGCGCCATGATGGATGCGGTGGCCCAGCGCCCCGAGATCGAGCAGCTGCTGACTCGTGGCTTCGAAGGCGGCCGCTGGATCACCGCCACGCTCTTGTCCAGCATGGCCATCATCCTGCTGCCGCGGCAGTTCCACGTGACGGTGGTGGAGAACACGAACCTGGCCGACGTCAAGCGCGCCGCCTGGCTGTTCCCGCTCTACCTCATCGCCATCAACATCTTCGTGGTGCCGATCGCGATCGCTGGTCTGCTCACCTTTGGCAGCGGCGCCAACGGGGATATGTTCGTGCTCGCTCTGCCGGTTGCGGCCGGCGCGCCGGTCTTCACGCTGATCGCCTTCATCGGCGGGCTGTCCGCCGCCACCGCCATGGTGATCGTCGCGTCGCTCGCCTTGTCGATCATGGTCAGCAACAACATCGCCGTGCCGCTCCTGCTCCGGCACAAGGCCTACCGGGCCGGTGGCACCAAGGACATGGGCCAGTTCCTGCTCATGTGCCGGCGCTGCGCCATCGTGGTGATCATCGCGCTGGGCTACGTGTTCCACCGCTTGATCGGCAATGCCTTCGCCCTTGCCGATATCGGCCTCCTGTCCTTTGCCGCCATCGCTCAGTTCGGTCCCGCCTTCTTCGGCGGCCTCATCTGGCGCAGGGCCACCGCCCGCGGCGCCATGGCCGGCGTGCTCGCCGGCACGGCCATGTGGTGCTACACGCTGCTCCTGCCGGCGCTGATCGATGCCGGCTGGTTCTCTCCTGATCTCCTTATGGAAGGCCCGTTCGGCATTGCGCTGCTGCGGCCGGAATTCCTGTTCAACCTAGAGCTCGAGCCGCTCACCCACGGCGTGTTCTGGAGCCTCCTGGTCAATATCGCGAGCTATGTGGCGGTCTCGCTCATGGGGATGCCGCAGCCCATCGAAAGAGTGCAGGCCAATGTCTTCGTCGCCACCGACTTGCCGGTCCCCACCCAGAGCTTCAGGCTGTGGCGCACTGCGGTCACCGTGCGCGATCTGCGCGCCACCGTCGCCCGGTATCTCGGCGCCGAGCGCACCCAGCGCTCCTTCGCGGAATTCGCCACAAGCCGCGGCATCACCCTGGACGACAGTGCCGAGGCGGACATCCGCCTTCTGCGCTTCGCCGAACATCTGCTGGCGAGCGCGGTCGGGGCCTCCTCATCGCGCCTTGTGCTGGCCTTGATGCTCGAACGCTACAGCGCCAATACCCGCGGCGCCATGCGCCTGCTGGACGATGCCTCGGCCGCGATCCAGTATAATCGCGACCTGCTGCAGTCTGCCATCGACCATGTGCGCCAGGGCATCGCCGTGTTCGACCGCGACCTGAGCCTGATCTGCTGGAACCGGCAGTTCCGCGCGCTGATGCAACTGCCCGAGGAGGTGGGCCGCGTCGGCATCCCCATCCACGAGGTGGTCACCACCATCGTCCGCAATGCCGAGATCGGCGAGGAGGAGCCCGAAAAGGTGGTGGCGCGCCGCATCGACAGCATCGTCATGCGCCGTGCGTCCTATCAGGAGCGGATGAAGTCCGGCGCGGTGATCGAGACCCGTTCGAACGTCATGCCCGATGGCGGGATCGTGGTGACCTTCGCGGATATCACCGAGCGGGTGCGCGCCGCCGAGGCGTTGCTCAAGGCGAACGAGAGCCTGGAACGGCGGGTGCAGGAGCGCACGGCCGAGCTTGTCGCTCTCAACCGCGAGCTGGTGCGGGCCAAGGCGGAGGCCGAGGCGGCCAATCTCGGCAAGACCCGGTTCATAGCGGCGGCAAGCCACGACATTCTCCAGCCGCTCAACGCTGCACGGCTCTACACGTCGAGCTTGGTCGAACGCTCCCATGGCACGCAGGACCAGCAGCTGGTCCGCAACATCGATGCCTCTCTCGAGGCGGTCGAGGAAATCCTCTCCGCCTTGCTTGACATCTCGCGGCTCGATGCCGGCGCTCTCAGGCCGGAAGTCACCGAGTTCAAGCTGGATGCGGTGTTCAAGGCGCTGGCGGTCGAGCTTGGCCCCATGGCCGCGGAGAAGGGCCTGAAGCTCACCTTCGTCCCGACGAGCCTCACGGTGCGCTCCGATCGCCGCCTGCTGCGCCGTGCGCTGCAGAACCTCGTCTCCAACGCCATCAAATACACCCGCAGGGGCAAGCTGGTGGTCGGCTGCCGCAGGCATTTGGGCACGGCGAGCATTGAGGTGCATGACAGCGGTCCCGGCATCCCCGAGGACAAAATCGAGCTCATCTTCCGCGAGTTTCAGAGGCTCGACGATACGGCCGGGGAGGTGCCCGGCCTCGGCCTCGGTTTGTCGATCGTGGAGCGGATTGTCCATGTGCTCGGCCACAAGCTGGCGGCCCGCTCCAGCCTCGGCAAAGGCTCTGTCTTCTCGATCGAGCTGCCGGCCACCGGCAATGCGCCCGCCGGCCAGGATGCAATCGCGGCCCAGCCGGCGCCGGCGGCCCATGACCGGGAGGGGCAGCTGCGCGGCCTCAACATTCTCTGCATCGACAACGAAAGGTCGATCCTTGATGGCATGACCACGCTGCTGTCCGGTTGGGGCTGCCGCGTGGTCACGGCCACAACGGCGGCGGAGGCGCTGGACAGAGTGGTGGACAGCGCGCCCTTCGACGTCGTGCTCGCGGACTATCACCTGCAGCAGGACACCGGCCTCGACCTCATCGACGAGCTGCGCCGCCGCTATCCCGAGCCGCTCCCCGCGGTGCTGATCACGGCCGACCGGTCGCGCTCGCTCCAGGCCAAGGCCGCGGAAATGGGGGTCGGCTATCTGAAGAAGCCGCTGAAGCCTGCCGCCCTGCGCGCCCTGCTCACCCGCGCCTTGATCAGGCGGGAAGCAGCGGAATAGTCTGGACGTCCCGAAATCAGGATCGTGCCCGTCATGCGTGTCATCTCCGCTGAGACCCTTGGCTTCGAGCCACCGCCACTCGCCCCCAGCATCGGCAACTATGCCGGCTTCATCGCCCATAACGGCGTGGTCTCGATCGTGCAGGGGCCGCTGTGGGGCGAGGACCTGCGCTATGTCGGCCGGGCTGGCGAGGACGTCGATGTGGAGACCGTGCGCGAGGCGGCGCGCCTGTGCTGCGCCAATCTCCTCATGCAGCTGCGCGAGGCCTGCGGCGGCGACCTCGGCCGGGTCAAATGCTGCTATAGGCTCGGCGGCTTCATCAATGCCGCGCCGAGCTTCACCCAGCACAGCTATGTCATGAATGCCGCCTCCGACCTGCTGCTCAAGGTGCTCGGCAGCGACATGCGCCACAGCCGCTACGTGGTCGGCTGTTCCAGCATCCCCGCGAACCTGGTCATGGAGGTGGAGGGCTGGTTCGGCATCGACTGATGTAGCCTGGCCAAGGCACCTCCCATGTTCGTCATTGCCGCGCTTGACGCGGCAATCCAGGGGCCAAGCGGAACGCCCGCGCCGCGTGGCCCTGGATGGCGGCTCAAGGCCGGCATGACGTAAGTTGTTGATCAACAAAGAAAATCGTCATCACCGGGCTTGACCCGGTGATCCAGGGGCCAAGCGGAACGCCCATGCCGCTACGGCTTCAGGTAGATCAGCGCGAGGCTGCGGGTCACGAAGTCCAGCGCCTTCTCGGCAGTGATCGAGACATGTTTCTCCACCAGGTCGCGCGCCTGCGCGCGGTCGCGCCGCAGCAAGGCCTCCACGATGCCCGCGTGCTCCGAGACTGTGGCCTGGCGTTGCTCGGGCTGCTCGATCGCGCATTGCCGGACGAAGCGGATCCGCAGGTTGATGTTGCGGATCACTTTGTTCATTTCCTCGTTGCCGGCCAGCGCCACCAGGCTCTCGTGGAAGCGCTCGTCCGCCTCGGCCAGCGCGCTGCCGCTCATCCGCTCGACCTGATCCAGCGTGCGGTTCCAGTCGTCGGCCAGCGCCTTGATCGCGGCATCCTCCGCCACGGTGCATGCGGCGGCCGCCGCCACCCCCTCGACGCCTGCCCGCAGCTCGTATAGGTCGATGAAGTTCTTGAGCTCCAGGCTGCGCGCATAAAAGCCGCGATTGGGCACGAAGGTGACGAACCCCTCCGTGGAAAGCCGGTTCAGCGCCTCGCGCACCGGCGTCCGGCTCACGCCCAGGCGGTTGGCCAGCTCCACCTCGTTCACCCGCTCCGACGGCTTGATGTCGAAACGGGCCAGCATCGACTGCACGGCCGCATACACCTGCTGCACCACGTCCGTAGCCATAGGCTTGCCCGCGGGAGCGTTCACTGGTCCCTCCGAAAAGTCTCAACTCTCGTGGAGGATTTAGCAGCCGGTGTATACAGTGATCAATCCATATGTTAGGAAGCCAGCCTGTTATCCGAGAGAGTGTTTCGAGGAGGGAACGATGAGCATTCGTCGCATTAAGCCCGGCCCGCGCATGACCCAGGCGGTGGTCGCCGGCGGCATGGTCTATTTGGCCGGTCAGGTGGCTCTGGATAGCGGGGGCAAGTCCGTTACCGAACAGACGAAGGAGATCCTGTCGCGCATCGACACGCTGCTGGCGGAAGCCGGTACCGACAAGTCGAAGCTCGTCTCGGCCAATATTTGGCTGTCGGACATCAGCACCTTCGCGGAGATGAATGCGGTGTGGGACGCCTGGGTCGACCCCAACAACACCCCGGCCCGCGCCACGGTCGAATCCAAGCTCGCCGCGCCGCAATATACGGTGGAAATCGCCGTGGTGGCCATGGCCTGATCTCTCGGGCCTGCAAGCAGCAAGCGCGCGAGTCAGCAGCGGCCGCGCGCTTTTCTTTTTGAGTCAGTATTGAGTGACTTAGGCCAGAGCCTTGATGTTCACGTTGAGCTGCGGCTTGTTGGCGATCGTCTGCAGCACCACGCAATAACGCTCCGTCAGCTTGAGCAGGCTGTCGATCTTCTCCTGCGGTGCGTCGGTGTCGATCTCGAAGGTGAGCCGGATCTCCTCGAAGCCGACCCGCGCCTCCTTGTCCACCCCGAGAGTGCCGCGGAAATCGAGGTCGCCCTCCGCCAGCACCCGGCCCGAGCGCAGCGGAATGTCGAGGGCGGTCGCCACCGCCTTGAGCGTCACCCCGGCGCAGGCCACCAGCGCCTCCAGCAGCATGTCGCCCGAGCACAGCTCGAGCCCCGAGCCGCCGGTGGCCGGATGCAGGCCCGCAACCGCCAGGGCGCGCCCGGTTTCCACCTTGCACGCAATCGCCTGGTCATCGAGCGCGCCGCGCGCCTTCAGGGTGATGCGGGCGGCGTCAGGCGCGTCCTTGTAGCGAGACTTCAGTGGCGCCTGCAGGGCGCGAAGAGCGGCAGCATCCATCGGGTCGGTCCTCGTCTTGCTCTAATCACCACCACATGGCGGCGGCATGGGTTTGATCGTCTCCTGCATCCGCCCTTGCGCGCGCTGTCAACGGCGAGCGAGCCGTCCAGCGCCTTCAGCACCATGCGCTCGCGCCGGAAGAACTCATCGCTCAAGCGGTCGCGCGGGCGGGGCAGGTCAACCGGGATGTCGGTGAAGATCCGGCCCGGATGCGGCTGCATCACCACGATGCGATCGGCCAGCGCCACCGCCTCCTGCACGTCATGGGTGACCATCAGCAGCGTCGGCCTCTGCGCCGCCCACAGCGCCAGCAAGGCATCCTGCAGGCTGAGCCGTGTGAAGGCATCCAGCGCCGAGAACGGCTCGTCCAGCAGCAGCACCTTGGGCTGCGCGACGAGGGCGCGGGCGATCGCCACCCGCTGCGCCTGTCCGCCGGAGAGCTCCCGCGGCCAATGCGCGCCATAGCCGGCGAGGCCGATGCGGGCCAGCGCCCGGTTCACCCGCTCATCCCGCTCCGCAGCGGGCAGGTCCGTCAGCCCGAAACCGATATTCCTGGCGATCGTCAGCCAGGGCAGCAGGCGCGGCTCCTGGAACACCATGCCCACCGCCGGATGCGGCTTTTCGATGACGCTGCCATCCACCTCGACCGTTCCCCCGCTCGGCTTGTCGAGCCCGGCGATCAGCCGCAGCAGGGTCGACTTGCCGCAGCCGGACCCGCCGATGACCGCCACGATCTCTCCCGCATCCACCGACAGGCTCACGCCACCTAGCGCATGGGCGCCGTTGGGATAGATCTTGGAGAGCGTGTCGATGGTCAGCATGGCCGCCTCACCGCGCTGCAAACGCGTCTTGCCAGGCGAGCAGCGGCCGGGTCGCCAGCACGATCAGGCTGTCGGTCAGCTTGCCGATCACCGCGAAGGTGAGGATGGCGGCGATGATCTGGTCGGGCTTGCCGAGCTGCTGGCCGTCATAGAGCAGGTAGCCCAGGCCCTCCGACGCACCCATCAGTTCGGCCGCCACCACGAACATCCAGCCGAGCCCCAGCCCTGAGCGCAGGGCGATCACATAGCTCGGCAATATGGCCGGCAGCAGGATGCGCCGGACCATGGCAGCGGGGGTCAGGCGGAACACGCGGCCCACCTCCACGATCTTCCGGTCGACCGAGGCGATCGCGCCCATGACCCCGAGATAGACCGGGAAGAACACACCCACCGCGATGAGGGCGATCTTGCTTTCCTCGAAAATGCCGAACCACAGGATGAACAGCGGCACCCACGCGATCGAGGGCACCGCGCGCAAACCTTGCAATGTCGGATCAAGGAACTGCCGGGCAGCGGCCGAATAGCCGGCCAGCGCGCCAAGGAGCGTTCCGGCCGCCACCCCCAGGCCGAAGCCGGCCGCCACGCGCCCAAGGGTGACGAGGATGTGTCGCCACAGCTCGCCTTGGGCCGCAAGATCATAGAGGGTTGCAAAGATCCGGCTTGGCGGCGGCATCAGCCGGCCCTGCACCAGCCCGAACGCCACCGCCAATTCCCAGGCAACCGCGATGAGCACGGGCAGCGCGAGCCCGAGCGCCACATGGCGCCAGCGCCAGCCGGCCGGGGCGGCGGCCCTGCGCGCGCCCTCGTCCGCCTCGGCCGCGACCGCTTCCGTTCCGATCTCGCGGGCTTCGGTCAGGGACATGCCATCCTAACTTAGTCTAACTTAGTTCGTCAGATCGCGGGTGAACCGGTCGTCGAGCAGACCATCCACCGCTGCCTCCACATTCGCATCCGCCGGGATCACCCCCGCCTGCTGCAAGGCGAGGCCCGCCGCAAGGATAGACTCCCGCTGATCTCTACCGATCTTGTTATGGGTAAGTTCGGTGCGCTCCTTCAGTTGCTTCTGCGCCACCTCCAGCGGGATGCGCGCCTCCTTTGCCAGCAGCTGCGCAAGTTCGTCCGGATGGCTCAGCGCCCATTTGCGCGCCTGCTCGTAAACCTTCAGGACCCGCGCCACCGCTTCCGGATGCTCCGCGGCAAATTCCTCGCGCACGTTGAGAATGCCCCAAGTGTTAGCTTCCGGCTTGCGATAGAACAGCCGCGCGCCTTCCTCCAGCTCGGCAGACGCCATCATCGGGTCGAGCCCGGCCCAGGCGTCGACGTCGCCGCGCGAGAGCGCCGCCCGACCATCCGCATGCTGCAGAAGCACGAAGCGCACGTCGTCCAGCTTCACGCCGTTATCCGCCAGCGCCCGCACCAGGAAGATATGCGGGTCGGTGCCGCGGGTCACCGCCACCGACTTGCCCTTGAGATCCGCAACCTTCTGGATGTCGCTGTCCTTGGCGGTGACCAGCGCCGTCCATTCGGGCCGGGAATAGACGTAGATCGACCTGATCGGGTTGCCGTTGATCTTGCCGATGAGAGCCGCAGCCCCGGCGGTTGAGCCGAAGTCGATCGAGCCGGCATTGAGGAACTCCAGCGCCTTGTTCGATCCGGCCGACTGCACCCAGCGAACGGTGGTGCCATCCTTCTCGAACTCTTTCTCGAGCAGGCCTTGGTCCTTGATGACGATGCTGACCGGGTTGTAGGTCGCCCAGTCAACCCGCAGCTCGTCCAGCTCGGCTGCATTGGCCGGCACGGCGGCAAGGGCCCCAAGCCCCAGGGCCGCAAAGAACAGCCGTCTTGTCAGCTTAACCATTCAACCCTCCCGTTATTTCTAAGCCGTCACCGCCCTGAATCGGACTGTGAATGATCTCTGCCTTCGTCATCACCGGCCTTGAGCCGGTGATCCAGGGGCGCCAGAGGAAGCTCCTTCCACCTGGCCCTGATGCCCCGATCAACCGCCCCTACCTTCGTCATCACCGGCCTTGAGCCGGTGATCCAGGGGCGCCAAAGGAAAGCCCTTCCGCCTGGCCCTGAATGCCCCGATCAACCGCCCCTACCTTCGTCATCACCGGCCTTGAGCCGGTGATCCAGGGGCGCCAAAGGAAAGCCCTTCCGCCTGGCCCTGGATGCCCCGGTCAAGCCGGGGCAAGATGGAACAGAGAGCACGGACGCGGCAGACTGCTAACGCGATCGTTCGAAATAAAGAACGAATTCGTTCGGCATGTCAATCCAGAAATGCCGGAGATGGGATTTCGTTCAGATGTCGTCGCGGATGCAAGCGCTGAAGTGGTCCGGCCCCTTCTCGCGCATCGGCGGCACGGCCTGCGCGCATGCGGGAATCGCGTAGGGGCAGCGGGTGCGGAACACGCAACCGGACGGCGGGTTTGCCGGGTCCGGCAGGTCGCCTTTGAGGATGATGCGCTCGCGCCGCGCCTCCGGATCCGGGTTCGGAACAGCGGACAGCAGGGCCCTCGTATAGGGATGGTGCGGCCTCGAGCAGATCACCTCCGCCGGGCCGATCTCCATCAGCCGGCCGAGATAGACGATGGCGATGCGGTCGGACAGATCCTCCATCACCGCAAGGTCGTGGGAGATGAACAGGATCGAGAGACCGAGCCGTTTCCGCAGGTCCTTCAGCAGGGCGATGATCTGCGCCTGGATCGACACGTCCAGCGCCGAGACCGGCTCGTCCGCGACGACGAACTGCGGATTGACCGCCAGCGCCCGCGCGATGACGATGCGCTGCCGCTGCCCGCCGGAAAGCTCGTGCGGCATGCGCTGCAAATAATCCGCAGGCAGCGCCACCATCTCCAGCAGCTCGGCGGAACGCTGGCGCCGCTCGGCCCGGCTGCGCCCGGTGCCCTGCACGATCTGCGGCTCCGCCAGGATCTGCTCGATGGTCATGCGCGGGTTGAGCGCAGCGTAGGGGTCCTGGAAGATCAGCTGCGCGTGGCGCCTGAACGCGTGCAACTGCCTGCGGTCGTAATCGACGATGTTCTCGCCGTTGAACAGGATCTGCCCATCGGTCGGCTCCACCAGCCTGAGTACGGCGCGCCCAAGCGTGGTCTTGCCCGAGCCGGATTCACCGCCAATGCCGAGCACCTCGTGGCTGCGCAAAGTGAAGGACACATCGTCCACCGCGCGCACATGGCCCACCGGCCGCGGGATGATGCCTTTTCGGATGTCGAACCATTTGCGCAGGTTGCGCACTTCGAGCAGCGGGGCTTGTTGCATCATCGGGCCTGCGCGGGAATGGGGGCCGGTTCCGTGCCGGCCTCGTCGACGGCGGCCTTGCACCGGGAGGCACCGAGCCGCGGCACCGCCGCCAGCAGGCTGCGCGTATAGGGCATCTTCGGCTGCTTGAAGATGTCCAGCACCGAGCCTTGCTCCACCACCTGGCCGTTATGCATGACCAGCGCGCGGTTGGCGATTTCGGCCACCAGCCCGAGGTCGTGGGTGATGAACAGAATCGCCATCTGCGTGCGCGCCTGCAGCCGCTTCAACAGATCGATGATCTGCGCCTGGATGGTCACGTCCAGTGCCGTGGTCGGCTCGTCCGCGATCAGCAGGGCAGGGTCGCAGGATAAGGCCATGCCGATCATCGCCCGCTGCCGCATGCCGCCGGACAGCTGGTGCGGATAGCTGGTGAGCGTCTTGGCGGGATTGGGAAAACCGAGCTGCTCCAGCAGCGCCAGGGCCTGCGTCCTCGCCTCGCGCCTGGAGACATCGCGATGCGCCCGGATCTGCTCCGTGATCTGGCCGCCCACCGTGAACAGTGGGTTGAGTGACGACATCGGCTCCTGGAAGATCATGGCAAGCTCGTTGCCGCGCAGGCGGCGCATGGCCCGATCAGAGATCTTCACGAGGTCGACCTCGCCATCTTCCCGGCTGCGGAACAGCGCCGAGCCTGCAACCTCCGCCTTGTCGTCATAGCGCAAGAGTCCCATAAGCGCCTGGCCGATGGTGGACTTGCCGGAGCCGGATTCGCCCACCAGCGCCACGATCTCGCCCGGTGCTATCGAGAACGAGACCTGGCGCACCGCATCGACCCGGCCCTTGGCGATGCGGAACGACACGGAAAGATCGTGCACCGAAATCAGCGGCGGCTGGCTGGTGGATTCGCCCGATATGCTGCGCCGTTCAGTCAACGCTCGATCCTATGAGGTAGAAGCCAAGCACGGTCACGCCCACCGCTGCGCCAGGGGCCAGGCTCATCGCCGGAAACAGGGCCAGGAACGGGAAGCCCTCGCGCACCATGCTGCCCCAGTCCGCTGCCGGCGGCGGCACGCCCAGACCCAGGAAGCTCAGGCTGGCTGACGTGAATATGGCGAAGGACACGGTGATCGCGAACTGCGCCCCGACGACGCGGATGATGTTCGGCCAGATATGGCGGCTGACGATCCACGTGGCGCTGCCGCCGACCGCGCGGGCCGCTTCGACATAGGTAGCCTCGCGGATCTGCAGGGCCTGGCCGCGCACCAGGCGGGCCACGGTGGGCCACATGACGAAGCCCAGCACCAGGGCGAGGTTGGTGACGGTCGCCCCAACCATTGCGGTGATCAAGAGCGCCAGCACCAGGCCGGGCAGGGCGATGAAGAGATCGATCATCTGAACCAGCACCAGGTCGATCCTGCCGCCGCCATAGCCGGCGATCAGCCCGATCGGCACGCCGAGCAGCGTGGCGACGATGGCCGCGCCGGCGCCCACCACCAGCGAGATGCGCGCGCCATAGATCAGCCGCGACAGCACGTCCCGGCCGAGATTGTCGGTGCCGAGCCAATGGTCGGGCGAGGGGCCCTGCAGGAAATCCATGCTCGACTGGTAGGGGTCGTAAGGGGCGAGATACGGCGCGAAAATCCCGCACAGCGCCACGATGGCGATGATGGTGATGCCGAGGATGCGCCTTGCCAGCATCAGGTGCTCCTAGCCCAGGCGGATCTGCGGATTGACCATCGTATACACGATGTCCGCGATCAGGTTCATGAGCATGACGCCGACGATGATCAGCATGCCAATCGCCAGCATGACCGGGAAGTCATGGGTGCCGATCGAATTGACGAACAGGCGGCCGACGCCCGGCATTGAGAACACCGTTTCGGTCACCACCGCGCCGCCCACCAATTGCCCGAGCGACAGGCCCACATAGGTGATGACCGGCAGGATCGAGTTGGGCAGGGCATGGGCGAAGGACACGCGCGTCTCGCTCAGGCCTTTGGCGCGCGCCACCTTGATGAACAGCTGCCGGTAGACTGCCCGGTACTCCGCTCGATAGACCAGGGTGAACGAGCCGAAATAGAAGGCCGAAAGCGTGAGCACCGGCATGATCAAATGGGTCAGGTGCGGCACCACCCCTTGCGACCACGGCACCCAGCCTGTCGTCGGCAGCCAGCGCATCTGCACCGAAAGCAGATAGATCAGGCTGATGCCGATCATGAAATTGGGCACGGTGATGCCGACGATGCTGAGGCCCGAAACGAGTGTGCCGATGGTTTTGCGCAGCACCGGAATGGAGTTGATGAGCGCGGCCGCGACCACCGCGAGCGCGATGGCCCAGAAGGCCAGCTCCAGGGTCACCGGAATGGCCGGCAGCACCGCATCGGCAACCGATGTGCGGTTGGCATAGGAGCGGCCGAAATCGCCTTGCAGCGCGTTGCCCATCCAGTCGAGATATTGCACCAGCACCGGCCGGTCGAATCCGTATTGCGCATTCAGTGCGGCGATGGCCTCGGGCGATGCCTCCTGGCCCAGCATGATGGCTGCCGGGCTACCGAGGAAGTTCGTCACCGCCGCAAACAGGATGAAGGTCAGCAGAACAACGTTCGGCACCATCAACAGCAGGCGCCGTGCAATATGGGTGATCATCGCGCACCTCGCCGGTGCGGCCTCGTGACCTGCACGAATGTCATCGCATTACGAACGGGTGGGCAACCTGGCAAGACCGTGCGCGCTCATCGCCAGCCACCGGTTCGGCCGACGAGACGGTCGCGTCGTTGCGGGTCCCGCACCATCCACCATCGATGAACGTCTGACAGCGCTTCATGCGCGCAAACTCCTAGGCTGCTCAACCCGAGATTTGCACGGCCTGTATGACGGTATACAGACCGTGCAAATCCATGCTGGAATCTACTCTACTCCGCTTTCCACATGGCCCGGAATCGTGGAATCAGGTCTGGAATCCACTGGAATCCATGAACGTCTTTATTCATGGCCACGAACTCGGCCGCGAAGGCCACCGGCACGTAAGGCAGGTCCTCCAGCAGGTGCTGGTGCACCTGGTCATAAAGCGCCTTGCGCTTGGCCGTGTCGTCGATCGCCCGTGCCTCGTCCAGCAGTCGGTCCACCTCCGGGTTGCTGTAGCCGGTGGTGTTCGCGTAACCCTTGCTGTGGAACAGGATATAGAGCAGCCCGTCCGGGTCGGCGCGCTGGGTCCAGCGCATTGGGGTGAAGTTGATCTTCTTGTCAACGACCCGGGCATACCACTCGCTCTGCGCCACCGGGTCGAGCGTCACCTTGAGCCCGATCGCCTCCACCTGTTCCTTCACCAGCTGGTCGAGCTGCCGCAGCAGGTTGTCCGTCGGCGCGGAGAGCACGAGCTCCGTGCCCGCCGGCACGCCGGATTCGGCCAGCAGCGCCTTGGCCTTCTCGACGTCATAGACATAGCCGTCGGTGGCCGGCGGCGACCACCATAGGCCGGGCGGCGTCGGGCCGTTCGAGACGGTGCCGGTGCCGGCCCACAGGATCTCGTTGATCTTGTTGCGGTCGAGCGCATGGGCAATCGCCTTGCGCAGCTTGGGATTGTCGAACGGGGGCTCGTTCCAGTGCCACTGCAGCGAATACCACTGGCCAACCTTGATCGGGTCGAGCTTGATGTCCGGATTGTTCTGGATGAGACGGACATCCTGCGGCGAGAGCTGGGCCACGAAGTCGATCTCGCCGGTCATCAGCCGCTGAATGCCGATCACCGCGTTCGAGATGTCGTTGAACACCACGTGGTCGAGATAAGGCAGGCCCTCTTCCCAGTAGTTCTCGTTGCGGTCGAGCTTTACGTGGCTGCCGCGCACCCATTCCTTGAAGATGAAGGCGCCGGTGCCGACAGGATTGTTGCCGAACTCTTCCGGATTCTTCTCATAGGCCGTCGGCGAGACCATGAAGCCGGCCCGATCCGCCAGGGCGGAGAGCAGCGGCGGGAACGGCTTCTCCAGGTTCAGCGCGACCGTGTTCTTGTCCACCACGTCGATGGTCTGGATGACCGTCAGCTGGTTGCGCTGCGGCGAGTTCGCCTTCTCGTCCTTGCGGCGCTCCAGGTTCCACTTCACCGCTTCCGCGTCGAAATCGGTGCCGTCGTGGAACTTCACGCCCTCCTGCAGGTGGAGCACCACCCGCTTGCCGTCATTCTCCATCTCCCAGCTCTTCACCAGCTCGGGCTCGAGCGAGAAGTCCGGGGCGATGCGGAACAGCGTGTTGTAGATCAGAAACAGGATCTGGCGCTCCGACCATTGCACCGAATAGATCGGGTCCATGGTCTTGGCGTCATCATTGAAGCCCACATTGAGCGTGCCGCCGCGCACGGGTGTTTCCGCGTTCTGGGCGACCGCCGAGGTCCCGGCCCATGCCAGGGCAAGCAAGAGCGTGAGTAACGGCGCGATCCTGGCGCCGAACGCCTTCAGCATCTGTCAATCTCCCTCCATTTGCGGCCCGGCTGCGGCCATCCCTCACCGCAAAGCCAATCCGGACGGCAGTGATGCTATCATACGGTATACCAAAAACAAGCGCATAAACACGAGCACAACCGCCGCCTCCGCCTTCATCCAGGCTCAGCGGCCCAGAAAGTCCAGCAGGTGATCCGCGATGAGGTCCGAGGCCTCCACCAGAATGCTGTGCCGCAGGCCGGGCAGGATCACCAGCTGCGAATTCTTGATCTGCTCGTGCATGAACCGCGCCATGCGGGTATTGGAGCCGGGGTCGTGCTCGCCCGTCAGCACCAGCGTCTCGTGCGGTATCTCGTGCAGCCGGTGGCCGAGCTCGCTCTGCCCGAACACGCGATAGGCCTCCATGTACGAGGCCTTGTCATTGGCGATCAGCTCGGCAATGCGCTTGTCGATCTCTTCCGGATGCGCGGCGACAAAGGCGTCGGTGAACCACCGCTCGCGCGCCGCGCCCGTCACCCCGATGATGCCCTCCTTCTCGATGATGGCGAGGCGCGATACCACCTTGGCCCGCTCCTCCTCGGTGCGCGCGGCCACGGCCGACAGCAGGGCCACCTTGTTGAACCGCTCCGGCCAGTTGAGCGCCAGGCACTGGCCGATCAGCCCGCCGAGCGAGAAGCCGACCAGGTGCGCCTTCGCGATGCCCTCCGCATCCATGACCGCGATGATGTCTTCCGAGAATTTCTCGAGCGAATAAGTCTCCCGGATCAGGCTCGACCGGCCGTGGCCGCGTAGATCCACGCGGAGCACCCGATAATGCGGGGCCAGTCGCTCGGCCACCCTGTCCCAGCTCTCCAGGCGCGAGCCCACCCCATGCACCAGCACCACCGGATATCTCGCTCCCTCGGCCACGTAATTCAGCAGAGGACGTGCGGTGCTGGTGGCGGGCAACTCATTGAGGTTCAAGGCAGACACTCCTCACTGGCCGCAAAATGCAGCCTGGAACAACGACTTGACTGGATTTCTGTATTATGGCATACCAAACCGATCCCGGCGACGCAATGCTCTTCATGAGCTGTAGCATCGCCGCTGATCGGGGGCGAGATGGTAGGCGGCAAGAGCTCCATTCGTGTCGTTGTGGACAATGTGAGCCTGCGGGACCGCACGACGCAAGTCCTGCGTGACGCAATCCTCAACTTGCATTTCAAGCCCGGGCAGAAGCTGGTGGAGCGGCGGCTGTGCGAGGAGACCGGCGTCAGCCGCACCAGTATCCGCGAGGCGTTGCGCCATCTCGAATCCGAAGGGCTGGTCACGCGGGTCGCCAATCGCGGCATGTTCGTGGCGGAGGTCGGGCCCGACGAGGCGCGTCAGATCTATGAAGTCCGCGCCGTGCTGGAGCCCGCCATGACCCGCTATTTCGTGGCCCGGGCGAGTGAAAAGCAGATCGCCGCGCTCGAGCAGATCCTCGGCCGCATCGAGAAAGCCATCAGCGGCAAGGCGGTGCTCGCCTATGTACAGGGACTTGCTGCCTTCTCCGACCATTTGGCCGAAGGCGCCGGCAACGAGGTTGCGCGCCAGCTTTTGAACACCCTGGGTGCGCGGATCACCTATCTCCGCTTCATCACCGCCCGCGCGGCGAGCGAGGAGCGCGAGCGCGTCACCCTCCAGGCTCTGCGCGACATCTACGCGGCCCTGAAGGAGCGCGACGCAGACACCGCGGCAGCGCGCCAGACGGCCTATGTCGAGCGTTCCGCCGCCTTCGCCCAGCAGGTGCTGGCGGATCTCAAGAAGAGCAGCACTGCTTAGCAGGATCAGGATGGATTATGTAAGGCTCGGCCGAGCCAACCTCAAAGTATCGCGTCTGGGGCTCGGCGCCATGGGCTTCGGCGCGAAGAGCTGGCGCGAATGGGTGCTGGGCCGGGATGCCGCCCGGCCGATCATCGCGCGCGCGCTCGATCTCGGCATCAATCTTTTCGACACCTGCGACTTCTACTCTCTCGGCGAGAGCGAGCGCATCCTGGCCGACTTGCTGGTCGCTCAGGTGCCGCGCGACAGCATCGTGGTGGCGACCAAGGCCGGCAACCCGATGCAGCCCCACGCCAATGGCCGCGGCTATTCCCGCAAGCATCTCTTCGAGGCGGCGGACGCGTCACTGAAGCGGCTCAAGACCGACTATATCGACCTGTTCCAGACCCATATCTGGGATCCGAACACCGATCTCGACGAGCTGGTGGATGCCTTTGCCGACCTGGTGCGCAGCGGCAAGGTGCTCTATGTCGGCGCCACCACCATGCCCGCCTGGAGCTTCTGCTCGTGCCTCTACATCGCCCGGGCCAAGCACCTGCCGCAATTCGTCTCCATGCAGTGCGAATACAACCCCTGCCACCGCGAGGCCGAGCGCGAGCTGCTGCCGCTGTGCCGGGCGAACGGCATCGGCCTGATCCCGTTCAGCCCCATGGCCCGGGGCTTCCTCTCGGCGGACCGTCGCGAGGCGCCGGCGCAGTCCGCGCGCACCCGCAGCGATGATTACACCATGAAGCTCTACCATCGCGAGGGTGATTTCGCGGTGTTGGAGGCGGTGAAGTCCGTGGCAGCCCGACACGGGATCACGCCCTCGCAAGCGGCGCTCGCCTGGACCGCGAGCCGGCCCGGCATCACCGCGCCGATCTTCGGCGCCACCGCCATTGAG
Source organism: Rhodoligotrophos defluvii (assembly GCF_005281615.1). Taxonomy (NCBI): domain Bacteria; kingdom Pseudomonadati; phylum Pseudomonadota; class Alphaproteobacteria; order Hyphomicrobiales; family Rhodoligotrophaceae; genus Rhodoligotrophos; species Rhodoligotrophos defluvii. The sequence goes on along the minus strand of NZ_SZZM01000001.1, from coordinate 71,741 downwards.
CATGTGGATCAGGCCGTCGCGGCCCTGGACATCGAGCTGACGCCGGAAGATGTGAAGGCCATCGAGAATGCCTATCAACCGCGCGCCATTCATCTGAGCGGGCACTAGAATTAAGATCTAGCCGACCCGTGTGCGGCACTGGATGCCCCGGTCAAGCCGGGGCATGACGAATTTTATTGAACCTTCAGCAATTTACGTCATCGCCGGGCTTGACCCGGCGATCCAGGGGCAAAGAGGGAACCTCGCCGCGACCGAGGTAACGCAAGAGCTGTTGGGGAGTCCGGAGCAGAATGGTGCCAAAGAGCGTTGCAACGAACTCATCGGTCGCGCCTCCGCCGCTTCCGGCCACGTGCCGCACCATTCGCGCCGGTGGCTACGACACCTTCGTGATGGAAGCAGGGCAGGGCGCCCCGGTGCTGCTGCTGCACGGCGCCAGCATCGCCGTGGATGCATGGCTCACCTGGTTTCGTCTGTTCCCGGTGCTTGCCCAGACACACAGGGTCATCGCCCATGACCAGCCCTGCTTCGGCCGCAGCGAGATCCCGGCCGACCGCCGCTATCTCGACCGGCTGGCCCGTGCGCACCATGCGCAAGCGGTGCTCGATGCGCTCGACCTTCAGGATGTCGCGCTTGTAGGTCATTCCGAAGGCGGGTTCATCGCAACGAAGCTCGCCCTCGACAATCCCGGCCGCATCTCCCGTCTGGTGGTTGTCACCAGCGGCGGCACATCGCCGCGCCTTGGCGGCGATGAGGATAGGGCCTGGCAGGAGGCCTCGGCCGAGGCCTATGACTATGTCGGCCGCAGCGTCGACGAAGAGACCTTTGTGCGCAGCGAGGGCCACCTACGCTACCGCGCCGACCCGCCTTTCGAGGCGCTGCTGCGCGAGAATTTCCGCTTGGCCAAGAGTTCGGGCAATCTCGCCTGCTTCCTCAATCTCGCGAAGCAGCGGCCGAGCTACGGTGATTATACGTCCGTACAGGAGCAGCACATTCTGCCCCATCTCGGCCGCCTGGGCACCCCCGCGCTGCTCGTCTGGGGCGGCGCGGATGCCACGGTGCCGGTAGCCCGTGGCCTGAAGCTCGCCGCGCTGATCCGCCATTCCGAAATGCACATCTTCCCGCATGCAGGCCACTGGGTGATGCACGAAGCGTCAGACGACTTTAACCGCTTGCTCGGCAGCTGGCTCGGCTGACAGACGAAAGAGCCGGGCTACCTAATACCCGTCACGGCTGTCCTGCTATCTCTCGTTTCGAGGCGGGGCGGGACGTTGGAGCACTTGTCTCCAAGCCATTTTTGTCATACGGTATACCAAATCGGTTCGGAACGCCGCCCCAAGCCAAGGAGCAACAGCTCATGAAGTTCGGCATTTCGCAGAATATCCACGATATCACCAAGTCCAGACCGTATGACGAACTGCTGGACGAGCTGCGTGAGGTGGCGGTCTTCGCGGAAGAAGCGGGCTTCGACACCTTCTGGCTGCCCGAACATCACTTCAGCATCTGGGGTCGCGAGATGGTGCCGAACCCGCTGATGGTGGCGGCCGACATCGCGGCGCGCACAAAACGCATCCGCATCGGCCTGAGCGCGGCGATCATCACCCTGTGGCACCCGATCCGCCTCGCGGAGGATCTGGCCATGCTCGACCAGCTGTCGGGCGGGCGGCTGGAGATCGGTTTCGGGCGCGGCAACTATGGACTGGAAACCACGAACCTCAATCCGATCGCCGACCCGAACAACCAGGAACAGAATTTCAAGGTGTTCGAGGAAGGCGTCGACGTGGTGGTGACGGCGCTGGGCAACAAGCTGTTCTCCTACAAGGGCGAAATCTATCAATTCCCCACGCCCGGATTCAAAGCCGACCGCGCCCACTCGGTGGACGATCCCGCCTATACGGACCCCGTCACCGGCGAGCTCGCCAAACTCACCCTCATCCCTGGACCGAAGCAGAAGCCCATGCCGCCACTCTGGCAGGTGGTGAGCGAATCGCCCCGCTCGATCCGCTATGCGGCCAAGCAGAACATGGGCATCATCATGTGGCGGCCTTCCGTCGCCACCCTCAAATATCGCTTGGGCCTCTACAAGGAAGCCTACCGCGAATACCACGGGGTCGACCTGCCCTTGGGTGCCAAGACCGCCATCGTGCGCGATACCTATGTGGCGGAAAGCGAGGCAGAGGCACGCAAGATCGCGCAAGCGCCCCTGATGAGCAGCCTCAATTTCGCCAACTGGCGCGGGCCTGCCATCTATCTCGATCCCGGCGAGACTCTGGATTCGGCCACCGAGGCGGCGCTGCGCAAGGAAATCACCTATGACTTCGTGCGCGACCGCGCCCTGTTCTTCGGGTCGCCCGACATGGTGATCGGGCGCATCCAGGAACTCTATGAGCAGACTCAAATGGAGCACATCACCTTCAAATGCGGCTGGCCCGGCCTGCCGCACGAAGCGGAGATGCGTAACCTGAGGCTTTTGGCATCCGAGGTACTGCCGCGCGTGCGCCGGTGGCATGCCGAGCGATTTGCCCAGGCGGCGGAGTAGTTACGTCCGGCTGCGCTGAAAATTTCGCCGCAGCGAACGTGCAACGTGGAACAGCCGCAGCCCGGCGGCGTTGTGGGTCAGCTTGCGATAGCTCAAGCCCTGGTGGAGCATCAGGCTCTGAGTGGACAAGCCAACCCACACCGGGAGTCCCCATGCCGTCCAGGCATACACGTTTTGCAAAAAAACTGGCTGAAGAAGCAGGTCTTGTTCTGGTTGGGCCGGAAGCCCTCACCATCACCCGCGAGAACCGGGGCCGCGGCTACGCCTTCCGCAACAAAGATGGCGACCTTATCCGCGATCTGGAAGTGATCGACCGACTGAAGTCGCTGGCCGTTCCGCCGGCCTACCGCAACGTCCGCTATGCGGCCGACCCGCGCGCCCATCTGCAGGCCATCGGCGAGGACGCCGCAGGCCGCCTGCAATACCGTTACCACGCAGACTGGGACAAGGTGCGCGAGGTTCTCAAGGCGCGGCGCCTGGTAACCCTCGCCAAAACCTTGCCGGTGATCCGGCGGCGGGTCGGGCGCGCGCTCTGCACCAAACGGCCGGATCTCGCCTTTTGCGCCAGCGCAGTGGTCGAGCTCACCGCGCTCACCGCCATTCGCCCGGGCAGCGAAAGCTATGCGCGCGAGCACGGCACCCGCGGCGCAACCACCCTGCTCAAGGCAAACGCGCGGATCGTTGGCGACCGCATTGCACTGACCTTCAAGGGCAAGGGCGGCAAGCGCGTCGAGAAGGAAGTCATCTCTCCCAGGCTGGCCAGGGCGCTGGAGCGCCTGCGCGAGATACCCGGCCGGCGCCTGTTCCAGTATGTGGACGCGCACGGCGACGTGCACGTAGTGCGCGCCGAGGATGTGAACGCCTATCTCAAGCGGATCTCCGGCAAGTCCATCTCCCTCAAGGACTTCCGCACGCTGGTCGCCTCGGTCGAGGCGCTGGAAAGCCTGATGGAGATGGAGCCGGCGACCTCCGCGCGCGCCCGTCGCTCTCAGGCGCGCAAGGCCATCGCCGAGGTCGCGGAGGATCTGGCCAACACGCCAGCCATCTGCCGCAAGAGCTATGTGCATGTGGCGATCGTCGAGGCCTTTGAGGACGGCCGGTTGGCACGGGTTCGCAAGAAGCCGCAACGCAGCGGGACTGCAGCCAGCTTTGAGCTGTTGGCACGCATCGTCGCAGGGCACACCCTCCAGCGGGAGACGTGAACGTCAAAGGTGAACGTTTGGCATGCTGACGGGTTGTGTTGCCGTGATCGCAGATGGAGGTCGCAATGGCGAAGGTTCACAAAGGCAAAAGCGCACCACGCGAGCAGGATACCTCAAGCGGCCGACACGGCGGCAATCGCGGCGGCGAGCGGGCCAAGGAAGCCGAGCGGCCGAAGAAGAGCAGCCAGGCGGCCGGCCAGGATCCCCATCGCGGTAAGCGCTAGACTTCGGCCGAAGCATGCGTGCCGCCAGAATCGTAGGTCCGCCCGGGTCTCAGTCGGCTGAACGTCGATCCGGCCCGAGCACCTCTATAATGCGGCAGTGAGCAACCGTGCCGCGGCTGCAGGAGGCGATGAGTTCCGCCAGCTCACCGCGCAGCGCCTGAAGGTCGGCAATCTTGCGTTCGACCGCCGCAAGATGCCCGCGGGCAAGAGCGTCTATCGCCTCGCACGAGCGGTCGGAGTCCTTGGCAAGCGCCAGCAGCTCCCGGACTTGCTCGAGCGAGAACCCAAGTCCGCGAGCACGACGAATGAAGCTCAGCCGTGCCACGTCGCTCTCGCTGTAAGACCGGTAATTGCTCTCCGTGCGCGCGGGTGCCGGCAATAACCCGATTTGCTCGTAATAGCGAATGGTCTCGACCTTCGTGTCTGCCGCTTTTGCCAGCTGCCCGATTGCCAGTCCCGTCATCCTTGACCCTCTAGTGACTACAGGGTCCATATAGGGGAGGTGACTTGGATTGACGAGGTTGCCAAATGACCGGCTGCTGCGAGAGTGAAAGCTGTTCATCGGCTACGGAGCTTAACAGCCCCGCGTGGCGGCGTGCGTTGTGGATCGCCCTCGCGGTCAACGCCGGCATGTTTCTGACAGAGATCGTCGCTGGCGCTGCCTCCGGCTCGGCCTCGCTGCTTGCGGACGCCATCGACTTCTTCGGCGACGCCGCCAATTACGCGATCAGCCTGGGCGTGGCGGGTCTCGCGCTCAGCTGGCGGGCCCGGGCCGCCCTGTTGAAGGGCTGGTCGCTCGGGCTCTTAAGCGTAGCTGTCCTGTTGTCGACGGCCTGGCACGCCTATGCCGGCACGCTGCCCAAGCCGGAGACCATGGGCATCATCGGCGGCCTGGCGCTCCTGGCGAATGTCGCTGTCGCCGTCATGCTCTACCGCTTCCGCAGTGGCGACGCGAACATGCGGTCGGTGTGGATCTGCTCGCGCAACGACGCCATCGGCAACATCGCGGTGATGGCCGCAGCTGCCGGCGTGTTCGGCACCGGCAGCGCCTGGCCCGACCTGACGGTTGCAACCATCATGGCCGCCCTTGGGGTGAGCGGCGGCTGGCAAATCGTCAGACAGGCCACGCGCGAGCTGCGCCAGCAACCAGGGAGGGCGCACCCCGCTAGCGCGGGATCCGGCCGGTTGAAAACCGAGCTGCAGGATTAGAACTGCAGCGTCCCCGTCAGCTTGAAGGTGCGCCCAGGCTCGGTGAAATAGGCTTGCGACAGCGACGTGGCAGGCGGCACGTTTAGCGCATCCACGTAAGTTTGATCGAACAGGTTGAACACACCTGCCTGCAGCAGCAGGCCATCCACGGCTTGCGGCTTCCACCACGCCGTGAGGTCCACGGTCGCGTATGGATCGGTCTTCAGCTTCTTCTGGGCTGCCTCGGAAAGGTCGTCCGGCACCTTGTCGCGCGGCCCGGCGATGGTCACGATGGCATCCGTTCCCCACCAGCCCGCATCATAGCCGGTGCCGAAGACCGCCTTGAAGGGCGGAATCGTGTCGAGATAGATGTCGTTCTTGGTGTCCTTGCCATTGGCATAGCCGAGCATGGCCCAGCCGTGAACGCCGGAGGCGTGCCGGCCGTGCAAGGTCAGCTCCGCCCCGTAGATGCGCACCCGGTCGCGGTTGATGGCTTCGGTGATACCGCCAACCGGGAATAGGGGTGACGGGTAGGTCTCGGTGTCGATGAAGTCCTTGTAGTAGTTGTCGAACAGGCTGATCTTGAGGCCGAGGTCGCGGTCGCCGGCCCGCAGACCCACTTCGAAACCGTTGCTCTTCTCCGGCTTGAGGTCCGGGTTGCCCTTGCGCAGATAGGTGCCGAGCCCGCCATAATTCATGTAGAGGTCCACCGGGTCGGGCGCGCGGAAGCCTTGCGCCCACTGCGCATAGAGGGTCACGGCCGGCCTGACGTCGAACTCAAGCCGCAGCTTGGGGGAAAAGGCAGAGTCGCTGTTGGCCGGCGGCAGGCCCATATAGGCCGCGTTGTCCTCGAAGGCCGGCGTGGACTTCGGCGTCTGCTCATACCAGTCGAAGCGAATACCGGGGATCAACCGCATCCGCCCGGCCATGAAACCGATCTTGTCTTCGATGAACAGGCCGAGCGTGGCGCCAACCACTCTCGGACTGTCAGCTTGGTTTGCGTGCAGGAACGCGCAAGTGGGGATCGACGGGTTGCAATTGTCCTTGCCGTGAGCGAACTGCTCGTAGGTGCTGCCGAACAGCTCGCCGCCCACCGTAAACTCATGGGGCTGGCCCTGGAAGAAGAGGGTCTTCACCACATTCCCGTTCACGCCATAGATCTCGCTTTCGAGATGGCTGCCGCGCTTGTAGGGACCCGCCGGTGGGGTCAGGCGCGTTGCCGAGGTGATCGTGTTGAGATCCTGCCGCTGCCAATAGGCCACCACGTAAGCGGCATCCGCCCACTGGCTTTGCCGCTCCGCATTGAATGTGTAGGACAGCGATGCGCGATCGCGGCTGTCGACGTCCGATGCCCGGTAGTTGTCATAGGCTGCGGTCTCGCTGGTCAGCAGTTTCGCGTCCGAATCCCGCCGGAAAATCTCGCCGGTGAGCCCGAAGACATGACCACCTGCCACATGGTGATTGATCTTGCCGAGGAACGCGCCGAGCTCGTAGTCCTCTGGATTGGGCTTCGTCCGGGTCGGGCCCGTGCCGCCCACCTTGCCCTGGTTCTTCAGTTCCTCGCCGAAGCGGTAGCTGCCTTGGACCAGCGCGTAGGTGTTGTTGATGCGGCTGGCGAGCGCCTGGCCCGCATGGAAGCTGTCATCGCGGCTGTCGAAGGACAGCTTGGTGAGCCCGCCCCAGACCTTGCCGGGCGCGATCAGATCTTCGGGTTCAAGCGTGCGAAAAGCCACGACCCCACCGAGCGCACCAGAGCCGAACACGCTGGAATCGGCGCCCTTCACGATGTCGATGGCGGAGAGCATGTCCGTATCGATCAGATTGACGCCGCCGGCATAGTTGGCCCCTGTCGCGCTCGAGCGGGCGCCATCCCTGAGATAGGGCAGGCGGATCCCGTCGATGGTCGTGAGGACACGGCCCTGATCGAGGCCGCGGATATTGAAGCTGCCGTTGCTCTGGTTGAAGTCGACGTTCGGCGCAAGCTTGCCGATTTCGTTCACGTTATCGATCTGCCGGAATGTGAGCTCCTCGCGCGGAATGGTGGTCGTGAGCACGGTGTCGCCCATGGCGCCCGGCCTGCCGGCCGTGACCAGGATCGGATCGAGCACCGTCCCGTCGCCACTCACGACCGTGCCGTTCCCGTTCTCCTCCGTCTGCGCCTGATGGACAGGTGTCGTCGATTGGGCAAAGGCGGTTGCGCTGAGCAAGGTAAGAGCTGCGGTTCCGGCCAGAATGGCCTGGAACCGACGGTGAATGAAATCCATCGGACCCCCCGTTTCCTAGGTGAAACTGGTCTCGCTCGCGGGGTCCGTGCTGTGTGGGATCCTGGCTAGCTCGCAATTCGGCAAGCCACACGATCGTGCAGCGCCGGCGGCAACCTACGTCTAAATCCTGTCAATGCAAGCGATAGCAGGCACCGGGGGAGGGGGAATTCCGCGCTGCGGATGGCGGGTTCAATATCGGAACAACGGGGCTCGGGCTTATGAAAAAAAGCGCCGCTTTGTAGCGTTGATTAGCATAGATGGGAAAACAGTCTTAGAAGAAGGTCTTTTCTCTGCTAACCAAGCGCAGCGAATGGGACATGCGCTTGGCGGCAGCGTCTGTCTGCGCCCGGGAGTTGGTGCGAGGGTTCCTGTGAGCATCGACGTATCGACATTGATCGCCTACACCGCAGCCCTGCTCGGGCTGATCGGGATACTGCTGCTTGGCTTCTGGTGGAGGGAACGCAGCTCCAGGAAGTTCCTCTGGTTCAGCCTCCCCTTCCTGCTCGGGGTGGTCGGTGCCGCATTCCTGGTCAATCCGCCCATCTTTCCCGGCTTGTGGAATCTGCGGCTCGGCGCATGGTTCATCCTGCTTGCCTATGGCGCCGCCTGGCAGGCCGCTCGGGTGCTTTGCGAACGGCCGCCGATCCTCATCCACAGCGTCTGGCCAACGCTGATCTGGCTCGTGCTCTCCGCCGCCGTGTTCGAGCCTTTCGACCTGCCGGTGGTGAGCACCTATGTCCGGCTGGCCATCGTTGCCGCGTTCAACGGTCTGATCGCCTGGGAATTCTGGCGCAACCGCGAGGAGCGGCTGCCTTCCGCAAACATGCTGTTCTGGCTGTTTGCGCTGTTCTGCGGCCTGACGGTCACCCGCCTTGCGCTCGCACCGATGCTGCCGGCGCCGCTGGGTGCTGCCCAAACCGAGGTGTGGTCAGTGGTCACCTATAATCTCAGCGTGATCGCCCAGGCCCTGCTCGCGGCCGCGTTGATGATTGCCCTGTCGCGGGAGCGCGTTTCCCAGCAAAACTACCGTATGGCACTGATTGATCCCTTGACAGGGGTCCGCAACCGCCGCGGCTTCGACGAGCAGTTGGCCGAATGGCAAGCCCAGCCGAAAGCTGCCCCAGCGACCCTCGCGCTGCTGGTCTTCGACATCGATCGCTTCAAGGCGATAAACGACCAGTTCGGCCACGCGATCGGCGACAAGGTGATAGCCATCGCGGCGCGAACGGCCGAACAAACCCTGCGCGCCCAGGACAGGGTGTTCCGCATAGGCGGCGAGGAATTCGTCTGTCTGCTGCCCGATACCACAGCCACGCAGGCGGTGGCCGCGGCGGAGCGCCTGCGTGAAGCCTTCCAGTTTGCCGCGAATACCGTGGCGGGACAGCCGATCAATGCCACGATCAGCGTGGGCGTTGCCGCGGTCGAGGACGGGCCGATCGAGCTCGACCGTCTGCTCCGCGCCGCCGATGGCGCGCTCTACGGGGCCAAGCGTTCGGGCCGTAACCGCAGCCTGCTGGCAGGCAAAGCGGCGTTGGGGCCCGCCGCATAGTAAAAAAGGCGCGCGGCCGAAGCCGCACGCCTTGCTGGGCAAGCCGGTCAACGCTTACTTCGCGGCTGCCACTGCCTGCTGGATCCAGCTGTCGAACTCCGCTTGGTTCTTGCTGATCCACTCGTCGGCGATCCTCTTCATGTCGGCATTGGTCTTGGCGCCCTTGCCGAGAGCCCCTTCCCATTCGCTCCAGGTCGACAGCGGCCATTTCGCCAGCTCGCTGAACTTCTTCACCGCAGGATTTGCCTCGATGAATTCCTTGTTGGCGAGGGTGCGCCAGTTCCAGGGCCCAACCGCCATGCGGCAGGGATTCTGCCCGCCCGCACAGCCGACAACGTCCTTCACTTCGTGGGTCTTCGGCTTGCTCACGCCCTCCGGCAGGGCATCATAAGGAATTGGCACCCAAACCACGTCCTCGCCCGGCTTGATGGTGTAGACGATCCAGGACGGGCTCCAGGTATAGAGCAGGATGGGCTCGCCGCGATCGACCCGGGCGAACACCTCCGCCACCAGCGGCTCGTATTTGGCGCGGACCGACTCGACCGTGTCCGACAGGCCGAATTCCTTGATCTGGAAATCCACCACGTCACCGCACTTCCAGGCCGGGTCGCAGTTGTTGAGATTGGCCTTGCCGTCGCCGTCGGTATCGAAAATGGCGGCGAGCTTGGGATCCTTCAGCTGCTGGATATTGGTGATGTTATTGGCTTCGGCGGTCTTTTTGTCGATGACATAGCCGTTGATGCCGCCGCCGATGATGGTGCCTTCGTTGGTCAGCTCGACCTGATCGGCGATCTTCTCGATCGCAGGCTGCGCCTGCGGCCAGTTGATGTCACCGGTCATGTCGAGGTCGCCCTGCGAAATCGCCTGCAGGATCGCGGACATGTTCATGGTCGACAGTTCAACGTCATAGCCAAGCTTCTTAAGACCGGCCATGAGGATCTGGTCCTGCACGTAATTGGCGCCGAGGCTGTCGGACGAGGCAAAGCGGATCGTCTTGCCCTCACCCGGGAGGTCCTGGGCAAACGCCTGCGGCCCGGTCATGAGCAGGGCGGCAACCGTCGCGGCCCCTGCCAGTCTCGACCATCTGCTGGAATTCAGTATCATAGGCTCTCCCCTTTTCGTGAGACGAGTGAACAATCAGCCCCTGGCCTGTGCCGCGCCGCCGGATTTCGCAGGCTCATGGGTTTCGAGCTCTTCCACCGCGTCGCGGCGGGGACGCACCACCTGTGCGAGGGTGGCAAGCAGGCTGCGACCGCCGCCCTTGCGCTGGTCCGGCCGGGCAAGCGCCTGGGTGATGCGGTCGAGGATCATGGCCAAAAGGACGATGGCGATGCCGCCGAGAGCCGCGCGGCCCACATCCAGGCGTCCCAGCCCCTGCAGCACCACGAGGCCCAGCCCCTCGGCGCCGATCATCGCCACGATCACCGACATGACCATGGCCATGAGCACCGTCTGGTTGAGGCCGCCGAGAATGGTGGGTAGGGCGAGCGGCAGCTGGATTTCCCAGAGAAGCTGGCGGCTAGTGGCGCCAAAGGCGAGGCCCGCCTCGACCATTTCCTTGTCCACCATCCGGATGCCGAGATTGGTGAAGCGGATGAGCGGCGGCAGCGCCGCCACGATCACCGCGACGCCGCCCGGTATGGTGCCGACCCCGAACAGCATCACCACCGGCACGAGATAGACGAAGCTCGGGGTCGTCTGCATCACGTCGAGAATGGGGCGGGTGATGCTCCACGCGCGATTGCTGCGCGCGCATAAAACGCCGATCGGCACACCGAGGATGACGCAGACCACGATGGCCGTGGCGATCAGCGAGAGGGTGGTCATCGCTTCCGACCAGAGGCCGATGAACGCGATCACGATCAACGAAATGAAGGTGAACACACCGACCCCGCGGGAAGCAACCCGCCAGGCGATTAGCGCGAAGGCGATGATGAGGATCGGGAATGGCACGGCGTGCAGCGCCGTTTCGATGGCCGAGAGCAGTGTCTCAACCGGCCACTTGATCGTCTGGAACACCGGCCGGAAATGTATGGCGACCCAGCGGACACCGTCTTGAATCCACTGGTCCAGAGGCAGGATATAGAGATCTTCGGGTTTCAGCATTGGTTCCCGGCCGAATTGTTGGTCTGGGGCGCGGCCATCGCCGCCGGTGTGCCGATGCGCGCGAGCACGCGGACCGGATCGATGCGTCCGAGCAGGCGGCCGTCGTCGTCCACCACCGCCATGGGCTTGTCCTCGCCGAACAGGCTCGCGACGTCAGCCAGCTTGGTGCCGGGGCGCACGGTTCCATAATTCCGCGACATCACCGCCTGGACGGCGGCACCTTCTCTGATCCGTCGGAGCGCCTCGGCCGGCAGCACGCCGACGGGCCGTCCCGCTGAGTCCGTAACGAAGGCGGGTGCAATTCCATTGAGATCGGCCCCGGCGGTACGGCCCGCCGTATCGAGCATGATCGGGTCGGCCTTCACCATCACCGATGCCGCATCGAACAGCCGCGCCCGGTCCACGTCGCGGGTGAACGCAGCCACGTAGTCATTGCCGGGGCTGAGCACGATGTCCTGCGGCGAGCCCTCGCGCACCACCGCACCATCCGACATGATGGCAATACGGGTGCCGAGCTTGAGGGCCTCCTGGAAATCGTGGGTGATGAACAGGATAGTCTTCTTGAGGACACGCTGCAGGCGCAGGAGCTCGTCCTGCATTTCGCTGCGGATCAGCGGGTCGAGGGCGCTGAACGCTTCGTCCATGATCAGCACGTCCGCGTCCGTTGCCAAGGCGCGGGCAAGGCCCACCCGCTGGCGCATGCCACCGCTCAATGCATCCGGCCGGTGATTGCCCCAAGCGGCAAGCCCTACCACCGCCAGCACCTCGTCGGCCTTCCGCCGCCGCTCCCTGGCCGGAACGCCGCGAATCTTGAGGCCGAACTCCACATTCTCGATCACGCTCTTGTTCGGCAGCAGCGCGAAATGCTGGAACACCATGGAGATGCGGGTGCGCCGCAGCTCGCGCAGGCGGTCCTCGTCAGCACTCACGATGTCCTCGCCATCGAGCAGGATGCGGCCGCTGGTCGGCTCGATCAGCCGGTTGATGCAGCGCGCCAGCGTGGACTTGCCCGAGCCGGACAGGCCCATGACCATGTAAATGGCCTGCGCCGGCACCGAGAGAGTCACGTCGTTGAGGCCGACAACATGCTCCGTCTTGGCGAGAACACTGTCCTTGGTCTCGCCGGCCCTCAGCATCTCCAATGCCTGCTGCGGCGCGTCGCCGAAGATCTTATATAGATGCTCGATCGTGATCCGGTCCGTCACGCTCGCCTCTGGTCTTGCTCGATTGAGTTCCGTGCCGCTTGCGGCCCAATTGTTACATATTGGTGAAGGATTTTGCCTGAACGTCTTCCGGCGTTGCCTAGGAGGTCGGTCGGCAGCCTGTCCTATGAACGATAGCATGAGTTAGCGGTCGGGTGCTTTAGCATACATGTCGCAGCTATCCTACTGAGGAATTCAGTCCATTGAATCCGTTGAAAGATCCGGCGCTCATCGTCGTTGATATGCAGAACGACTTCGTCCGGCAGGGCGCGCCCTTCGAAGTGCCCGAGGCCCGGGAAACGATTCCGACGATCGCCCGCCTGATCGCGCGTTTTCGCGCACAAGGCCGCCCTGTGATTTTCACCCGCTATCTCGCCCATCCCTTATATCTGCCGCTGAAGCACAAACTCACCTGGATCGCCGCCCTCGAACCACCCATCAATGCCTGCGTGCCCGGTTTCATGCGCGCCTATGGTGATGTGGAGGGTATGCGCGATGTTGCCGCTGTCGTCGACGAGCTGCCCCCAAGTGCCGCAGACCCTATCGTGGACAAGATCTACTTCAGCGCGTTCCACGGTACCGACCTGGAGCAGCGGCTGGCCTCTCTCGCGGTGGGCAGCGTCGTGGTCACCGGCACGGTGGTCGAGATGTGCGTCGAGGACACCGCCCGGCATGCTGTCCATTTCGGCCTGCCGACGGTCATGGTCTCGGACGCGGTCTCGTCCAACGATCCCGGCGCGAAGCGCGCCGCCCTCGACGGCTTCGCCCGCAATTATGGCTGGGTGATGCCGGCTGAAGCGATCACGCTCACCTAAGCTCTGGATCAACCCGCCAGAGCGGTTGACGCGGCCGCCTGGCCCTTATCCTTCGCGCGCTCCTTCTGCCGCTCGGCGAACACCGGCATCACCTCGCGAATGAACAGCTCCAGCGTCTTCTTCTGCATCTCGAATGGGTTGTTGAAGGAGATGCCAAGACAGACCTCGTCGACGCCAGCGGCTTCGTAGGCGAACAGCTTCTCGACGACCTCGTCCGGCGTGCCGAACAGCATGGCGTCGCGCACCGCGTGCGGGTCATAGTTCTGCCGGTTGGCGACATTGTCGTAGGACACCCATTCGGGGAAGCCGTTCTTCACGGTGCCGATGTTCTGGAACAGGTTTTCGAAGCTGCGGCCGTAGTCGATCGACATCTTGACCGGGATCTCCCAATCCTCCGGCCGCTCATAGACGCAGGCGCGGCGCAGCATCATGAACTTCGGACGGGGCACGTCGGGATTATCCGCGCAGGCCTTGCGGAACTTGTTGCCCAGATTGGCCACCTCCGCCATGGGCGAGGAGAGGGGGGTTGCCATGATATTGGCGCCCACCTTCAGGGCCCAGTCATAGGTCTGCGGGTCGCGCGCCGCCACCCAGAGCGGCGGATGCGGCTGCTGCAGCGGCTTGGGCACCGACGTGGCGGTGGGGAACTTATAGAACTCGCCATCATGGGCATAATCGCCCTCCCATAGCTTCTTCACCGCCGGAACCAGCTCACGCAGATAGGCGCCGCCCAGCTGCTGGGGTATGCCGCCGGCCATGCGGTCGAACTCGTATTGATAGGCGCCGCGCGCGATGCCCAGCTCCAATCGGCCGTCGATCAAATGGTCGCACAACGCAGCCTCGCCCGCGAGCCGGATGGGCGTCCAATAGGGCGCAACGATGGTCGCCGTGCCAAGCCGCACCCGCTCCGTATGAGCCGCCCACCAGGTGAGAATGGAGAATGGGCCGGGCGCGATGGTGAATTCGATCGTGTGATGCTCCGGCGTCCACACCGTGACGAAGCCGCCTTCGTCGGCCATGCGCACCAGCGTCAGAACCTCATTCTTGATCCGGGTCAGGTCCTCTGACGGGCTGAACCGTTCCATATGAAGCGAGAGCGAGAATTTCATGGGTCCATCTCTTTCTCTGGAAATATCGGGCCTCAGCGCAGGCGGATGACGAACGGGTCCTGGGTGGCTCCGGAATAGTCGACGACGACGTTCTTGAGCCGCGAGAACTCGCGCATCACCTCGAAGCCGCCGCGCCGGCCATAGCCGCTTTCCTTGAAGCCGCCGGAGGGCGACATGAATGCCGCCGAGCGATAGGTGTTGATCCAGACGGTGCCGGCATCCACGTTGCGGGCGAAACGCATGGCCCGGTCGATGTCCCGGGTCCAGATGCCGGCGGCCAGTCCGTAACGGGTGTCGTTGGCCAGGCGGATGAGCTCGTCCTCGCCGCGGAACGGCATCACACCGACGACCGGTCCGAAGATCTCGTCGCGCATGAAGCGCATGTCGTTCTTGGCATCGACGAGAACCGTGGGCTCGTAATACCACCCGGCAGCAAGCTCTCCGTCTTGCGGCCGCCGGCCACCGGTGGCGATGGTTGCGCCATCGGCCACCCCGTACCCTACATAGGTCTCGACCTTCTCGAGCTGGGCCGCGAGGGCCAAAGGGCCGAGCTCGGTGTCCTCCTGGGCGGGGTGTCCGATCCGCACGCGACGGGCGCGATCGACCAGCCGCTCGACAAACGTGTCATAGATGCCGGCCTCGACGAAGCAGCGCGAGCCGGCGATACAGGTTTGGCCGCCGGCGGCGAACACGCCGGCCATCACCCCGTTCACCGCCCGATCGAGGTCTACGTCGTCGAACACAACATGCGGCGACTTGCCCCCCAGCTCCATCTGGCATGGCACCAGGTTGCCCGCGGCATTGGCGGCGATGCGGCGGCCCGTAGCGGTGCTGCCGGTGAACACGATCTTGGCGACCCCGGGATGGCGCGTGAGCGCCTCACCGGCGGTGCGGCCATGGCCGGTCACCACATTGACCACCCCGTCGGGGAACCCCGCCTCCTTGACCAGTTCGGCCAAGGCCAGGGTGGAGGCCGACGTGTGTTCGGAGGGCTTGATCACCACCGTATTGCCAATGGCCAGGCAAGGCGCCAGCGTACCGGTCAGCAGCATCAGCGGCGAATTCCACGGCGTGATCATGCCGACCACGCCGATCGGCTCGCGCAGGGTGAAATTCAGCATGTCGAGCTTGTTCACCGGGATGGTGTCGCCCTGCAGCTTGTCCGCCATTCCCGCAAAATAATGATAGGCGTCCGGCATGGCCTTGAGCTGCGCCTGCATCTCGCGCAGCAACTTGCCGTTGTCGCGCATTTCCATCAGCGCAAGCGCGTCCGCCTCCCGCGCCACCAGCTCCGCCAGCCGGCGCACCAGCCGGCCACGATCGGTCTGCGTGATGCGCCGCCAGGCCGGGTCCATGGAGGCAGCCTGTGCCACGCGCACCGCCGCATCTATATCGGCCGCATCGCCGTCTGCGGCCTCGTACCAGGGGGCGCCGGTGGTCGGATCGAAACTCTGCAGATACTGTCCGGAATGTGGAGCAGTGCGCCGTCCGCCAATGAAATGGTCGAGGCGTCTCCCCTCGATCGAAGCCACGGTCAAGGTCATGACGTCGGGGTGCCCTCCGTCTCGGCGATCGACTCGGCCACGAAGTCGGGTGCGCGCCACGGCCGCGACGAGCCATCGATCATGGCAAGCCGCCCGCCATCGCTGGAATCGATATAGACGCTGAACCGGCCCTCCCGGCGCTCGGCCAAGTAGCGGCGCAGCATGCCGCGGATCTCCGTCAGGGGCAGCCGATCCCAGGGCAGGTCGAGCGGGCCGAAGAAGCGATATCCGGGAGGCAGTTGGGTCTCCGCCTCCCCCGAAGCGGCCAGCCTCGTGCGGTAGATGATGTAGCCCGGCTCGCGCTCGCCCACGTCGAACACGGAATAGAGAAACGTTTCCTCCGGGCGCAGCGCCAAAGTCCTGCTGTCGTCGAGCTGCAGGACGGCGCCCGCGCGGCGGTGCCGCGCCACCGGCAGCATGAGGCGGCCCTCGCCATCCTCGCGCAGCAGGACCTTGCCCTCGTGCTCGATGAGGTAGCCCACCAGCATAGTGTGAGACGGTGATCCGCCCTGCCGCAGTGTGGGATCGACCGACATGTAGCGGCCGCTATAGAAGCCCAGCGGCATGGCCGGCCGGGTCTCGAACGCATGGATGCGGCCGATGAGGATCATGTGATCGCCCGCATCGATCCGCTCATGAACCGTGCAGTCGAACCAGGTCAGGCAGTCCTTGAGAATGGGCGCGCCGGTATGCACGGGGCCGTGGCCCACCCCAGCGAACTTGTCGGTCACCTTCGAGGCGAACAGGGACGAGATATCCTTCTGGCCCTCGTGGAGGAGGTTCACGCCGAACACGGTTGCCTTGCGGAATGCCGGATAGCTCGACGCGCTCTTGCCGACGCAGACCAGCAGCAGCGGCGGGTCGAGCGAGACGGAGGTGAAGGAATTCGCGGTCATTCCGCGCGGGCTCCCGTCGTCACCCCAGGTGGTGATGATGGTGATCCCGGTCACATAGGAGCCGAAGGCCCGGCGAAGCTCGCGCGGATCAAGCTCCGGCTGATAGTTCTGCGCGGTTGCGGACGTCACCTTGCCTCTCCATCGCTTTGGAGGAGGCTAGACCGTCCTTGCCCGGTATTCTTCCTTCACTCTGCAGGAGAGAGTGCCGCGTGCTGTCCTATGGCACGGAGCATGTGCGATGCAGCGTTAACAGCCCGGACCGTCCGCGAGGCTGGCATTCAGGCGGATGGCGAGCTCCAGGGTAAAGCGGCGCTCAGGCGTGTCCATCTCGACGCCGAAGAGGTCATGAATGCGCGACAGCCGGTACCGCAGCGTGGTGACGTGCAGCCCCATGGCATCGGCGCAGGCCTGGCTGCGGCAGCCCTGGTTGAGGAACTCGGTCAGGGTTTCGATATAGGCGGTACCGTGCTCGCGGTCATGGGCGAGGATTTGGCCTATGGTGCTCTCGATAAAGGCGCGGATTTCCTGGGTGTCCGCGGCCGAGAGCAGCACCGGGAACGGCCCGAAGTCCTTCGAGGTGAGTGCACCGTGCCTGTTGAGCCGGCGGGCAAGTCGAACCAGCCTGGTACATTCCTCCCAGGCTGCCGGGTGGCCTTCGACACCGCGGAAAGGCTTACTCATCACCACGGCGGGCGCTTCGTCCAGTATCCAGCGCGCTTCCTCGAGGATCTTGCGCATCAGCACGCGGGTCTTCTCCTCGGCTTTCGCATCCTCTCCCGGCACGCGGCAGACGATCATGCCGTCCAGCGCGGCGACACCGACGCCGCTATCCTGCTGATGGGCGATACGCGCGATGGACCGGTGCAACTCAAGCGAGGCTATGCCGCTCTCCTTGTCCGCGCCCGTGGCGTCGATCGCGATCAGCCGCGCCGGCTCGCTGAGATCGATACCAAGCCGCCGCGCTCGCGCCGTGACGTCCTCGGCATTCCGCCAGCGGGCTTCGAAGATCTCTGCGAACAAGTCGCTGAGCCCGCGGGACTCGCTGCTGAAGCGGATGTGGCTGCGCATCATCTGCACGCTGAGCGCAAATTTGGCGCTATCGAGCAGCAGGTGGTCAAGATCGCTGAAATCGGCCATACGCGGGAACACGAACAGCGCGCCCACCGTGTTGCCGTCCACGATCAGCGGCTCGATCATGGCCGAGAGCCGGATCGGTTTGCTGCCGATGACCAGGTCGAGATCGGTGATCTCCCCAGGCCGGGTGGTCCCCGCGTTGCGCGCCGCGCGCATGAACTGCCGGCCGAGGCTGCCGTGAACGGCCGCTTGCCACGCGGCATCGTCGCACAGATCGGTGCGCGGCGATCGCTCCGCCACCACCAGGTTGGCGGTTAGGTCGACCACAACGATGGGGTTCAGCAGGAGCTTGCCGATCATCGAGGTGGCTGACGTGACGGACCCATCCGACAGCACTCGCTGCATCAGCGAGGAATGGGCGCTCAACGTGCTCTGCAACCGCTCGGCGAAGGCCTGCTCGGCCCGCAGACGCTTCGCTTTGTCGATGGCGATCGCCCCGAGATGCATGATCGTTTCGAGGAACGCGAGCTCGTTCTCGGTGACATTGACCACCTGCATCGACTGCAGCGACATCACCATGACCCGCCCCTGCAGATCACGGCAGTTCATCGGCATCACCACCACGGTGCGATAGCCGCGCTCGATTGCTTCCTGACGGTAACCGGGAAATTCTTCGGAGATCTGAGCATCGGGAATGATCACCGGCTGGTTCCGGGTGAGCGCGATCAGCGCGGGGCTGGTGGTCAGCGCCCAGCGATCCTCCAGCGCATTCTCCAGGAGATCGGGATTGTGGCGGGCAATGACATGGGCATAGCCGCTGTGCTGGTCGACGCTCATGACGCCGCCCATGGACCAATGGGCGTGGTGGCATGCCGCATAGACGAGGTGGTGCAATATCGTATCGATATCGCCGCTCGAATTGATCAGACTAGCAACATCGCGCAACGATCGGAACTGCGATCGGTCGACAATGGTAACTGGAATACTGTCAGGTCGCACTTTTTCTCGATTTCTTGGATAGATCGGGCTCATAATTCCTCCGGATCGGAGGAAGAGTCCATCGCGATTTGCGAGTAGCGTCCCGCCCGCCTGCTCATTTTCGCGTGAGACCTGACGATGAAGCCCGAGATCCGCAAGATCGTGTGCCAGACGGAAGAGACCTTCATCGAGGGCGGCAAAGCAGGCGCGCGGCCCATCACCATGGCCGTGGCAGCGGCCGTGCTGCGCAATCCCTGGGCAGGGCGTGGCTTCGTCGAAGACCTCAGACCCGAGATTTTGGCTTTGGCGCCGGTGCTCGGCGAGGACCTGGTGAGCCGTCTGCTCAAGCGCTTGCCGGCGGACCAGATCGAGGCCTATGGCAAGGCAGCGGTGGTCGGCACCAATGGCGAGATCGAGCACGGCTCGGCCCTGATCCACACCTTGCGCTTCGGCAATCTGTTCCGCAATGCGGTCGGCGGCACCACCTATTTGAGCTTCACCAACACCCGCGCGGCCGCCGGCGTGCTGGTTTCGCTGCCCATGACCCACAAGACGGTCACCGGCACACGGTCCCATTTCATCACCGCAACCTTCTCGATCGCGGATGCCCCAGCGCCCGACGAAGTGCTGATCGCGATCGGCGCCTCCGATGGCGGCCGTATGCATCCGCGTATCGGCGATCGCTTCCAGGACATGAAGGAGATGGAAGCAGCCGGCTAGTTCGTGTAAAAGCTGCGGCTCTGTTCCAGAAGGATCGATCGATGGACCTGCAAGGGGCGGTACGGCGTGCAGCCATGTACTGGGAATGGATTATCCGGCCCTCGGTGAAGAGCCGGAGCGATCTGCGCCGTTACGTGGTGGGCATGACCTCGATTGCCATTGTTGGCGCGCTCGTGATGGACATCTCGGTCCACCTGCTGTTCTTCACCACCTGGACGGCAGCCATCCTCTCCTGGGTGGTCACGGTCGCTACGGCCGCCGGCATTGCGATTCCGATCCTGTTTCTCATCGGCAAGGCTCACCTCGAGCTGTGGCAGGCGAAATGCCGTGTGGACGAGCTGAGCCGAACCGACCCGCTGACCGGCTTGCTCAATCGCCGCTGCTTCTTCGAGGAGCAGCAGGGCCCCCCGGCCACGAAGGCTGGAATGGCGCTAGCCATCGTCGATATCGATCATTTCAAACTCATCAACGACACCTATGGCCACCGTGCGGGCGACCAGGTGCTGCGGACCGTAGCCCAGATCATGGCTGCCGAGCTTGAGGACTGGGGCAAGCTGTGCCGGCTGGGTGGCGAGGAATTTGCGCTTCTGACGACCGACGTCCCGCCAGACCTGTTGGTGCGGCGGCTGTCGCGCGTGTGCAAGCGTCTGGGCTCCATTCCGATCCTGTCGGAAGGCCGTGCCATCAAGCTGACGGTATCGATCGGTGCGGCCATCCGCTTGTACCGGTCGATGGAAGAGCTGTACGCGGAAGCCGACAAGGCGCTGTACCAGGCGAAGGCATCGGGCCGCGACCGCGTGTGCCTGTCGGGCGATCTGAACGCCTTGCTGCCGCCGGAGTTGCTGGAGGCGCGCCTCACGCTGACAGCGGGCTCGGGCCGCTCCTGACTCACCTTTTCAGCTGTCCGCGCTGATCTTGAGGCCCACAATGCCGGCGAGGATCAGCCCGGCGCTAGCCAGCCGCAACAAGCTGGCTTCCTCTCCCAGCACGATGACCCCGACGATGAAGGCGCCGATAGCGCCGATACCGGTCCAGGTAGCATATGCGGTGCCCAGGGGCAGGGACCGCATGGCGATGGCCAGCAACCCGAAGCTGATCACCATGGTAATGAGGGTGACGGTCGTCTGCAGAGGCTTGGTGAAGCCTTCGGATGCCTTCATCGAAAAGGCCCAGACCACTTCGAACAGTCCGGCGACGACCAGGTAAACCCAAGCCATGATGTCCTCGTGCTGATCCGGCCGAAGGCTCGGGCAAGCAGGCGCGGAAAGGCAATGCGCGTCGACCACGCTCAAATCGTCGCTGATAGTGCCATCCGGTGCATCGCGCAAGGGGCGTGCTGCACCGCGGCGGCATCAGCCTCCTGACGGAGGTTGCGTGGATCTGCGGCTGTTACGGCCGCTGGGTTTCTCAGGAGCCGCGCCGGCCGCGGCCGGCTTGGCCTTGCCTCGCGAGCTCGAACCTTTGGCCGCGGATGGCGCGGTGTTCGCGGGGCTGGCTTCTGCGGGGCTGGCCTTCCGCTTGGTTGTCGCCGGAGTAGCCTTGGCCTTCGCGCTCACATCGGGTCTCTTGGTTGCGGGCCGGGCGGCGCCTGACCGGCCGGTTGCGGCGCTTGCCTCCTCGCCAGGCGACTTGCTGGGCCTGCGGGTGGCGCTCCGTGCGCCGGCATGGCCCATGACCTCGTTTTCGGCCTGGAGCCAGTGCTCCCTGTCCCGGTTGTGGGGGCGGCCTTCCGCTTCCCAGATCGCGTAGGCACGTTGTCTGATCTTCTCTTGCCGATCCCTGTCGCGTGTCATGATGCCTTCACCCTCCGAAGCGCCTGCCGCCGGCGGTCGTGACCGCCCGAGAGCACACCGCGGCACCTGTCGTCAGCCATGATTTGACGGCCCGCCAGTGCCTGTCAACGTCTCCCGCTTTGCGAGAAACGAGGTGAGGGGCACAAGCGTTCCGGCGCTCTCGATCCGCCATCGCAGCAAAGCACCGATATGCTTTCGCGAGGATTTCTGGTTTCGTTTTGTGCGGCGCATTCAGATTATCTGGTTAATTTTTATGCAAAGACGAGCGGCTTTTGGCGAATTGATCTACAAGCCGTGACAATTTCAACACTATTTGGAAAGGCATGCGTATTGTGCATGGCACCATTGCTGCGATTCCATAATGCTGCATTGCAACATCTAGCCTATATAGGGAGCAGTAAATGTGAGATCGGACACCGAGGACGAGACCGATGAAATCAGCAGCTTCAACCGCTTTTCCCGTTTCTCGCGAAAGGGAAAAGTCTGCGGCGCTCAGGTTCTTGCGCCGCGTGTATCAAGCGATCCTGACCAGCCGCCAGCGCCAGGCGGATCGTGAAATCGCGCGCATGCTTCACCTCAATGGCGACGTGTTGACGGACAGCGCCGAGCGTGAAATCGAGCGGCGCTTCAAGCTCGGTGCGTAACGGAGGTCTCGGCGCGCAGCTCAATCCTTCTCGCCGTTGGCCTCCTTTGTCGTGAATGCGGCATTTCCCAGGCCCGTTCCCATGGTCAGCACGCCCCAGTGCTTGGCATCGCGCAGGAACGGGGCCTGGCTTAGCCCCTGGATTACCGCGTCATTGTGCATGATGACATAGGGCGGGTGCTCGCCGATGGTGGGAATGGCCGCCTGGACGATCTCGGGTAGGTTGAAGCGGCCCGCTTCCCAATTGCCGGGCAGGTTCTGTCCGCCCCGCTCGATCCTTCCTTCCGGCGTGATCACGCCCGGACAGCCGATGCCGATGACCGGCGCCAATTTCTGTTTCTCCCGCTCGGCCAGCTTGATCAGCGACTTCAGCATGGCGATCATGCGGTCCACAGCCTCGTCCCGGCTCGGATCGTCATTTGCATGCCGCCAAAGCTCCAGATGGTGCACCTTGGCCTCCGAAAGATCCGCGGCTTTCTTCCGGTTCAGGGTCACGAGCCCGCAACGGATGTTGGAGCCGCCCACGTCGACCGCCAATATGCTGTCGAACCCCTCGAACATCCAGCGCGGCGCAAGCTGAACGGCCCCGATCAGCCCCGCCTTGTCCGGGTGCTGGGCGATCGGCATGAGATCGACCGGTTCGCCTTCGCTCTGCAGGATCATGGCGGCGCGCCCGATGATGAGCTCCCCGACCCGGCTCTGGCGCAGCCCGCCACCCACCACGATCGCAGTGACTTTGCGCCAGTCCTTCCGGCGCCGGAACCGACGCACCACATGGGCCAGGTTTTCGCCGAACTCGGATATCGTGCCGATAATGATGCTCGCGGCCTTCGGGTCCCCCTCGGTCACCATCTTGTCGAGCGTCTTCTTGCTCAAGGCGATGCTCGGCTCGTCCCCTAGCGGGTCCTTGCCGTGCTTGGCGATCGCCCGGCGCGCCTCGTCGAGCTGGGCGCGAAATGCCCGTCCGCTCACGTGATCGCCAATGAACGCATCCCCGTCCTTGATCTCGAGATTATAGCTCTCGACAGTTACGGCAGGCAGGTCCAGAGCACCGTGGACTGCCGGACCGCCAGATCTCTTCGCCTTCGACGCCTCCAAGGCCTACCGCCCTCCATCCGCGACCCACAAAACGCCACAGGCGATGAATGGTTGCTTCGAGAGAGGCGCTATTGAACCAGCTTGGCGACGTTGGAGTCCCGGGCGGCGGGGGCCGCCCCGCGGCCCGACCGGCGCTTCTTGGCCGCACGCAGTTTGCCGAGCGGGTTGCGGCCCTCAGCTGCCACGGCATCTTCGAGCTTTGGCTCGGAAGCGTCGACGCTATCCGCGGGGGCCGCCCCGTTCTTTTCGCGTGCGGCGGCATTGGGCAGCGGCGAAAGGGGCTCCGTTGCAGAGGATTCTGCCTTGGCTTCCCCTGACCCGGTCAACTCCGCACCATGAGGCTCCCGGCCCGCAGCGGCCTCGGCGCTCTGCTCGCCATTTGCGGTCTTCTTCGCCGCGATGGGCTTGCCTTGCACCCCATGCTCCTCCGGTTCTTCCCGAAGCGAGAGGATTGCAGGCACCACGTCGGGCTTTTGATCACTCGGCCCGGTGGGAAGATGATGAGGCTCGCCGCTGCCGTTCGCCTTCGCGAAGGGAAGGACCGCCGCCGAGGCGGCCGGCACGTCCCCAGCCGAGGCGGCCGGCACGTCTGCCAGCTTTTGCTCCAGCTGGTCGATCTGCCTGTCGCGGTCTCGGATCGTCTCGTGTGCGGCTTCAAGTTCCCGAGACAGCCGCTGGATCTGATCCAGGTATTCCCGCGCGCTCCGCTGCAGCGCCTGTAGGGCGGCGGTACGTTCCGCGAGCTCTTCTTCAAGCGGGCTGCGGCCGGCGCGCAGCTTGGTAATCTGGTCTTCCCGCTGGCGAAGCTCCTGCGTGAGCGTCTCGATCTGTGCCCGCGCATCCGCAAAATCGCGATGCCGCTCATGGAGCAGCAACTTGTAGTCTTGGATGCGCATCTCGTGCCGCCGAACCAGCATGGCATTCTCGGCGCGCAGCCTGGCCCGATCCGCCCGCAGCTCTTCGCTGGTGGTCGGAAACTGCTGCTGAACCCGGCGCCGCCCCACCCGCTCGCCGTGATGCCAGACGAGGCGCAGCATGAACAGCGCGATGAGGCTTGCGAGGACAAACCCCAGAGCGATCAACATGATCGACTCGAGATAGACCATCAAGATCTGCGCTCTCTTTCCCGGCTCACGAGCGTTCCGTCGGCTGACGGAGACAGCTCGGGCATTGAGATTTCCGCTCTCGTCGCGAACTCGCCGGCAGCAATTAAACCCCTATGCACGTCCAGGCAAGCTTATCGCGTCGAACCCGTTATGAGAATGCTGCTCTCGTTCACATTACGCACGCACATCAGAACGGGTTCCACGTGGGCTCAGGCGTGTACTTGAGATAGCCCACATTGGCACCCAGCCGCGCGCCCACCCCGGTGCGGATCGGCGCAAGGCGGATGTTCTGGTTTTGCTGGTAGTTCACGCCGAAGCCGCCGATGATGTAGGCAGATCCCTCAACGCCGATGAACCGGTTGTAGATCTGGTTCGGCGAGGCGATGTTGTACACCAGCGTCATCACGCGCGACCCATTGCCGCCGAAATCGAAACCAATCGACGGCCCCTGCCAGTAGACCTTGTAGCTGCCGCCGTTCTTGAAATACATCGTGCCTTCGCCATAGCGCAGCCCGCCGAAGAAGGCCCCGGCCGCCTCCTGGCCAACGATATAGGCGGCGGGTTGGCCGGAATCGGCGAAGACACGTTCGATCACGTCGGCGAACCCTGCCGTGGTGGTGCCAAAGAACTGGTGCCCGGCATCAATGATTTCCCGGGAGCTGTAGTGCTGGCCTGCAGGATTTTGCCCTGCGGTCTGCGAGATGGCCGGGGCCGGGGTCACCGCCGCGGCCAAAAGGCCGAGCACAACCCCATAGAACGCGGCCACGATGTTGGATCTAACGCTCTTGCGAAACGACTTCATCATGATGTTCCCACTCAGGCTCCAACTGCGCCTGCCTCCCCGGAACCGGCATCTCTGACCGATTGCCCGCGTTCAGCCCGGCTGCTGCAGTTCCCCCGACCCGGTCAACCGCCCACCTCCGTTGCCAGTCTGCCATCTCACGCGCCATATTCCCGACGTCTTTGGCGATGTTGAGACGCGAATGCTCCGCCGAGCCCCAGGCGGGCATCATTACCGAAGTGTAACTCCGGGGGGCCTTCCAAACCGTTAATTGATTGGAAAGGCTGGCCAGCCCCGGGCGATGAACCCCGGATTGGCAAAGCCCCGCTCCCGCTTGCCATAGGTCAAGGGCGCCCCGTCCACCGTGACGACCGATCCGCCTGCCGCCTCGAGCACCGCATGTCCTGCCGCTACGTCCCACTCCATGGTGCGGCCGAAGCGCGGATAAAGGTCCGCATCACCCGATGCGACAAGGCAGAATTTGAGAGATGACCCGGCCGAGACCAACCGGCTGACCGGCTGCTGCGCGAGGAACGCATCCGTCTCCGCATCGCGATGGCTCCGGCTTGCGACCACGGTCAGGCCCTGCGGGGGCCGTCCCCGGGTGTGGATGGGCCGCAGGTCTGCCCGATCGAGCGGCTCGTTCGCCGCGATTGCGGCTTGCCATGCGCCAGCGCCCGATTCCCCATAGCACAGCCACTGCGTTGCAGGCGCATAGACGACCCCAGCACGCGGGCGTCCGTGCTCGATCAGCGCGATGTTGACCGTGAACTCGCCGTTGCCGCTGATGAATTCCTTTGTGCCGTCAAGCGGATCCACCAGGATGAAACGGTCTCCGGTGTCGGGGCAGTGCCCGGCCGCCATGGCTTCTTCCGCAATCACCGGCAGTCCCGGGAGTGTCTCGGCCAGGCCGGCCAGAATAATGCGCTCGGCCGTTTCGTCGGCCTCCGTGACAGGGGATTGATCGGCTTTCACGGACACTTCGAGTCCGGCTTGGTAGATCGCCATGATCGCCCGGCCGGCCTCTAGCGCGAGCGGAACCAGTTGCGCGAAAAGCGGCAGATCGCGCGGAGAGGAGCAGGGTGCTGCAAACATGAACTGGTGGATCCCTTCGGATGACGTCCTCGTTGTCTCTAAAGCATTTTCCGGCGGAGCGGCACTGCTTGGCCGGGGAAAAGCGTGACGGTGCGAAAACGGCGGCATTGGTCAAGCATTGCCAGCAGGGGTGCCCGCTTGGGTTGGCATGAGGCAAGGTGCCGTGTATCAGGGGAAGCAGACGCAAGCCCTTGATTCTGACGCTCGGAAGGAAATGCGATGTCCGACAAGCCATTGCTGAGTGACCTGGACCTGGCGGCGCTCCTGTGCAGTCGGGTGTGTCACGACATCATTTCTCCGGTCGGGGCGATCACCAACGGGCTCGAAGTCCTCGATGACGAGGACGATGAGGCGATGAAGGAAATCGCGCTGGACCTCATCCGCCGCTCGGCCAAAACCGCCAGCGCCAAGCTTCGGTTCTGTCGCATGGCCTTCGGCGCGTCCGGCTCGGCCGGCGCCTATCTCGATCTAACGGAGGCGGAAGAGGTTGCCCGCGGCTTCATTGGCGAGGAGAAGGTGAAGCTCGCCTGGGATGCGCCACGGGAAACGCGGCCCAAGGCAGAAGCGAAGCTGCTGCTGAACCTGCTCATGGTGGCGCTCTTGGGCATTCCGCGGGGCGGCCAGGTGACGGTCCGGCTTGATGGCGACGAATTCGCGGCCATTGCGGAAGGGGAGGGCGCCAAGCTGCCGGAGAAGCCGCTGCGTCTGTTTCAAGGCGAAGTGCCGGTCGAGGAGATCGACCCCCGCCTCGTGCAGGTCTACTACGCCATGCGCATCGCGGAGGAGATCGGCTGCTCGCTCGACATGCGGCTCGAGGGCACGACCTTTATGGTCACAGCGCGCCCTGACCGCTCGCGGGATCGGGAGACCGTCGCCGACGCGAAGCTTGGAGCCGAGCCTTAGAGCGGGATGACTTGTCTTTGAATCGCCATCCCGCCTAATCCTTTGCTTGAGGATGATCTTTCCCGAAAGCCCGGTCCCCACTTTCGGGATCACGCCATGGGTTATAGGGGCGCCGGAAGAGCATCTGGCAGGCGAGCGCCCCCGCGCTCCCTGCCAGAATGCGATGCTCTGGTGTGCTGACGGCCGTCAGGCGGAAGCGCGCGTGTCGGCTTCGTCGTTCACCGGATCGCGAAGGACATAGCCGCGTCCCCACACCGTTTCGATGTGATGGCGGCCACCCGTTGCCGCTGCCAGTTTCTTGCGCAGCTTGCAGACGAACACGTCGATGATCTTCAGCTCCGGCTCGTCCATGCCGCCATAGAGATGGTTCAGGAACATCTCCTTGGTCAGCGTGGTTCCCTTGCGCAGGCTGAGCAGCTCCAGCATCTGGTATTCCTTGCCGGTCAGATGCACGCGCTGGCCGTTCACCTCCACGGTCTTGGTATCGAGGTTCACGCGCAGGTCGCCGGTCTGGATGACCGATTGCGCATGCCCCTTGGACCGCCGGACGACCGCGTGAATCCGCGCGACAAGCTCATCCTTGTGGAACGGCTTCGTCATGTAATCGTCAGCGCCGATCCCAAGTCCGCGAACCTTGTCTTCGATGCCTGCAAGGCCCGACAGGATCAAGATCGGAGTATTGACCCGGCTTACCCGCAAGGACTTGAGCACTTCGTAACCGCTCATGTCCGGCAGGTTGAGATCAAGCAAAATAATATCGTAGTCATACAATTTGCCGAGATCGACACCTTCCTCGCCGAGATCGGTGGTGTAGACGTTGAAGCCTTCCGACTTCAGCATCAGCTCGATGCTCTGCGCTGTTGCAGTATCGTCCTCGATCAGAAGGACTCTCATTCGATTCCCCTCTCAACCTTGCCCGAGACGGGTTGGCGCTCCGGATATCGTTCCAAAGCGCTTCTAACCTACCGGTTAACGCCGATGGTTAAGTTACGCGATAAGTGGTTAACAAAGTCTAAGGATGCCGGGAGCCACTGGGCGGTAGCAAAACTGCTCTCGAAGTGCATCACAAACTCCCGACTGGGCGGCCATTTATCTGCAAAGAAACCCGATTGAACGAGCCGCGGCGTCGCCGTCGATCCGGATGATTCGCAAATCTCCCCCGATTTACCGAGCCTTAAGCGCTCTGGATCAAGATCAAGATCGACCGAGACTCTTCTCCATACGCGATTCTCGCATTGAGATGAAGAGTATCTGGTGGGGGAGCACGAGGAGTACGCATCATCGGCGTCGCCGCCGGCTGGCTGCCGCGTGGCGAAGCCGATGAGTTTGTAACGGGGTATGAAATGCGTTCACGAGATGGGATTGTACGACTGCAGAGGTTTCGGGTCGAAGAGAAACGCGTGCAAGCCGCAGACCTCGAAATGATGATCGCGGATTTCGAGCGCAAGCAGCTGGAGCTGGCCTACCAGATCAAGGCGGAAGAAGAGCGCACAGGGGTCAGCGATCCCAACCATTTCAACTATCCCACAGCGGCGCGTGCGGCGATGATCCGCCGCGAGAACCTCAACAAGTCCATCGAGGATCTGCGTGAGCAGCTCAAGGAGGCCAAAGAGAGCCTCGACCAGGAGCTGGCGGAGCTGCGCAAGCTGGAACTGCTGATCGAGAAGGACGGCGACATGCGCCGTCAGCATGGTGGCCGCGAAGAGGCACGCCGGGTTGAATTGCGCCGTTGACCAAGGCCGCCGTTGAGCAAAACGACCCTTAGACCGCCGCCATCCGGTAAGCCGTCATCCGCTCATGACAGGGGCGGGCCTACCCAGTAGGACCCCACAGAGCGCCGCGCAGAACCGGCTTCCCAGATGACGGTGCCACGAAGCGAGCAACGCTTCGACAGCACCTTGGCAATGGCGGCCATGCCGCAAGCCTTCCCGCCTTGTCGGCGAGCCGATCTTTTCAGCAAATCAGCAGCTTGATCGAACGTTTGCACCTGTTCCATGAGGCGGGAGCAAATTCGGCGCGTCCGGCAAGGAGCGCGGTGATGATGTGACTTGGTCGAACCGCGCGCCCAAGAGTGGGGGCGGCCTCGCTATGGACTTTTCAATAAAGCAAGCGAGATTGACGGGTGGGGGAGCTGCGGCCCGCGAGGTCAGCCGCGATATTGCTGGATGCGTGTTGCCCGCAAGCCCGGCAGACCGTGGCGGTCGATGGATCGTTGCCAGCTCAGGAATTCCTCGACCGTGAGACGATAGCGGTTGCAGGCATCCTCGATGCTCAGAAGGCCGCCGCGAACGGCAGCCACGACCTCGGCTTTGCGCCGGATCACCCAACGTCGTGTATTCGGTGGCGGGAGATCCGCAATGGTGAGTGGACTGCCATCGGGTCCGATCACATAACTGACCCGCGAACGCATGGGACCAACCATTTACCAATACCTGCACACAACCACGACAACGGCGCGGCCTCTGTGGTGGCCGTCACCCCTCTGTAAAGGGACGGTAGATTGTCCTCTTTAAAAAAGGGCTAAAGATTAGCAAACAATTCGAAAACGGGCGTCGAATTCTGTTTCAGATCTGCACATGGAGCCCAAATATTAACGATTTCTTGCACGACCAGAACGCGCGGACTGCGCCAGGCGAGAAGGTGCGGCCCGATTTCTATATCCGCGACTATCGAGGTTGCAGCCTGGCCACGGCTCCGCCATATATCCGTGTATTTTGTTGGTAAGGCCCTAACCGGAGGCGGGATGGCGGACGGGTCACTGGTCGAGCATGCGACGCGAGCGGCTATGGCGGGCTTTGACCTGCCGAGCGGCGCTCGTGTCGTCGTGGCGATGTCCGGCGGTGTCGACAGTTCCGTCGTTGCCGCGCTCGCCAAGCATCTCGGGCTCGATGTGATCGGCATCACCCTGCAGCTCTATGATCATGGAGCGGCGGTGGGGCGGGCGCGCAGCTGCTGTGCGGGGCGCGATATACACGATGCGCGCGCCGTGGCGGACCGGCTCGGCATCCCGCACTATGTTCTCGACTACGAGGCGCGCTTCCGGGCGAGCGTCATGGAGGAGTTCGCCGACAGCTATCTGGCGGGAGAGACGCCGGTGCCCTGCATCCGCTGTAATCAGCAGGTGAAGTTCAGCGACCTGCTCGGCTTTGCGCGGGATCTCGGCGCGAGTGCCATGGCCACCGGCCATTACATCGCCAGCGCGGCGAGGACCGATGGCTCGGGCCGTCGCGATATGCTGACCGCGGTGGATGGCGAGCGTGATCAGAGCTACTTCCTCTTCACCACCGCCCAGGCGCAGCTCGATTTCCTGCGCTTTCCCTTGGGCGGCCTGCGCAAAGCCGAGGTGCGTGCCTTGGCCGAGCATTTCGGCCTGCCGGTGGCCGCAAAGCCGGACAGCCAGGACATCTGCTTCGTGCCCGACGGCCGCTATGTTTCCGTCATCGAGCGGCTCCGGCCGGAAGCCCTGCAGCCCGGCGACATCGTTCACGTGGATGGACGGATCCTCGGGCGCCACCAGGGGATTATCCACTACACGATCGGTCAGCGGCGCGGGCTCAATGTCTCTGGGGCTGAGCCGCTCTATGTCGTATCGCTCGACCGGGCGCGACAGACGGTCGTGGTCGGGCCGAGGGAGGCCCTGGCGTGCGACCGGCTTGCCCTCCGCGAGGTGAACTGGTTGGGAGACGAATCGCTGGAAGCGGCCTGTGCGGCGGAACGGCCCCTGTCGGTGCGCATTCGCTCGACCAGGCCTCCGGTGCCGGCGCGCCTGCGGATGCGCGACGGCAGGGTCGAGATTCGCTTGGAAGATGAGGAATTCGGCGTATCCCCAGGTCAAGCCTGTGTCTTTTACCAGCCTTTGGCTTCGAGCATGAGAATTCTCGGAGGAGGGTGGATCGAAGCCGCCGCAAAGGAAATTCTAGACAAATACGCCAAGTCGGGCAGAACTCGGGAGAGCGCGCCTGCGTGAGGTAAGCCGCATCCGGTGAGGAGCGGTGCAGAGAAGGAGCAGCCTTTGGTCGCGAACAAGTTGGTCGACATGAAGGAGGACGCTGTCCGCCGTGCTTATGCGCGCTGGGCGCCGATCTACGACCTGACCTTCGGTTTGATTGCGGATTATGGCCGTGCACGGACGGTTGATTTCATCAACCGGCGCAGCGGCCGGGTTCTCGAGGTTGGGGTCGGGACGGGCATTTCGCTGCCGCGCTACAAGCGCGACCTGAAAATAACCGGCGTTGACCTTTCGCCTGAGATGTTGGCCAGGGCGCAGGCGCGGGTGAAGGAAGAGGGTCTCGATAATGTGGAGGCGCTCCGCGAGATGGATGCGGCCGACCTCGCCTTCGAGGACGGCACCTTCGACGTCGTGGTGGCCATGTATGTGATGACGGTGGTGCCGGATCCCGAGAAGGTCATGCGCGAGCTCTCTCGCGTGTGCAAGCTGGGCGGCGAGGTCATCATCGTCAACCACTTCAGCCAGGAGCACGGGCTGCGCGGCCTCTTGGAAAGGGGCATGGCGCGCTTCGCCGAGGCGCTGGGCTGGCGGCCGGAATTTCCACTGAACACGATCCTGGTATGCGACGATCTGCGGCTGGTCGCCGAGCGGCCGCTGCAGCCTCTCGGGCTGTTCACCATGCTGCGCTTCGCCAAGACGGAGCCGGGTGCCGGCATGCTGATGCCGAAGTCTGGAATGAATGCCGTGCACGCTTCGGGCCGGGTGCAAGTAAGGGACGTGCCGGCCTGAGGGGGACGCCGCTCGACGCGCCAGCGGATGGCTGGCGGCGGCTGTCGCGGACAGCCAAGTTCGGCTCTTGTCTTGACTTGCGAGACGACGCCCCCTTATATCCACCGCGCGTGCGAGAAACCTGTCGCCCGCCGGGGCGGAGTAGCTCAGCTGGTTAGAGCAGCGGAATCATAATCCGCGTGTCGGGGGTTCAAGTCCCTCCTCCGCTACCACCATTGCAGTGTTTGGGAGTTCGCCCGGTTTTCTGCGAGGCAGGTTTAGCAGTTCTGCCAGTGCGCCGTTGACGGTCAGGTCAAATTTTCCACGTTCTTCGCGCGGTATCACCTCGATGCTGGTAACAAGTGAACGAATGGCGTTGACCGCCGCCCGGCGATCATCTTCGCTGGAGTGCAGCGCCTCCTGCAATTCGGCGATTCTGCGGCGGTAAACCTCAATCGAAGCTGGATGCAATTCCACGACATCGCTGGCATCCGAGATCGCTGCCAGATCGGCGGCAAGGCGCCCCTTCTCTGCCTCCATCTCGATCAGGCGCGACTTCATGCCTGTCGTTGCGACACCGTCGGCAATCGCGTCGATGATATTCGCGATTTGCCTTTCGAGATTGGCAAGCCGCGTGCCAATCTGCTGCCGATCATGTCGCATCTTCGCGTTCAGGCGCTTCCTTTCGGCATGATACTCAGCGAGAAATTCGGCAACTGCATCGGGAGCGAGTAGTCGCTGCTTGATGCCTTCGAGCACGCGGCGTTCGAGGTCAGGCACACGGACAGTTCGGTTGTTCGAGCAAGTCCCGCGTTCCCTATGCGCTGTGCAGGCAAGCTGATCCTGGGACTTGATGGTGTAGGCAGCGCCACAGCAACCGCACCGCACAAGACCGGAGAACATATGCTTCGGCCTTCGGCGTTTATGAAGCCGGGTTCCACCGTAGAGCTTCTTGCGTGCCTGGACGGCGTTCCATAGCTCGTCGCTGACGATGCGCAGGTGAGGAGCCTCCACCACTTGCCACTGTTCTGACGGGTTCGGGCGGGAGATGCGCTTGCCGGTTTCCGGGTCCTTGACCATCTGAACGCGATTAAAGATCAGAAGCCCGATATAGGCCTCGTTGTAGAGTATGCCGCTGCGACGTTTAAGATTGCCGTTGATCGTAGAGACTCCCCATTCTCGACCGAATGGAGAGGGAATGCCGTCGCGGTTAAGGCTGGCAGCGATGGTCCGGGCGGAACGTCCTGAGGCAAACTCCTGGAAGATGCGCCGGATTACACCAGCCTGTTCCTCATCCACTTCGCGGAGGCCTCGGATAGGCTCCCCTCGTTCGTCGAGCTTCTTGACCACACGATATCCGTAGGACAGGCCCCCGGCGGAATATCCGCTGATGACACGGCCGGACTGGCCACGCCTGATCTTGGCAGCCAGGTCACGAAGGAAGAGAGCGTTCATGGTGCCTTTCAAGCCGACATGCAGCTCATCCACCGTTCCTTCTGACAGGGTAACGATGCGAACACCGGCGAAGCGAAGCCGCTTGAATAATGCAGCGATGTCTTCCTGGTCACGGGATAGCCTGTCGAGGGCTTCGGCCAGAACAACGTCGAACCGCCCAGCCTGAGCATCCGCGAGGAGGGTTTTGATCCCCGGACGGAGGATCATGCTGGAACCGGAAATTGCAGCGTCGGTATAATTTGCTACGGCCTGCCATCCCTCGCGCTCCGCGCGCTCACGGCATAGCCGCAATTGATCCTCAATCGAGGCTTCCCGCTGGTTGTCCGACGAATAACGGGCATAAAATGCTGCGCGGGTCATGGGCGAGTTTCCGTTCAGTCAATTTTTTTCCTGCTTCGCCCTCACTCCTTGCGGTGGGGCAAGGCTGCTACGCAAATCAGATTGCATCCTCCGGTGTCGGCGGCACGTCCGGTGCCCGGTCTAAAAGTCTTGTCAGATCACCCCGCTTAGCCGTGCCTGCGCGCACCTTGAGAAAATCAGCGGCGGTTTCCACCGCACCAATCTTCTGCGCGACCGCCGACACGATCCATTGATTGAGCGACACGCCATCCTCTTGTGCCAAACGCGCCGCCGTCTCCTTGAGCGACTGCGGCAGTTGCAGCGGGTATTTGTAGCGTTGGGTCTGCGTCATGGGTTCAGCCTCCTGACGATCTCTCCCGGTGTTGCAATGGTGACGCCCAGCTTGAGCGCCGGGCGGAAATCCTTAACGTTGTGCGTCACTATGGCCTCGGCCTGTCCGTTCAATGCGGCTTCCAACACCATTTCATCGGCGACATCAGACAGCATCGGTCGCGTCCGAAACGAGATGTCAACGCCCTCGGACACGGCAGCAAGCGCGCTCATCACCGAAGCCACATCTTCCAGTCTATGGCCTGTCACCTGCCGGGTTTCCTCCCGGCTCAACACTGCTTCATATTCGAGAAACAGCGCCGTCGAGCAAAGCGGCGTCACCGCACCGCGATCAATCAGCCGCAAGAGCAGGTTGCTTGCCCCGTTGCGGCTGCGGAACGCCGCCACGATCACGTTGGTGTCCAGAACCAGTCTCATGGAAAGCATGATAGAGACATCTCATAAGATGTCAATTACTTACGCAATGGATTACCAGTTGCCACCCCATCCAACGAAGGATGGCACGGATATTGGCAATATCCCGCTGGTCAATCCTTATCGTCTGTGTCTCGCGCGGTCCCGTTGCTGGCTGGCGGCGTATTGTCATTGGCAGCCTGTAACGCTTCGAAATGTTCCCGCGCCATGCGCCTGCCGATCAGACGGGCGATGGACATCACCACCGCGTCGAGCCGAGCGGCGACATTGTTTTCGTTGCTGGCATCTCCATCGGGCGGATCATTGTCGTTGGCCTGAGCCTCTCTACCCCGATGCCTTCCTTCATCGCCCATCGCCGACCTCTTCCTCCGGTCGCCACCTGACCGGATTGGCAACCCAGCGGTCGATGTCGGATTCGCGCCATCCGGCGCTCTTGGTGCTGATCTTGAATTGAGCGGGGAACGTACCCTCGGCCATCTTGCGGTAGATGGTGGACTTCGACAGGCCGGTACGAGCAAGCACGGTGTTCATGCGGACGATACGATCTGGTTGACGCATGGCTGCATTGCCTCCTGCTGATCGGTTCTGACAATTGCAGGGACCAGTCAGAGCAACGAGTTGCCATTGTGCAACAGACATTTAGCCGTCGTAGGGCTATGGCGTGCAACCGGCGGTAAATAGGATAGTTGTCGTATCCGATACTCGGCCCGCCATAGACGCATATTATTGATGAAGGCCAGCTCCGGTTGAGGCACAGGGTGATTCGGGCTCGGCTTCTACTGTCCTGGAATCAACCGCAATATAGGCGACCACTTGCACAAGGGAGCGCCGGCGCTCCCACCAAGCCTTTGCTGCTTCCTCACGCTTTGCCGGGCCGTGAAGCGGGCTGTCTAGGCTGGCGCGGAACGCGCCACCGCGAAGCGGCTGCGGCCTTGACTGCCCGGTTCAGGTCCGGCCCCATCTCGGGAAGCGACAAAGGATTGTTCCGAACCTTCCGGTTCCAAATCCTGGCCAGCCATTCCGCGCACCGCGAATAGGCGGAGCAGCGTGTGGCTACATTCCGATGCCCAGCCCTCTTCCCCTGCCGAGACCATGACTGAGGGCCAGATCGCCGCCGATACCCAGCCCCCTGTCGAAGGGGATGCCCAGTTCGCGCCTGCGGTTGGCGAGCAGGGATTCCATCTGCGGGTCGCGTTCGAGGCCCGCAACCATGTTGCCCATCTCCGCCCGCGTGGACCTGTAGCCGGAATAATCACCCGCCGCATATTGGCGCTCGCTGGCCCGGCTGAGTTTCTGCCAGCGTTCGACAAAGCGATCCGCACGCCGCTGCGGATCGGTGCGGATTTCGGTTTCGAGCTGGAAGGCGCGGATGGCACGGTTGACTTTGCCCGATGCCGCCTCGTGGGAAAGCCTGGCATCCCGGGAATAGGCTTCCTCCGCATCCCTTGAACCGAAGGGGCGCACTTCATCGAATGTCGTGCGGGCTTCAACCAGTTCATTCCATTGCTCGCGGCTGACCTTGTGGCATGCGTCCTCGGTTGCATAGATTCTGCTGACGGCCTGGGCGTGACGGATGAGCGCCATTCTGCGGGCGTGGCGCATAGCGTCTTCCAGATCGATCCCGGCTTCGTGCGCCACCGCCTCGATCTCCTGTGTCAATCCCTGACCGACCGCCGCCCTTTCCGGTCGGTCTGTGCCATCACCGGCCGTGCGCGTGTCGAAGACGATGTCGCCGATTCTGTCTCGGGCAGTTTCCAGCATCTGTTGGCGTTCGATCTCGGCGGCACGGGTGGCAAAGTTGATACCGCGCCGTTCGGCAAAGCTGTGAGCCGGGTCGATCTGCTGCTGGTAGTCGCTCGCCATGTCCTTGGATCGGTCGCGCGACAGGGTGGAGATGAGCCTGTCCTGGCTGGCAAAATCGTCGCGGCCATAATGCAGATCCATACCGTCGCAGTGACGCGACAGGGCGACATAGCTTGAATGGGCATCGAGCCCCGGTGTGGCCAGAACATGGATACGGTCAACCGTCATGCCCTGGGATTTGTGGATGGTGGCCGCATAGCCGTGGTCGATACGGTCGTAGTCTTTCAGGTCGAACGCGATGCTGCGCCCGTCATCGGTGCGAACGGCCATGGATTGCGTGCTGATATCCTCGATAGTGCCGAGCGTGCCGTTCTTGACGCCAAGGCCGCGCTCGTTCTGCAGGAACATGATACGGTCACCGCTGGCAAAGTGACGTTCGCCGCGTTCAACCGTCAGGCGCACATCCTCGCCCAGATCGCCAGCCCCGCGCATTTTCTCCCGCGCCGCTTGGTTGAGTTCGCGCACTTCTGCATTGGTGTGGGTGAGGATGATGCGGCTGGCAACCGGTGAAGCTTGCCGGTCGCGGTCCCAGCGCTCGATCAGATCGTTACGCGCCTGCTCCCGCGTTTGCGCCTCATGCACCATGTCGTGACGGTCATAGGCATGAATCGCATCTTGGGTTTTGCCGGTGGCCAGATCGCGCGTTGCATCCTGCTGCCAGTCTTCGCGCTGACGGCGCACGGTCTCGATTTCGACGCCGCCGTGGCGCTCATGGATCGACCGGAACGCTGCTCCGGCTTCTATGGATTGCAACTGCTGCGGATCGCCGACCAGCACCACCTTTGCGCCGACTTCTGCCGCATGGGATAGAACACGCTCCAACTGCCGCGTGCCGACCATGCCCGCTTCATCGATGACAAGCACATCGCGGCTGGTGAGCATGTCGCGACCGTTCGCCCAGCCATGTTCCATGCTGGCGATGGTGCGGGACGCAATGCCCGATCCGCCTTCCAGATTCTCCGCCGCGATACCGGAAAGGGCAACGCCGCGCACCTCGTAGCCTGCCGCTTCCCATGCCTCGCGCGCCACGCCGAGCATGGCGCTCTTTCCCGTTCCGGCATAGCCGACGACAATGCCGAGATCGCGCCCATCGGTGACATGCGCCAGGGCGTCGGCCTGCTCGCGGGAGAGAACAAGTCCGCGTTGTTCCGCACGCGCAAAAGCGGCTTCGCGATCTCTGTCGCTGACCTCGTGCAATTCCTTCCCGGCCATCAGTTCTGCCGCGCGATGCAGGCGCTGTTCGGCCTCGATCATGTCGCGCGTGGTGAAACGATCCTGACCGCGCCCGTTTTGCCCCAACTCCACCAGATCGGGCGAATTGCGTATCGCGCCCATGACCTCGTTGAACTGGTCGATGCCATCGCTGTGCCGGTGCGCGAACATCGCCATGTCACGCCGGGTGAAGGTCGATTGCTGGTGCGTGATCGCGTCCAGCGCCACGGATGGATCGGCAATGATGCGCTCGCCATTGTTGCGAGCGATCTCGCGGTGCATATCGGCACGGTCGGCGACCTCGATGCCTTCGCCCTCTTTGCGCTGCGCGGGTGCGCCGATCTGTGTTTGCGGCTCCAGGTCTATGCCCTGCGCCTCAAGACTGCGATGATCGATGCGGGCATCAATGTCGAGGTCGGCAAGCCGCTCGTTGACATGCTCGGCCCAACGTTCGCGCCACCGCTCGACCATCTCCGTGCGGTTCCAGTCGCGTTGCTTCTTGCCGAACCCGTCTTCATCGACTTCGCGCATGGTGAGCATGACATGGGCATGGGGTTTGGGGCTTCCGTCCTCGGCAAAATCCCAATGCACATTCAAATCGGCGATCATGCCCTGATGGACAAATTCGGACTGCGCGAAGTCGCGGGCGAGTTCGATGCCCTGTGCCTGCGTCATCTCGCGCGGGATTGCAAACTCCACCTCGCGGGCGAGCTGGGCGTCCTTCCTGACCTCGAACGCCTCGACATCGTTCCACAGCCGTTCGCGGTCGGACCAGTGTTCTGGAGCCCCAACAGGCAACAGTACCTCGGAATGGACGACGCCGCGCTTGGCGGAAAAGTCCTGCACGCGGTCGATGCGCTCGTCGCGCATCCGCGAGGCCGAGCGGTAGGCGGCGGAGGCCACCGCACTCGACCCGGCCTTGCGGCCGATGACCTTGACGTGAAGATGATAGATCGCCATCGCGATCAAGAATTGGCACGACGAAGCGCACGTCGGAACGACGTATAAGCGCGCCCTCCCTCGAAAAAATCTCGGGATGGACCGGGCCGTGCCAGACCGTCCTGGCAACCTTACAGCATTGTGCTCGACGCTCAACTATCATCGCTGCATCAACAGCTTATGGAGAACGCAATGCGCAAACCACGGGACTTCGATGCGGAACTGAAAGCGCTGGACGACAAGGCCAAAGCACTCAAGACCCGCAAGGTGCAGCAACTCGGCGAACTGGTGATCGCCACCGGAGCGGACAATCTCACCGCCGACGAACTGGCTGGGGCGCTGCTCGCGCTGGCGGAAACAAAAGACCCCGCAAAGAGGGGGGCGTGGGCGAAGCGCGGGGCCGCCTTCTTTCGAAGCAAGTCGCGGCGATCTGCTCCTGCATCTGATCGCGACGCTGGCGGCGCTCCAGCGCAACCGGGCAGCGCGCTACCGCCATCAGGCGGCACGGGCGCGGCATGACATGCGGACATGGCAGGTCGAGCGCCGGAAGCGCACGCGGCACCTGATCGAACTCGGCGGCCTCGTGGTCAAGGCGGGCATCGTGGAACTGACTGGCGACGAGCGCGCCACCATCCTCGGCGCTCTGCTCTGGATGGCCGAAAAGCTCAAAAGCGAGGACGGCGAACGGGCACGAGAACTGTGGACCGGAAAGGGGAAAGAGGCGTTCGCAGCAGACGGCAAGGACGAGACGCCCGCCGTTTCACGAGTGCAGCACGATCAGGCATGACCGATGGCGAGCGGTGCCGGCGAGTTGTAGAATACTGTGCGCCCTCATGGATCGCTCGGCTACAAGCCGCCCGCACCGGAGGTCTTCATCCCCGCCTTCGCCGCGGGCTGCTCTACAACCCAGACCAGCGACGCCGCCCGCGCAGGCACCGGAACCATCAATGCACTAACATTCACACTGGATCCGTCTGTGGGGCCGATCAGCGCATCGCGTTCACATCGTGTTCGGGGCCAGATGATTGGCACGCAGTGGCTCCCCGCTAAACACTCTGTTGCTCTACTCCAAGACGAAGCCGGATCGAAGCCTCCAGTTCTTTGGCAAAACCAAGTGCGGACTGAAGAACCGTCGTTTCATTTGAAGCGACCGATCCTTGGTCCTTGATTGCGATCGGCAATTCCATCTTGCCTGCGACCGCGGTCACGCGAACACTAAATAGAAGCTGGCCACCAGGCCGCTCCTCAACTTTGATCAATTCGATATTTGCCATCGTCACTCTCCCATGCTGTCAACCACTGGTGATCACGATGGCGGGTTGGTTGATGGCGGACTAATTGCGCCACCGGGATTATGCAGTGTGATTGGGACATTGTACCCGATACCCGAATGAGGCCGATCCCGTTATGGTGTCTGCGTCATAGGGTTACGCCAGATAAATGAGGCGATGCATCCTCTTCTTCGACTCGCAGTCACCGTAAGCTCTTTATTGACAGGGAGCAAATTGACCCGGGTAACGAACCTGCAATGGTGACGGCCACGCTTGGACCATCAGTGAGAGTTCGAATGGATCAGATAGACTTCCGCTTTGGGGCAGTTCGAAAAGACCGTCTGTGGACCTATGTGCGCGATGACCGGCCTTGGAATGTTGCCACCGGCCGCGTTCTTCCGCTTCTCCCGCGTTCGCGAGTGGATTAATCCATCAGCACCTCGCCGGATCGCATGGGGTCCTGCAAGCCGATGTATGGCGGATACAACGATCTCTATCGCGCGAACCGCGATACGGGGCCCTTGACCAGCGCCCTGTGCTGGGCCTATTCGCGCCGGAAGTTTTGGGCGGTTGAGGTGAAGAATTGGTTGTCGCTTCCACCTGGCCGGGGGTGGTCATCAAGCCTGTTGATAAAGTGACGTTCGCGACTTCAATCTGACCGAAAGGGAGTTACCGATACCGACGATAGACCACCGCTTGCCGAGTTTGCCGTGAATACTTGTTTCACATTCAGGTAGCTCGTTCTCGCGAGGTCAACCAAGCAAGCGTCGCAAGGCCGGCCACGGCTGAAAAGACGGATCCGGCAAGAATACCAAGCTTGGCGGCATCCAGCATTGCTGGGGCATATGCAAGGCCGGCGATGAACAGAGACATGGTGAAGCCGATGCCTGTCAGGAAGGCGCCGGCAGCCAGGAATGGCCAACTCAAGCTGGATGCCCGGTCGACCAGACCGAAACGCACGGCAAGCCAGCTGAAACAGAAAACACCGACCGGCTTGCCCAGAGCCAGACCTGCGAAAATCGCCAGTGAAACAGGTTGGCCGATATCCTCGACAGTGATCGCCACTCCGGCATTGGCCAGGGCGAAGACAGGCATAACCGCGAAGCCCACCCAGGGGTGCAGCATCGTCTCTAGCCGCTCCACCGGAGAAAGCGATTCCGTGACCGCCCTGCTCGCCTGTCGGAGGTCGCGGCGGTTCGCGGTGTCGCCGCTCCAACGCTCACCTCCCGGATAGGCGAGCACGCGCCCGAGGATCGCACGCAGACGCTGGTCGCTTACCCATACGCGCGTCGGCGTCATCAAGCCGAGAACAACACCGGCGATCGTCGCATGCACGCCGGATACGTCGAAGCACAGCCATACTACGCCTCCCAGCAGGAAATAGACGGGAACGCTTCTAATTCCGAGTCCGGCAACGCCTGCAACTGTGCCAAGTCCAAGCAGGCCGAGGCCGAGCGCAAGCCAATTCAACGCTTCGCCGTAGCCGACAGCCACCACCAGTATTGCCCCGACGTCGTCGAAAATCGCCAGAGACAACAGAAACACGCGCAGGGCCGGCGGGATGCGGGAGCCGAACAGCGCGAGGCAACCGATCACGAACGCCGTGTCGGTGGCCATGACGGTCCCCCATCCGTGCGTTCCCTGTTGGCCGCTCATCAACGCTAAATAGACGGCCACCGGAACGAGCATGCCACCCAGGGCGGCTGCGAAAGGAAGCGCTGCCGTTCGTAAATTCCGCAATTCACCGAGCACAATCTCTCGTTTGAGCTCCAGGGAAATCACGAAGAAGAAAAACGTCATCAACCCGTCGTTGATCCAGTGCCGCAGTGAACGGCTGAAATCCAGCGAACCAAAATGAAGGCCGATCGGCGTTTCCCACAACTTGAGAAACTGCACTGACCAGGGTGAGTTTGCCAGGAGCAACGCGACGAGCACTGCAAGGAGCAGCAGTCCTCCTGCTGCCGCCTCGATCTTCAGAAACCGCGCGAGCGGCTTGGTAACGCGGTCGGCTATTGCGTGCGGCAGGTCCGTGCTGCTTCGATCGGTCATGACAGTTCTTCACCCGCCCCGGTCCCGTGGACCAATCCATGGACGAAGCGCAGCTTTCCCATAACCGCCGGTGTCAGCACGAATGGGTAGAGGTCGGGCTGCCCCATGCTGTGGTTGAGACTGTTGACCGCATAGGCCAAGGGCAACCATGCTGCTGTCAGCGCGTTGAAGTCACGCTGCTCATAGGGATCGAAATCGACATCCATCTCGATTGCGGGGTAGCGGCCGAGCCGGGGGTGGACGCGGAGGCCGAATGCAGCCGCAGTCTCCAGCGTATCCACAATGTGCAGATAATGTGCCCAGGTTTCGGCGAAGTCCTCCCAAGGATGGGACCCGGCATAGCTACTTACATGACGTTCCTGCCAATCGGGCAGCGGGCCGTTCGCATAATGCGCAGCCAAGGCTGCGGAATAGTTACGGCGCTCATCGCCGAACATCTCCCGGAAGGCTTCGTGCCAAACCCCGTTCTGGACAAGGCGCTCCCAATAATAGTGACCCACTTCATGACGAAAATGGCCGAGAACTGTTCGGTACGGCTCCGCCATGTCGCGGCGCTGGCGTTCGCGTTCGGCATCGTCGGCCTCAGCGATGTCGATGGTGATCAGCCCGTGAGCATGACCTGTGAGCACCTGCGGTCCTTCCTGAAACGCTCTGCCCGAGCCGGCGAGGAAGTCGAATGCAAGGCCCTGCTCGGCATCCTCGAACCTGTCTGAAAGCGGCAGTCCGAACCGCAACAGACCATAGACCAGCCGATGCTTTGCCGTCTCCAGACGCTGCCAGAGCACGAGGTTACCGGAAGTGTCGAGATTGGGAATCGTCCGGTTGAGGCGACAGGCACGACACAATGCATCCGCACCATCTGCCGCTACCAGCCAGTTGCAGACGCCATGGTCGGCATTGGCGCAGAAGCGGTACTCCTCGTCAGAAACGGCCAGCGGGCGCCAGCGCCTGTCGCCTACGGCCGTCAGGGCACTCAATATCGATCGTTCCGCCAGATAACCCAGGACGTGCCCGCAGCGCTCACACCGGGTATTCTCGAAATAAAGCAACTGGCCGCAGTGCTGGCACTCGAATAGCTTCATGATCGGATCCTCAAGAACTCCGAATGACAGACCCGAAACATCGTTGTTAGGGAGCGCCCGCAGGCGCCAAGCACCTCGGGATGAGCTGGTGCCGATTTCTGAGACAAGGGCATAGGATGGACCGCATTTCTCGGATTTCCATGTCCTGCACTTCGTTAGCCTGGTGTTGGCTCCCGCCAGGACGACGTTCGGTCAAGCATAACAGCCAACCGCATGTCGGTCAGTTCTTATCGCCCTGGATGACAAGTTCTACAGAGGGCAGCAGGCCAACTCGAGAGACATCCGATACAACGGATTTTGATCGACCGCACCTCGCAACAGAAGACTGCGTCGACTAGGCGTGGTCATAGTCCGCGCAACAATCGGGGCGGATAATGGAACCGAAGCACCGATTGGAAGTTCGGATCACGGCGGATCGTCGCGACGCCAGGAGAGGTCCCTTCGCGCCGGACGCGCTGGAGATCAGGTGGCCACCTGTGCCTCTCGAAACGATACGAGGCGCTTCGCTTTTTCGTCCCACAACACGAGTTTGACGCAGCTGAGGCTCTGAAGAAGCGTGATGCGGCCGATGTGCCGCAAATCGGGATGATCCCGCAGCACCTCGGGCAGACGGTAGAACGGCACTTTCGCAGCCAGATGGTGGACGTGGTGGATTCCGATATTGCCCGTAATCCAGCGAAGCGGGAACGGAAGATCATAGTGCGAGCTACCGTAGAGCGCGGCATCCTGGAACTTCCAGTCCTCGCCGTCCGACCAGTGCGTCTGCTCGAACTGGTGCTGAA
This sequence comes from Rhodoligotrophos defluvii, assembly GCF_005281615.1. NCBI lineage: Bacteria > Pseudomonadati > Pseudomonadota > Alphaproteobacteria > Hyphomicrobiales > Rhodoligotrophaceae > Rhodoligotrophos > Rhodoligotrophos defluvii. The sequence goes on along the minus strand of NZ_SZZM01000001.1, from coordinate 28,441 downwards.
TGTAGAAGAGCCAGACGCCGGTGGTTGCCGCCATCAGGGTGATCGGCACTTGCACCATGAGGAAGGGACCGATCCCCATGAACCACATCAAGCCAGCCACCGGAAGAGCCGCGCCGATGTTGGTGGCGATCGTGGAAACCCATGGCTGAACACCGGCCCGCATGAGGCCGAGCGGCAATCTGTACTGGCAGATGAACAGCCAGGCCGGACCGAGACCGAACATCACCGCAGGGTGGCGATAGAGCCTATAGCGTACGCGTCCCCACCAGGATAGCGCGCGATATTCCCCGACCGTAAGCGTATTAACGTCTCCGATCCCGCGCTTGTCCAGATTGCCCGCCGTGGCGTGGTGGACAGCATGGGTGCGGCGCCAGTAGTCGTAAGGCGTGAGCGTGAAGACGCCGATCACGCGCCCGGTCCAATCGTTGATGCCGCGACTTGCGAAGAGGGCGCCATGGCCGCAATCGTGCTGCAGGATGAAGAGGCGGACCAGAAAGCCGGCCGCAGGGACCGTCAGCAGGAGACCCCACCAATAGCCATTTGCAACAGCCACCGCCGTCAATGCCCACAGCGCGACAAAAGGAAGCGCCGTTGTGGCGACCTCGACCGTACTGCGGATCGCACTGGGTTTGCGATACTGCGCGAGAACCGTAGTCCAGGAGGCGCCCTTTGGTTCAACGGCCGCACCGCCGTCAATGTTGCTTTTCATCAGATTTCCAGGTTGCGCATGCGTCCGGCCACTTTCTGCCGCGGCCTTTGGCCGGCGCAGGCTTCGGTTGCCGTGCTTTCATTTGCAGACGGGCCTGCCGCAGCTTTCGGGTCTTGGCCTCGCGGCTGTCGGCTTCCGCCTGGATGATCGCGCGCGCTGTGCTGTTCGTGATCTCAGCCTTGGTCTGCGGGCCCGGCCGCACAAGCCGGAACAGATTGTCCTTGGTTATGGCTACAGCCATGTCGTCGGTCTCCTTCCGACAGGGTTGAAAGCAAAAAGGTCGGGCGGAAGCCCGACCTCTCCTCTCGTCTCGACGATCCGTGCCAGTACATCCGTGGTCACGTCTCGAAGACGAATGCTTATGCAACGTGCAGGTTATCCGCAGCACTCTTGCCCGAACGGCTGTCCTGGACAACGTCGAAGCTCAGCTTCTGGCCTTCCACGATGGTGCGCATGCCGGCGCGTTCGACGGCAGAGATATGGACAAAAACGTCCGAAGCGCCATCGTCAGGCTGGATGAAACCGAAGCCCTTGGTCGCGTTGAAGAATTTTACGGTTCCAGTGTTCATGACGATTTCCTTTCAATCAGTCATAGAGAATGTTCGCCGTGCACGGAGCACGGAGAACAATGTAGGTCGACATTGAGAGGGAAGATCATCAGAGCGCCTGGGGCGCGGAAACAAAGTTCGGCAAACAAGATCGATTTCCAACATATAAGCCTCACCGGTCCGCAAGACAAGGTTCCATCACACAGCCAACTATCTGGTAGGTCACGCGAGGGCTCCGCCGCAACGGAGCCGTTTGCGGCATCGCGAGGCGCTTGCTCGGGTTCAACCTTTGGTGGGCATGGTATCGGTGGTGGATGCTTCGGGCACGACCACCCTTTCCGGCAGGCTTTCCAGAGCCAGGAGCCGCTGCGCACAGACGTCCGCGGCGCCAGTAATCTGCTTCTCAAGGCCCGGAACGATGATCCAGCCTCCGTCCTCGATGAAATTGTCTCGCTCGTAGGTCTTGGCTTCCTTGAGCAAGACCAGATTGCCGGCGGCGTTTGCGTCGGCGACAAAGGCTTCGACACAAATCGAAGCGACCAGTTGCTCGCCGGCGTTCCGGGATGCCTTTGCAGCCATTTCACTGGCGGTGCCGCCAGTGACCCAGCCGCCCCAGCTGAACCCGACGATCATTGCCGCCACAGCTCCAGCGCCCGCGCCAACGAGGGCGGGTTTCGTCCATACGGGGGATTCCATGAGATTGTCCAATCAGAGTGAGGACAAGCACGCATGATCGCGTGCGAGTGGGAAAAACATATCACGAAACATGACAGCAAGCAAAATTCCGTTAAAACCGTCATGGGCGACGATGCAGACCGGCACCTGCCGGTTCGTTGAGAGATCCGCGCGGACAGAACCGCCCGACGGCAGTGCGCGATTCCAGCGAATATCCTCGCCTTCCCGGACGAATACTGGTACCGTTTGATCCGTCGGCGGCTTCAAACAGGGCGCTGCCGATTGAGGGTCGCCCTATGTGGCACCCCCGCCCCAGCCAAGGAAGGAGGGCAGTCATGTCTTCCGCCTCGTTACATCCACAACATCCGACGTTGGCAACCATGACGATCATGGTGGACGCCGTCGCATGAAATATCTCGGCAAACTGGGCACCGATCCGACGCTCTGGCTGCTCTTCCTCATGATCGGCGGTGCAGGAAGCGCTCTTCTGTACGTGGTTCTGACCAGCATCACTTTTTGAGCAACCATGTCGGGTCTTGGCACCGGGCCTATCGCTCGAACGGCGCGGGATGCCGGAGAAGCACGACCACGTCTCCGACATCCACTACCAGAAACCGAAAGGCGAGCCGATGAGCGAAGCCACGTCGCACAGGGCCCGCACCGGGGAAATCCCTGGTTCTTGAACAATCGTACCGACGCTCCTGTTATTCATCCGCCGTAGAACCTATATGAGGATGTGGCCTCAAAGACGCGGCTTCAAGAAAGAACGCATATAAAAATCGTTCCCTTCGCTGTTGTTGCTCGATGCGCCGAAGGCAGTTCTTACGCAACCGACCACCCGCCTGATCGATCGCAGCGCCGAGAATGACAGGCTGCCGCGCAGCCGACGACCGCACCGTCGGCACTTGGAGCCTGAGCGCCTTCAAGCGTCGCGCGCTACGGCAGCTGGATTGTGACAATCCTGCACGATCACCACCTGCGGCACCGGTCAGGTGAAGAGCATGACAGACCATCGTTTTTGCAATCTGGAGGCGCAGCCCGGCCGGGCGTCGCCGCAACCGAAGAACGGAGCTTGACAATGGCCAAGGGACAAAAGCGCAGCAATCGCGAGATAAGAAAGCCGAAGCAGAAGAAGGTGCCCGCGAAAATGGAGGCGCCGTTCGGCAGTCAGGTCAAGCAAGCGGGCAACAGCAACACACCCCGCGGCACGGAGAAGGTCCGGCCTGGTTAGCAGAGGGATTGCGCTCCACCGACAGGTATCAGGATGAAGGTTGTCATCGAATTTTACAGGGTCCGCGCGGTCGACGACGCTCGCGCAAAGGTCGGCCATGTCAGCCGCGATGTGATCAGTACGGAAGCGGCGATCGAGTTGGCCGCGTCACTGCCGTGCTCACTCGCCATGCCGCAAGAACCGGACATCGTCACGATCTCTGACGATCAGGGGAATGCCTTCTATTGCGCGGCGGTCGGATCCGGCGGCGTTGCCGGGATGGATCATGACGCTCGCGAGATCAGCATCTGGGAGAATGAAGGCGGCGCTGTCGCCCGCTCATCCTTACCGGGAGCCGCAGGGCCGCGATCAGTAGATTTTTCTCCTTCCAATGCCAATGAGGTATCCGACCATGACACTCACTTTCCCCAATAGAAGCCGTAGCTATGACGAAGTCGGGCAGCGTGTTCGCTTTATCGGCCATGACGGCATGTTCGAGGTGCCGTTCTTCGTGGAGACCGCTGCGCTCCGTCCGGCAGCGGCCGGCGAAGCACATTGTCTGGCCGCATTCGATGCGGCACGCACCACGATCCACGATGTCGCGCGAGAAATTTACGGGAACGCCCGCAGGACCGTCTATGTGCTGACGGCGGCGGATTTCCGGTAACCCTGTGGCTTCTCCAGCCCCACCCTCAATGCCAATACGCTGGAATACCTGGATGTTGCCATGACCGTTCGCACCACAGATACAGAGATCACATTCATGCGACCATTCTCGCTGAGCGCCTTCGACGCTCCGCAACCTGCGGGAATCTATCATGTGGCGATCGAAGAGGAGGAAATTCTCGGTCTTTCCTTTCTTGCTTACCGGCGCACAGCCACGATGCTTCACATTCCGGCGATTTCCAATGAATGCGACCGACATCAGGTGGTGGAGGTCGATCCGGAGGAGCTGGCGGCGGCATTGGACGCGGATGCGCTCGCGTGCCGGACTATCGAGAAGTAGTCGGTCATGCGGCATCTAGGTGGAATCCACGGAACCGGCGTCCTGAAAGGTGGGGGTAAGACACTTGCCCGCGTGATCTATGATTTTGACGGTTTCCTGAGGAAGCCGGGAGACGTGATTGGCAGCGGCGAAATCCGGATGCTTCCCGAAACTCTGCGGCAGGTATTCGGCCGCGAGGATCTCCATCTCCTGACGGGTGACGGACGGCTTCTGCGCCTTCGCTTCTCCGAAAAGTATCTACCGGCGGCCAGCGATGCCGCTCATGTGGATGTCGCAGGCGACCTGCCGCCGCAATCCGAATGGCGCCACTGACCGACCGATCTCCTCGGTATGTGATCGTCGATCGATCCAAGTTGAAGATCGACCCGTCGCCTTGTCCGAAGCCGCATTGGAGTCGACACTCCAACAAATCAGCCCGTGCGGCGTACGCGCGCGCGGGCTGGAAAGGTACTCCTTGAAATCGACCCCTCGCCTACACTTACGTCGCTCTTCATTGCCGCCATGGAACGATGCGGCGCCCGTGAGGGAGGAGCTTTTCAGCGTGGAGCGGCTCGAGCAGCACGCACAAAGCCTCGCCGCCGCGCAGCCGGTGACCGACCGCCCGCCAGCCGTCCTGTCCCTGCACAAGAGGCTCAATAACAATGCGGCTGTTCTGCTTGCCGCCTATCGGGCGAGTGCCGCGGAACTGGAGAGCGGCAGGGAGGTGGTCCCTGCCGCGGAATGGCTGCTGGACAATTATCATCTGGTCGAGGAGCAAATCCACGAGATCAGGGATGACCTGCCTCCCGGTTATTATCGCCAATTGCCGAAACTGAGAGAAGGGCCGTTTGCGGGCTATCCGCGGGTTCTCGGGCTTGCCTGGGCCTTTGTCGCGCATACCGACAGCCTCTTCGACCGGGAGAAGCTGCGGCGGTTTCTGGTGGCCTATCAGCGGGTTCAGCCCCTGACGATCGGCGAGCTGTGGGCAGTAGCGATCACCCTGCGTTGGGTCCTCATCGAGAACCTGCGCCGGCTGGCCGATCAGATGACCGTGGGCCGCGCGGCGCGCGCGGATGCGGCAGCGCTGGCCGAGCGGCTTCTCCTGTCGGGCTGCGGCAGGACGGCGCTCGAAACGGACATCGCCTCCCGCTCACCGGAGCCGTTGTCCGAAGTTTTCGCCGCGCAGTTGGCCAAACAGTTGAGGAACCAGGATCCTGAAACGACGCCGGCGCTCGGATGGCTGGAGGAGCGTCTCGCACATCAAGGCGTTTCGGTCGACGACGTGGTGCAGCATGCCCAGCAGAGGCAGGGCGCATCCAATGTCACCGTTCGCAACATCGTCACCAGCATGCGGCTGATCTCCGATATCGACTGGGCCGAGCTGTTTGAGAGCGTCAGCCTAGTGGACGAGCGGCTGCGGGCGGGAAGCGCCTTTGCCGACATGGATTTCCCGACCCGCGACCTTTACCGGAACGCCATCGAGCAACTCGCCCGCGGCTCCTCGTTCTCGGAACTCGAGATTGTGGACCACGCACTCGATGCTGCGCGCCAAGCGGCGGCTGTAGCCGAGGACGCAGTTGGCGCGGAGCGCGCCAGTGATCCGGGCTACCACCTTATCGCCCAGGGCCGTGCGGCCCTCGAGTGGGCGATCCGGTTTCGCCCGCCCCCGCAGCTGCGCATCAGCCGCTTCAACACGCGCCTCGGCTTTGGCGGCTATATCGGGTCGATCCTGCTCGTAACGGCGATGTTGCTGGCCGTCGCACTGTGGGCGCTTTCGCGCTCCGGGCTCGACACCGACTGGCTCGTGCTGTTCGCCCTGATCGGATTTCTCCCCGCGAGCGAGGTGGCGACCGCCCTCGTCAACCGTGCGATGACCTGGAGTTTCGGCGCGACGATCCTGCCCGGCCTTGCGCTCAAGCAGGGCGTTCCCGAATCCATGCGAACGCTCGTCGCGGTGCCGACGCTTCTCACCAGTGAAGCCGATCTTCTAGAGCAGGTGGAACGGCTCGAGGTCCACCACCTTTCCGGCGTTGGCGGCGACCTCGTCTTCGCGCTCCTCAGCGATGGAACGGACGCGGACCAGGAAGTTATGGAGAACGATGCCCGACTGCTCGGCATAGCCGCCGAAGCGATCGCCGCACTCAACCGGCGTCACGAACCCGCTGCCGGCGGGGACAGGTTTCTGCTTCTGCATCGGCGCCGCGTCTTCAACCCGGGCGAAGGCAAATGGATGGGGTGGGAACGCAAGCGTGGAAAACTGCACGAACTGAACCGGCTTCTGCGCGGCGCTGACGACACCACCTTCATGCCCATCGGCGGGAGGCCGCCGCAGGTGCCGCCAGATGTGCGCTACGTCATCACGCTGGACGCCGACACGCGGCTGCCGCGCGATGCCGCGCATTGTCTGATCGGCAAGATGGCGCATCCGCTCAACCGACCGCGCTTCAGCGATGCCGAGCAGCGTGTCGTTGACGGCTATGGCATTCTCCAGCCGCGCGTCACCCCCTCGCTTCCGGTCGGCCGCGAAGGATCCTTCTATCAACGTGTTTTCTCCGCCCCCGGAGGAATCGATCCCTACGCCGCTGCCGCCTCGGACGTGTACCAGGATCTTTTCGGTGAAGGCACCTATACCGGCAAGGGCATCTACGATGTCGACACCTTCGAGGCGTCCTTGTCCGGCCGCGTGCCGGAGAACACCATGCTCAGCCACGATCTCTTCGAGGGCGTGTTCGCCCGCGCCGGCCTGGCTTCCGATGTCGAGGTGATCGAAGAGTTCCCGTCCCGATACGACGTCGCCGCCAAACGCCAGCATCGCTGGACGCGCGGAGACTGGCAACTACTTCCCTGGGCGACAGGGCTGCGAAGCGGACGTTTTGCGATCCCATCCATCGGCCGTGGAAAGATGCTGGACAATCTGAGGCGGTCGCTGTTGGCGCCGTTCACGCTCCTTGCTCTGGGTGTTACGTGGCTGATGCCGGTGCCGGCCGCGGTGACGGGAACGTCGCTCCTCCTAGTGGCCGTCGCGATCCCGGCCTTCCTGCCGATTTTCTTCACCCTCGTGCCGCTCCGCGCCGGCACTCGCATGCGCAATCACTTTGCGATGCTTGCCGCAGACCTGCGGCTCGCAGCTATCCAGAGCGTCCTTTCCATCGTTTTCCTGCCCGACCATGCGTGGCGAATGGTGGATGCCATTGTCAGAACGCTGGTCCGGCTCACCTGGACCCGCCGCGATCTGTTGGAATGGACCACTGCCGCGCAGTCGAAGGGAAGCCCGCGCCTGAACTTCGCTGGATTCTATCGCCACATGGCATCCGGTACGCTGCTCGGGCTTGCAATCGCAGTTGGCGCGATGGCGCTTTCGCCCTCCTCCTGGCCGCTGATCCTGCCCTTCGCGCTGTTGTGGCTGGCCGCCCCGGCGCTCGCCTTGTGGGCAAGCCGATCGCCGAAAGCCGGACCGCGGCTTGCGATCTCCGATCAGGACGCGACCGAACTGCGCCTCATCGCACGTCGCACCTGGCGCTTTTTCGAAACCTTCGTGACGCCCGAGGACAACATGCTGCCCCCGGACAATTTCCAGGAGGATCCAAAGCCGGTCGTCGCGCACAGGACATCGCCTACCAATATCGGGCTCTATCTCATCTCCGCAGTTGCCGCCCGCGACTTCGGCTGGGCCGGTACGCTCGAGACCGTGGAGCGGCTTGAAGCCGCGTTGCAGACCATGCGCAAGCTTCCACGACACAAGGGCCACTTCTTCAACTGGTACGGGACACAGGACCTGCGTGTCTTGGAACCCGCCTATATCTCATCGGTCGATAGCGGAAACCTCGCCGGGCATCTGATCGCGCTCGCCAATGCATGCGAGGCATGGGCGAACGACAGCGCTGCGCCGAATGCCCGGCTCGGCATGCGTGATAATCTCCAATTGGCCCGCCAAGCGTTTGACGCTCTGTCTATCGCTCGCAACGACCGTGGAGCGCGGTTCGCCCTGCTGCTCGACGACATGGAAGCCCAGCTGAATGGCCCACTGACGCTAGACGCACTGTCTCCCTCCCTGTCGCGGCTGGCGGACAAAGCCGCCGGCGTGGCGCGCGACATGATCCCGAAGGGTATCGACGACGGTGCATCGGATCTCGTCTTCTGGATCGAGGCCATCAAGAAGACTGTGTCCGAACAGGCGCGCGACCGAGGCGCGGACCACGCTCTGAAAGGCCGATTTCGGGCACTTGCCGCAGGTATGCGCGAGATGGCGCTGGCGATGGATTTCGCCTTTCTTCTCGATCCCGAACGCAAGCTGTTGTCGATCGGATACTCCCTCGCCGACGATAGCCTCGACCCGAGCTGTTACGATCTGCTCGCTTCGGAAGCCCGGCTTGCCAGCCTTTTCGCCATCGCCAAAGGCGATGTCGAGACACGGCACTGGTTTCGCCTGGGGCGGACGGCGACGCCACTCGCAAACTCGTCGGCACTCATCTCCTGGTCCGGCTCGATGTTCGAATATCTCATGCCGTCGCTCGTCATACGCGCTCCCGCAGGCAGCCTGCTTGAACAGACCAATCGGCTGGTGGTGGAGCGCCAGCAGGCTTACGGACGGTCGCTCGGCATTCCATGGGGGGTATCCGAGTCCGCCTTTTACGCGCGCGACATGGAACTGACGTATCAGTACTCCAACTTCGGCGTTCCGGGGCTCGGTCTGAAGCGCGGTCTCTCTGAACACATTGTGATCGCGCCATACGCGACCGGGCTCGCTGCGATGATAGACCCGCACGGCGCGCGCGAGAACTACGCCCGTCTCGCGCAAATGGGCGCCAGTGGACGCTACGGCTTCTTCGAAGCGCTCGATTTCACCCGCTCCCGACTTCCCGAGAAAAAGAACGTAGCCATCGTACGCGCCTTCATGGCCCATCATCAGGGCATGATCATCGTCGCCATCGCCAACACGCTGCACGATGGCGAGATGCGCGCCCGTTTCCATCGCGAGCCGATGATCCAGGCCTGCGAACTCCTGCTGCAGGAACGCATGCCCCGCAACGTTGCGATCGCCCATCCGAAGGCCGAAGAGGTAAAAGTATCCCCAGCCACGGCGGTTGCGAAAATCCCCACCTCGCGCCGCGTTACCGCGACCACAGAGGGCGCACCGGTCACCCAGTTGCTATCGAACGGCCGCTATGCGGTAATGTTGACGGCCGCCGGCGCAGGTTACAGCCGTTGGCGCGATATCGCCGTCACGCGCTGGCGAGAAGATGCCACCCGCGACGACTGGGGTACCTTCATCTTCCTGCGCGATGTCCAAAGCGGGGAGGTCTGGTCCGCCGGTGCCCAGCCTCTCGGCGTCGAGGGGAACAGTCGCGAAGTCATCTTCGATGAGGATCGCGCCCAGTTTATACGCCGCGATGGCAGGCTGACGACCACAATGGACATTCTGGTTTCCGGCGAAGACGATTGCGAGGTGCGCCGCGTGTCCTTGAGCAATGGAGGGCGGCAGACGCGCGAGATCGAAGTAACGTCTTACGCCGAAATCGTCCTTGCGCCGCCGGCCGCCGACACGGCGCATCCGGCGTTCTCCAAGATGTTTGTGCAGACCGAACATGCCGCCGAATTCGGCGCGCTCATCGCAACGCGGCGCAGGCGTTCGCAGGCCGAACCGGAGGTTTGGGCTGCACATCTCGCCGTCGTCGATGGGGAGATCGTCTCCGATCCGCAATACGAGACCGACCGGGCCCGCTTCATCGGGCGCGGCCATACCATGCGCACTGCAGCGGCAATGGCGGAAGATGAAGCGCTCTCGAACACGGTGGGGACGGTTCTCGATCCGATCTTTTCGCTGCGCCAGGGCGTGAGGATCGCGCCCGGAAAGGTCGCGCGCATCGCCTTCTGGACTATCGTCGCATCGTCGCGCGCCGAGCTCATGGACATGATCGACAAGCACCATGATCGCAGCGCGTTCGAACGCGCCAGGACATTGGCGTGGACCCAGGCGCAGGTCCAGCTTCGCCACCTTGATGTCGATGCCGGAGAGGCCGCGGACTTTCAACGCCTGGCCGCACCCATCCTCTACGCCGACCCGCGCTACAGGGCGCCGTCGGAGGAAATTGTCCGCGGTGCCGGCTCGCAATCCGGCCTGTGGCATCTCGCCATCTCCGGCGACCTGCCGATCGTCTTGCTGGGCATAGACGATCCCGAAGACATGGCCCAGGTCCGCCAGTTGCTGCGCGCTCACGAATATTGGCGCATGAAAAGCCTCGCCGTCGACCTGGTGATCGTCAACGAGCGCGCATCCTCCTATACACAGGATCTGCAGATCGCCATCGAGACGGCTGTGCGCAGCAGCCAGTCGCGGCCGCATTTCGGATTGGAGCTGGCGCAAGGCTCTGTCTTTGCACTTCGCGCGGATCTGATGAGCGCCGATGCGCGCGCCCGGCTCCATTCGATCGCCCGTGTCACGCTCTCAGCGCGACGTGGATCGATAGAAGAGCATCTCGATCATGTGCCGAACGCACCCGTCGATCAACCCCTCGTCTCCGTCCTGCAAGAGCCTGCGCGCCCGATCTCCGAGCCCTCAGTGCCGCACACGTCTCCGCTCGAGTTCTTCAATGAGCTCGGCGGCTTTGATAAGGACGGACGGGAGTATGTGACGATCCTTGAGGGAGGCGCCGTCACGCCCGCGCCATGGATCAATGTGATCGCCAATCCAGGTTTCGGCTTCCAGGTCTCGGCGGAGGGAAACGGCTATACCTGGGCGCAAAACAGCCGCGAGAACCAGCTCACCCCATGGTCGAATGATCCCGTCGTCGATCCGAGCGGAGAGACGATCTACATCCGCGACGAGGAGACCCTCGACCTGTGGAGCCCGACCGCCCGGCCGATCCGTGGCGGCGGCACCTATGTCTCGCGCCACGGTTTCGGCTACAGCCGCTTCGAGCACGAGGCGAACGGCATCGCGCTCGATCTCCTGCAATACGTACCTCTGTCCGACCCCGTCAAGATATCGCGCCTGACCCTTCGAAACCTTTCCGGCCGGCCGCGGCGCCTGTCTGTCACGAGCTATGCGGAGCTGGTGCTCGGCACCTCGCGCAGCGCCACGGCACCCTTCCTGGTGTCTGAGATCGACGCGGACACCGGCGCGATGCTGGCGCGCAATCCCTGGAGCATCAATTCGTCCGATGGCATTGCCTTTGCCGACCTCTGCGGACGGCAGACCGCCTGGACGGCCGACCGGACGGAATTCCTCGGCCGCTACGGCAACCCGTCGGCGCCTCGCGCGCTCGCCAGCGATCTGCCGCTGTCGGGGACGACGGGTGCCGGGCTCGACCCCTGCGCGGCGCTCCAGCAGACGATCGAGATCGGCGCGGGCGAGACGGTCGAAATTGTCTCGTTTTTCGGGCAGTGCGGCTCGCAGGAAGAGGTCCAGGCGCTGCTTACGCACTATCGCGCAATCGATCTCGATGCCGTTCTCCAGGAGGTGACGGATCACTGGACGTGCCTTTTGCAGGCGGTCCAGGTCAAGACACCGGACCGCGCCATGGACATCATGCTCAATGGCTGGCTCCTCTATCAGACGCTCGCCTGCCGCATCTGGGCGCGCTCGGCCTTCTATCAGGCGAGCGGCGCTTATGGTTTCCGCGATCAGCTTCAGGACGGAATGGCCCTGGTGCTCGCAAGGCCCGAAGAGACGCGGCGCCATCTCCTGCGTGCGGCCGGCCGCCAGTTCGTCGAAGGCGACGTTCAGCATTGGTGGCTGCCGCAATCCGGGCAAGGCGTCCGCACGCGGATTTCGGACGACCGCGTCTGGCTGGCATTCGCGGCGGCGACCTACGTGAATGCCACGGGTGATAGCGCCATTCTGGAGGAGACCATCCCGTTTCTCGAGGGTCCACCGCTTGGACCAGGCGAGCACGACGCCTTCTTTCATCCCACGGAGGCGGCCGAATCCGCCTCGCTGTTCGAACACTGCGCCGGCGGCCTCGACCAGTGCCTCGAACTCACGGGCGCGCTTGGCCTGCCCCTTATGGGCACGGGCGACTGGAACGACGGCATGAACCGCGTCGGCGAAGGCGGCAAGGGCGAGAGCGTCTGGCTCGGCTGGCTGCTCACGCGCACCATCGAGCTGTTCGCGCCATTGGCGGAAGGTCGCGACCCAAGCCGTATCGAACGCTGGCGGGCCCACGCGGCCTCGGTGCGCGAGGCGCTTGAGGCGCACGCGTGGGACGGTGAATGGTATCGCCGCGCGACCTTCGACGACGGCACCTGGCTCGGCTCCAAGGACAGCGAGGAATGCCGGATCGACTCCATAGCCCAGTCCTGGGCCATCCTGACGGGCGCCGCCGACCCGGCTCGGGCGGCCACGGCGATGGCGTCGCTGGAAAAGCATCTCATCCGCCGTGAAGATGGCCTGGCACTTCTGTTCACGCCCCCCTTCGACAAGACGCCGCGCGACCCCGGCTACATCAAGGGCTACCCGCCGGGCCTGCGCGAAAATGGAGGCCAGTACAGCCATGCGGCCATGTGGGCGATCCTGGCCTTTGCGAAAGCGGGTGCGGGCGACAAGGCGCACGATCTGTTCGCACTGCTCAATCCCATCAACCATGCGCTTACGCCCGAGGAGAGCGAACGCTACAAGGTAGAGCCCTATGTCGTTGCCGCCGACGTTTATTCCGTTGCGCCACATGTCGGCCGCGGCGGATGGACCTGGTACACCGGCTCGGCCGCGTGGATGTATCGTTCGGGTATTGAAGGCATTCTGGGCATCCGGCGCGAGGGTGAATTCCTCGTTGTTGATCCGTGTATCCCGTCGGCCTGGCCGGGTTTCGAAGCCACCGTGCAGGTGGGTTCAACCCGCTACGAGATCCGCGTGGACAATACGATGAAAGGAGGTTCGGATACATGGTCCGCAGTGATGGACAACGAGGCTTTGCAGAACCTAGGAGTCTATGTGCGCGTTCCGCTGGACGGACTCAAACACAGCCTCGATTTAAGGTGATTCGACGATTGTGCGACTGAATCACTTTGCGGCAAACGCAGAAGAAGCGTATGGTGAAAATGTCGGCGGTTAACTTGCACGGGCGCCGTCGATTGAGGGTGGCCTTTGCGCCCTAGCCCTGACCTAAGGAGGACATTATGTCTTCCAACCATCTCACTTCCGACAACCTGACGATGATCGAACGGCTGCTTACCGAGTTTCGAGTCATCGGACCTGACCGCGATTTGGATATCGAGACCGCCCAGGCGCGCCTGCTCATCTACGCGTTTGCGGACGGAATCTCGGTCGAGGCGGACTTGCGCAGCCTTTTGGCCAAACACATTTCCCTAAACAACAGTCTCGATCGTTCGTCTCGCCGGTGGAGGGCTGAAGCTGACGCGCCCTCCCACAGACAAGAGCACATGCTCCCGTCACCCGAGGAGGAGTTCAACGCGGCCGAGACAATCCATCCGATGACCGCCGCACCCCACGATGGCGAGACACTAATTGGCCGAAATGCCGCTGGCGAAACGGCCGTTATCTCTTGGGTCCCCGGCTGCGGTGCGGATGACCGCAGCGGACACTGGGTACGTGTGGATGACGGCAAGCCTTTCGAGGCCGTTCACTGGGTGCGAACGATATGGACGGCGATCGAGGCGCTGGAACATTCGAGCGTGGGATCCACAAGATGATCCCGATTCACCTCGATGAGCGCGCGCTCGATGCTGGACTGGCCGCCTACCTAACTGCCGTGGGCTCCGATGCCTCGCGCTATTCAGACTTGCGCATTGAAAGTTCCGAACAATTGGCCGAAAGAATGCGGGATTGCATCAGGGCGTATCTCTCCTTTCTGCCGACGGACCGCCTCATCGACCAGCTAAGACGGCATGCCGATGCGGAAGTCGACAACACGCTCCGCTACATCGTCAATGCCGATCACCTCATGCGTCAGGCAGCTGATCGGATTTCAATGCTAGAGGCTGAACTTGCTGAAGTGAGCGCGAAATCATCGCGTGCAGACGACCTCGCAGCTGGACTTGAGAGCACTGCCATGAACGAATCAAGAAGGACACATCATATTCCCGCCGATGTGCGGGCCGCGATCAGCGCATTTCTCAGCGAATGCCAGAAAAATACCCGATCGTTTGCCGTATCGGAAGCGCTGGATGCGGTACGGCGCATCTTTCCCGACCTCGAAATCTCGGATGACGGTCTTCTGGATGCTATTGCCAGCGAAGCTTCTTCCGCGGGCTTCGATATCAATTTTGACATCCCTACGGCTTCCGAAACACCCAAGCGGATGGCGCTCGAGCAGTGGGACAATGAGGGCGGAGCGATCGGAGGACATTCATCCGCCGAGGCGCAGCACAGGTCGGAAGACGACTCGAAAGGCGCCAGGCGGCGCACGAAGAAACAAAAGACAGGGAGAACCTGACAACTCGACTTCGAATTCAACGAACGCAGCGTCAGGCCGGGTGGGCTGATGATGCGCTTGACCGGCGCAATCTTATGGTCGAATTCTCGTTGGTTGCGCAGACCTGAAGTATAGAGTATAGTTGAGTATAGAATTAAATTTCATCAAAGGTAAATTTGATACTCAAAACATATCCAAATATTATCTCTTTGCATGTACGCAATAATAATTTTTTATCCTATCTTGAATCGTCTCAATTCATACATATATAAAACAAGAGAGCAGCTTCATAAACTCTTTTTCCTTACGGGAATGTTTTGGAATCACCCGCTCTCGCGGAGATCAATCATGTTCGGATTTCAAGGCGGCGAAAGCACGGACACTATCGCGCGCAAGAAGGCCTATATGAAAGACGCGCAGCAAAAGTGGCCATTTCTGACCAATTTCGATTGCTCGACGATCAAGACAGAAGGTCAGCTCGGATCGATGGTCAAGACGCGCAGCGGCATCACAGATGAACAGGCGAAACTGGATGTCGGCGCCTGGATGCAAGGCAAGCGGTTCTGACACTTTACGACAAGGCTCCCGAGCGGTTTCGGCAGGCGCTGAGTTCCGCTGAACGCGTGATGAATCATCCCGCGCACGAAACGTGGCGCATCGCGCGGCCATGATGGAGCACCGCCCATCATCAGGCCGAGTTCGTGAACCAATGCCGTGCACGGGCATGAAAGGATACCATAATGTCATCCCAGAACGATAACGGCGGCAGAGGTGGCCCCTGGGGCGGCGGAACCAAGCCCGGCGCCGACCTCGAAGATTTCATCCGACAGGCGCAGGACGGACTCAAACAGTTCATGCCCGGCGGCAACCCGCGTGGATTGCTGATCTTTGTCGGGCTCGCACTTGTCGCACTGGGGGCATGGACCGCCTATTATACCGTGCCGAGCGACTCCGTCGCTGTCGTGCAGCGTTTCGGGAAGTACCTGAAGGATGTTCCACCCGGCCTACACTTCAAGATACCGCTGGGGGTCGATACGGCAACGATCGTTCCCGTCAAGCGGCAATTGAAACAGGAGTTTGGCTTCACAACCCCTGGTGCTGCAGATCCGTTTCAAAGTCCCCGCCCACAGGAAGCGACGCGCGAGACTCAGATGGTGACCGGCGATTTGAACGCCGCGTTGGTGGAATGGGTGATCCAGTACCGCATTTCGGATCCCGTCAAATTTCTCTTCGAGGTCCGCGAGCCGAGCGAAACGCTGCGCTATGTTTCCGAATCCGTCATGCGAGAGGTCGTAGGTGACCGCACCGTCGACGAGGTGATCACAATCGGCCGTCAAGAGATCGAGTCCGAGGCGTTGAACAAGATGCAGGCGCTCTCGACCAAATACGCCATGGGGATCAGCATCGATCAGGTCCAGCTCAAGAACATCAATCCGCCTGAGCCGGTACAGGAATCGTTTAACGAGGTGAACCAGGCCCAGCAGGAGAAGGAGAAACTGATCAACGAGGCCCGGCGTGACTATAACAAAGTGATACCCTTGGCCGAGGGCGAGAAGGATCAGCGTATTCGCGAAGCCGATGGCTACCGCCTGAAAAGAATCAATGAGGCGGAAGGCGATGTCGCCCGGTTCGGTGCCTTGCTGACGGAGTACAACAAGGCCCCCGAGGTTACGCGCCGCCGCATCTATGTCGAGACCCTGCAGGACGTCATGCCCGGACTCCGCTCGAAGATCATCGTCGATGAGCAGACACGCAGCATTCTGCCGCTGCTCAATCTCGGCTCGCCACAGGGAGAGAGGCCATGAATAAGGGAACAGTGATAGCCGTCGTGGGGCTCCTTGCCGTTGGAACGTATGTTTCGGTGAGTTCGATCTATACGGTCAGCGAAGTCGAGCAGGCGATCATCACCCAGTTCGGCAGGCCCATTGGCGACCCGGTGACCACAGCCGGCCTGAAATTCAAGATGCCCTTCATCCAGGTAGTCAATCCGATCGACCGGCGGGTCCTCGAATGGGACGGCAACCCGTCGGACATGCCGACCAAGGACAAGCTCTATATCTCGGTTGATCTCTTCGCCCGTTGGCGGATCACCGATCCCCTCCAGTATTTTCTCCGATTGCATGATGAGCGCAGCGCCCAGTCCCGTCTCGACGACATCCTCGGCAGTGAAACCCGCAACGCCGTCGCCAAGCACGAATTGATCGAGATCATCCGAACCACCAAAGATCGCGAGCCCCTGCGCGACGCGCTCCTGACCGAGGCGGAACGAGAGCAGGATATTGGATCTCTCGTGCCGATTCAGAAGGGGCGCAAACTGGTCGAAGAAGAGATCTTCACTGCCGCGGCCGACAAGGTTCGGGTGTTCGGTATCGAATCGCTCGATATTCGGTTCAAGCGGATCAACTACAATGAAAGCGTCCGACCCAAGATCTACGACCGCATGATCAGCGAGCGCCGTCAGATCGCGGAGCGCTTTTTGTCGGAGGGCAACGGCGAGGCAGCCAGAATCCGCGGCAACCGCGTCCGCGACCTGAACAAGATTCAGTCGGAAGCCTATCGCGAGGTCGAAGAGATCAGGGGCCTTGCCGACGCGAAAGCCACCGAAATCTACGCGAGGGCTTACAATCAAACTCCTGCATCGGTGGCGTTCTACGAATTCACGCGAACCATGCAGTCGTACAAGGCGATGATTTCTGAGAACACGACGCTTGTCCTGTCCACGGATAGCGAACTCTTCAAATTCCTCAAAGGCATGGATCCCGGTAACACGGTCGACGCCACTGGCAAGGAGCCGTCAAATGGCGGCGAGGTCGCACGTGGCGCGCTCCGCTGAAATGTCCTTGCTTTGCGGTTGGTCTACTCTTTGGGTCGTCAACACATGAACTCGATTGCAGCACTGTATTGGCGGTAGCGGTCCTCCGCTACCATCAGCCTCCCCGCAGACCTTGGCGCTGCGGAACGCATCGTGACCAAGCAACTCGCTTAGGCGTCCTTTGACCAGAAATATGACGGGCTCACCGGCCTTTGATGGCCTGCGACTTGGTGCAGGCCTGCTTGAATTCGGTAAGAGCCGCCTGCACGTGACTTGAAAAGGGCTTCTCTGTTTCGTCGGCGTGCCAGTTCTCCAGTGCAACTTTCCAGATGGCCGCGCCTATCTCTGCTACGGCGCGCGAAAACGAGGGCTGGATGCCCCGTTGCTGCAGAGCCAGATCGATTGCGGAAGCGAGCTTATGCAGCTTCATCAGTTCCCGCTCTTGCAGGTCGCCATGCGTTGATATCAGAAGCTGGCGCAGCTTTACGATGGAGTGGTGGCCGTCAATGAAGGGAGCGACCGATTGAAAGGCGTCCGCTACTATTGTCAGTGGATGCACGCCGGCCTGGGCTCTCGCAATTTCGTTCGTTATCGAGGCTTGGTGATCACCGGCTCGCCAGAACATTACTTCTCGTTTGTCGGTGAAGTAACGGTAGAAGGTCCGCTCCGTCAGCCCGGCTTCCGCAGCAATCTCTGGCACAGTCGTTGCGGCGTAGCCCTGCTGCTTAAAAAGACTGTACGCGGCAGCCTCGAACCGCTCGCGCGCATTTTCTGCCCTCTTGACCATTCCAAATCCTTCTCAGTTTTGTGAACCTACCCCAATTGTCAGGGCCTGACAATTATGCTAAGAATTGTCAGATCCTGACAGTGTGGCGCGAGTGCTAATGCTCGTACGCTTGGTCAATGCGGCGGTGAACACGCACAACGGAACGCGCAATGGCTGCGGCTATCGAGGCGTTCATGGTCCCGCTTTCGGCGCAATGTTTTCGCAGCACAATCAAGGCTCCAACTTGGAAGCGCGAAGAGGCGATGCCCATGGAAGACGAAGGGTCCGAGACTACACAGGCCTGCAGTGTCACACGTCGCGCTGTGCTCGCCAGCGGAGCCGGGCTGCTGGTTGCGCCGCCATCGGCGGGCTCGATCGCACTCAAGCCGGTCTTGGCACCAGTCAGGCCTGCACTGCGGTGGAATGGGCGAGCTAGGATGCTCGGAACAGCGCCTGCATCGCCAATGCAATCTATCACGCAACGGTAATCACATACGAAAGCTGCCGATACGCATAGAAGACGTGCTCTGACGGCGCAGGACCGGTGAAGCTTCGCAACCACAACTGCCAATCCCTCTAGAGCATTTTCAAGCTAAGTGAGTCTGGTTCGCGCGAAGAAAATGCGACAAAACAAGAATTTATAGCGTATTCGTGATCAGATAAGAGCGAAAACTCTAGTAACCTGGAGGCAAACGTGCCCGCATTGCAGATACCCTACATCCGCGACTACGCCCCTCATCTTCTGAGTGTCTTGCGCATTTTTGCAGCAGGATCATTCTTCACTCACGGTACGATGAAACTGTTCAGCTGGCCCGCGCCCTTCGAATATCCCCTGAACCCGATGCTTTACACGGCTGGAGTTCTTGAAGTGGTTGGCGGCCTTCTGTTGGTCCTTGGTCTTTTTTCTCGCCCAGTTGCATTTCTGCTTTCGGGATTGATGGCCTTCGCATACTTCATCGCGCACAGCTCGAATAGTTTCTTCCCGGTACTCAACCACGGCGAAGCCGCGATGCTGTATTGCTTCCTGTTTCTCTATATTTCCGCAGCCGGTCCGGGTGTCTGGAGCTTGGATGCGCTCCGGGAGCGCAAGGCCGGAACGACTTCATCCCGCTTGGAGACGGCGGCGTGATTTGATCGGCGCGCGTTCGGCCTTCAGCCGATCAAATAGAGAGCCGTCAACCGTTGCGCTACCAGCGGGGGCGATCGGCAAGTGGCTAGACTCCTATCGCAGGACCACAGTGCTCTACTATGACCTCGAAGGGGACGCAGAGATCGCTTTTGGTCGCCTCGTAGAAGGGTTCGACGGTTTAATGGGGTGTGCCGCCAAATGGCATATCGAATCCGGCGGCGCAGTCCAGAGCCTCATGGCGTGGAAGCGCAACGCGGGAGCTTCACACCTCGTAAACAGAAAGGTGACCACCCTCGCCTATAATCTGCCGGCAGTAATCAAGAGCAACGTGATCCCTCCTGCCCTGCATATGGGCAAGCAGGTCATGTTCTTTATGCCCGATATTGTGCTCGTGCAGCACGGAAGCCGAATAGGGGCGGTGAATTACGCTGAACTAAATGTGCGGTGGCAGGATTCCGCGTTCATCGAGACCGAACGTGTGCCGAGCGACGCTAAGATCGTAGGTCATACCTGGAAACATCCTAACAAAAGCGGCGGACCCGACCGACGCTTCAAGGACAACAGACAGATCCCGATCTGCCTATACGAGGCGATGCATCTCACGAGCAACAGTGGCCTTAACGAGCTTGTCGAGTTTTCCAGGACCGGGGTGGCTGCGGCTTTCGTGAATGGGTGCCGGATGCTTGCGACGCTGCCGCGGGAACGCACGGTCGGGTTGCCATCCGCACCTACGGGCAATGCCGTGGATGTTGCTCCCGCTACGGCAACCGAGAGGAACCGCAGCCCCCTCAGGGCCGCATTATTGACGGTTTTGGGCGTGCTTGTGAGCATTCCAGTCCTTACAACCGTCTTCGGATCCGACAGCAAGAAGGCGGATACTGGATTGCCACCTGCCTTAGTTGAGGAACAATCCGACACGCTAACCGCAGCAGAGAACGGTGTGGCCCTGAGCGAAGAAAACCGGGCCGATCTTATGCCTCAAGTGACGACGGTCGTGGCAACTGACGTGTTTCGATCGGAGGCGATCACTAAGCAAGAAACGGAACAGGCGATACGCTACACGAAGACCGCCGTGAATCTGCGCGAAGGACCTGGCACCAAATTCGCCGTAGTTACGGTTGTCCCAAAAGGGACCGAGGTCTCAATAATGGAAGCCAAGGGAGCATGGAGTCGTGTCCGGGTAAACGAGAATACGGTCGGATGGATGGCGAATTCTACGATCGCCGAACGTTGATCGCGCTCTGCTGAACTCCCCGTCGGCTGGCCCCGCCGAAAATAGCATTGATAGTTCTGCGATCGCTCGTGTGAATAATCCGATTGTGGCACCTTAAGGGTCGACGTTTCACTGGCTGACTGGAGGGAATAGGGGCGCGTAACCGACATTACCTTACTGCGACTAGCGGCAACTTCCAGAACCTACCTCAAATCTCGCTCCCGCATTTTCTGCACCGTGAGGAAACAAACGACGTCCAGCCCAACCCATCGGAACGTCTTAAAAACTGGATGGCTGCAGTTCGGGCATCTCAGCTGGTATCCGAATACCCCGAAAATGATCGACGAAAAGAATCCCATCAAAATAAGGTACGGCGGAACGCTGACCGGCCAGAATACCGGAAACGGCTGCAGCCAAAATAAACAGTTTCTATACCGCCTTGCCGTTTTCGAGAGACTCACAACACCTCCACGGCTAACACGCCGTCGCGTTCATGCCCGCCTGCATTCCGACTTCCTTACATTGCGAGTGTCGGGATGACGACATGACTCATCCGCTGCGGAGCACCGCCATGGTTGAAGCGTCCTTCACCTTTCATCTCGTGGGCGCGACGCTGGGTTTCCTTCAGGGTGGTCGAGACCCGAATGCTCCCGCGCAGTTTGCGGGTCGGCCCCACCGGCGTGCGCGAGGTCAGAAAGCGCTCGCGGCCAGCATGCAGGTGGCGACCAACGGTATCCAACTTACGGCCGGTGCCGACTTCACGGTGGACGACACAACCGGCGTAGTAACTCTTGCGGTGCCGCCAGCGCTAGGCGCGGCGATCACCGCGGCTTTGCGTTCGATGTGCCGGTGCGGTTCGACACTGACCTGATCCAGATCAACCTTGCTACTTTCGAGGCCGGCGAGATCCCCAACATCCCGATTGTCGAGATCAGGCTATGAAATCAGCTGCCGACCGCTTTGTCGGCCGCCCTAGCAAGCACCTCTTCGCCCCACTGATTGAGGCTCTTGCCCGCAAATTCCGCGGCTATGGCGGCTTTGGAATGAACCTCGGGATCAACCCGCAGGACTTAAGGCGAAACACTCCGCCGCTCCAGCTAAACCAGAAGGTGTGAGGATTTGTTCCTGAGATGCGGGAAGGAGTGATGTAGGGGCCCTAGGCGCGGCACCAGCAATTTTCCAGAGCAGCGCCATAAGGTGTCATTGATCCAAACGGCACTATTGAGCGCTGTGTGCGTTAACACTGCTTGAGGAGACGCAGCAACGGGCCTCCAGCGAATGGTCGATCGCGAGGAACTTATTAAGCGCCAAGGTGCGTTGGCGCAGTTTGGAGATTTTGTGCTTCGCTGCGATGACCTGCAGGCGATTTTAACCGAAGGCTGCCGGCTCATTGCTGACGCACTTGGAACGGATCTCGCGAAGGTTGTCGAAATAGAGCGGGATCGCAATACGGGGCTGGTCCGGGCGGGCATCGGCTGGAATGAGGGCGTGGTCGGGCATGCGCGCTTTACATTGGATCCAGGCTCCTCAGAAGCCTATGCCATCGAGCACTCAAAGCCGGTGGTCACCGGGAACATAGAAGAGGAGAAGCGTTTCGAATTTCCGCAATTCATGACGGACCACGGCGTCGTTGCGATCGTAAACGTGCCGATCTTCCTTCCTGGTGGCGAGCCTTACGGTGTGCTGCAAGTAGATGCACGCCGACCGCGCGATTTTGGCGACGAAGATATTCAGTTCCTGCGAACCTACGCGTCAGTGCTGGGCCCCCTCATAGACCGTCTCCGGCAGGCTGATGAGCTGGATCACGCATCAGCGCGGTTCCGTCTTATTGTCGAGAATGCTCGAGACTACGCGATCTTTATGTCGGATGCCGACGACATCATCACCGACTGGTTTCCTGGGGCAGCGGCGATCTTCGGGTGGAGTGCGGAGGAGATCATTGGAAAGCCTGGTGCAGTGATATTCACACCCGAGGACCAGGCAGCAGGCCTACCGGCCAAGGAAATCGAGGAGGCGAAGCAGAATGGTACGGCGCCGAACGTACGCTGGCACCTTCGCCGGGACGGCTCACGCGTTTTCATCGAAGGCCAAGTCGTTCGCTTGCAATGGCCGGACGGAACTTTGCGGGGCTTCATAAAGATCGGCCAGGACGTGACCGAGCGCAGGCGTCACGAGGAAAGGCAAGGCGTTCTCCTGGCCGAGCTGCAGCATCGGGTGCGCAATGTGCTTGCGATGGTGCGATCGCTCGTAAACCGTGGACGAGACCCGGGGACCGTGGCCGAGTTTCGGGTCGAGCTGGACGGTCGGATCGCCGCGATGGCGCGCACCCAAGCTCTCCTGACCCGTAGCGCAGGCGCGGGTGTCGATCTGCGCGGGCTGGTGCAAGAGGAGCTTGCAGCACATCCTTTTGAGGAGGGCCGTGTAAGCCTTGATGGGCCAGCCGTTCATCTCACAGCCAAGGCCGCCGAGGTCCTGACCCTGGCCGTGCACGAACTCGCGACGAACTCAATCAAGTATGGAGCACTTGGTCGTGAGGCAGGACAGCTCGAAATCCGTTGGCAAATCAGCAGAGAAGCTGAGGCAGACTGGCTTGAATTCGCGTGGCGAGAACGAGGGGTACAAATTGCTCCTGGCCCGGCGCCTCGAAAGGGCTTTGGCACTGAACTGATTACACTCAGGGTTCCATACGAACTAAACGGCCGCGGTCAAATCGAGCGCCGACCTGATGGGATTTGCTGCACGATCGCTTTTCCGATCGTGCCCGGTGGGAGCACCCTGGAGACAGAACCGCCGACGTTCTTCGATCAAGGCAGAGCATAACGAGGCGAGGATGAAGGCTGGCTTGCAGGGCTGTAGCGTACTCATCATAGAGGACAATTTCCTATTGGCCGACGACATGCGCCAGACGCTTGAAGATGCTGGCGCTGAGGTCATAGGGCCTTTCGGGAACGCCACCGCCGTTGCTGCGGCACTTGAGGCTCGTAAGGTGGATTGCGCTCTCGTGGACCTCAACCTGGGCGATGGACCGACCTTCGAACCCGCCCGAACCCTGATGGCCCGAGGCGTGAAAGTCGTGCTCCTGACGGGCTACGACGCAACTGTCATTCCTGCGGATCTCGCAAGCGTTCCCTGCCTGCAGAAGCCGGCAGACACACGCAAAGTGCTCGATGCAGTAGGAGATCTATGCGCCCAGCTCTCGATGATCTGAACGGCCGATGATCAGATTGGCTTCATACCCATGTCCGACGATGGACCCGCGATCAACCCGGGCTTTGCCATTGTGCCGCTTCTTCTGCTGCTCTAGAAAGTGATCGAGGCCATGCAGGTCCTCGGCCACAATGTCGACGCCCGGCGCGTCGAGTGATGGCGGCTCCGAGCCCGGGCCCTTATTTGCGCTCCCGAAAAAGCTTTTTGGATGAGCGGACGCACGCACCGGGGTGCGGCCGGAGGCCAGCTCTGCGTATTTCTCTGCGAACGGGCTATCGGGATAGCGCCGGACCGCCTCACGGGCCAGGAAAACTATGGCGTCGGTGAGATCCTGAAACTCCCCTTCACCCTCGTATCCGTTGAGCCCGTCGCCGAGCCACGCCCGATAGCCGCAAGAGCAAAGGTGGAGATGCCCCAATTGATCTCGCTGGCATAGAGATCGGTGAGGAATTTCAAGGGTCCAGTGCCTTAGTCACATCCGCACGTCCGTCCATGTGGATTCAATGGCGCGACGGAAACGAGGTTCCCTGTTATTGGCAAGCCTATCTAGTCTGCCGGATCACGGATGATCGGGCAGGTCATGCAATGGCCGCCGCCGCGGCCGCGGCCGAGCTCGGCGCCCGAAATGGTGATGACTTCAATGCCCTGCTTGCGCAGCAGCGTATTCGTGTAGACGTTGCGGTCATAGGCGAAGACCACGCCCGGTGAGGCGCAGACCAGGTTTGCCCCGCTATCCCACTGCGAGCGCTCCCGCAGATAGTTGGTGCCGCCCATCTCGACAACGCGCATCTTTTTGAGCCCCAGCGCCTCCGCCACCGTATCGGCTAGCGACTTGTCGTCTTTGCGCACGTCGATACCGCTGGGTACGCTCGCTGGCCGAATGGAATAGGTGTGGATGGTATCCACGATATCCGGATAGACGAGCACGCAGTCGCGATCCGCGAAGGTGAACACCGTATCCAGGTGCATCGCCGCCCGCAGTTTCGGCATCGCGGCGACAATGACGCGCTCAGCCACACCCTGCTTGAACAACGTCGCCGCGAGCTGCCCGATGGCCTGGCGCGAAGTACGCTCGCTCATACCGATCAGGACATTGCCTTTGCCGATCGGCATGACGTCTCCGCCTTCGAGCGTCGCAAGGCCGTGATCGGCTGTTGGGTCGCCCCACCACACAGCGACCTTGCCGGCGAAGTCTGGATGAAACCGATAGATCGCCGCAACCAGGATCGTCTCCTCGTGTCGCGCAGGCCAATAGAGCGGATTGAGCGTGCAGCCGCCATAGATCCAGCAGCTCGTGTCACGCGTGAAGATCGTGTTCGGCAGCGGTGGCAGCAGATAGTCGCTGACCCCCGCACCATCCCGGACCAGCTTGAACAGGTCGCTGCTACGGGTTTCCGGGAAATCGTATGTCGACAGGCCGCCGATCAACGTCTCCGCGAGTTGCCGGTCCAGCAGACCTTCGAGGTAGCTGCGCACCTCGTTCACAAGTTCGAGCCCGACCTGGTTTGGGACGATCTGATTATCCAGGATCCATTTCTTCGCTTCCGGGATCGCGACCGTCTCCGTCAGAAGATTATGCATCTCGACCACGTCAATGCCGCGGGACCGCATCTTCTGAACGAAGTCGAAATGGTCGCGTTTGGCATTGTCGACCCACAGGACATCATCGAACAGGAGAGCATCGCAGTTGCTGGGCGTCAGCCGCTCATGGGCTCTGGCGGGCGCGCAGACCATCACCTTACGCAACTGCCCGACTTCCGAATAAACACCAAAGGCTGAGGCTTGAGTGGCCATAGCACTCTCCTGTCAGACTGTGATTCGACCTGTCGCAAGGCCGTAAATACCCGCAACGCAACCGACAATCGCAGCACCGAACAGCAGCCAGTCGATCGGCCGGGTAAAGAACACGCCTTGTCCCTGTTCGCGACGCGCCCAGAAATAGAGGAGTGATCCGGGGCCATACAGAATGGCCGAGAGCAGGAGGAATTTCAGACCTCCTGCAAAGACCAGGAAGACAGTGTAGAAAAGGGCGAGGCCGGCGATGATGAGGTCGCGCCTTCGCGCCTGCGGATCGAGCTCGTAGGTCTGTCCGCGGCCGACGAGCAGTACGCCGTAAGCAGCCACAAAGAAAAACGGGATGAGTGCCATCACGCTTGTCAGGTTGAGCATCAGCGCGAATGCGTCATTCGACCAGTAGGTGCTGACAACAAGGATTTGCACAATGATGTTGGTCGCCCACAATGCGGTCGCAGGCACCTTGTTTGAGTTCTCCGTGGCGAAAATCTTAGGCATATCTTTCGAGCGAGCTGCTGCGAACAGCACTTCCGCGCAGATCAGCGACCAGGCCAGATAGGCGCCAAGCACAGAGACGATCAGCCCGGCGCTCACAAAAACGGAGCCCCAAGGTCCGACGACAGCTTCGAGCACCGTTGCCATTGAGGGCTGCCGCATCTCTGCGATATCCGCACGCTCCAGGACCGCATATGGCAAGAGCGTCACCAGGACCATTAGGGTGGTGACGCTAAGAAAGCCGGAAATCGTCGCGAGGCCGACATGGGAGCGCTTCTGCGCATAGCGAGAGTAGACGCTTGCGCCTTCAATGCCGAGGAAAACGAAGACGGTGACCAGCATAGTTGCACGAATTTGCTCAAAGAGGCTGGTTTCCGGCATGCCGCCGCCGCCCCAGAAATTCGTCCGGAAGAGATCAGCCTTGAAGGCGAAAATCAGGATCGCGATGAACACCAGGATAGGGACGATTTTCGCGATCGTTACAATCGTGTTGATGAACGCCGCCTGCTGGACCCCTCTCAGGATCATGAAGTGGAAGAGCCAGATACCGATGGAAGCGACGATGATCGCGGTTGCGGTATTGCCATCACCGAACACGGGGAAAAAGGCTCCAAGGGTTGATTTGATGAGGACCCAGTAGGAGACATTGCCGATACAACTGCCGATCCAGTAGCCGAAAGCCGACAAAAAGCCTGGATAGTCCCCGAAGCCCGCCCTAGCGTAGGCAAACACGCCAGCATCAAGCTCAGGCTTTCGTGCGGCGAGCGTCTGGAAGACGCGGGCGAGCAAGTACATCCCGGTGCCTGCTATGCACCACGCGATGATTGCCCCGAAAGGGCCGGTTGCGATGCCAAAAGTCCGTGGGAGCGAAAAAATACCGGCTCCAATCATGGAACCGACGACCATCGCAGTCAGGGCTAGGAGAGAAAGCTTTTGCGTAGAGCCACCGGCTGTCATGGCACCTACTCCGGCTAGGCTGCCGAGAATGTGGCCCCTGCACATTCAGCCGCCGCTAGGCACTAGCAGCGTCCGACATCACGAGTGAGAACGTAGATCCCATGAATTAAGCGTGCGTGTAGTAGTGCAATGCTTTTTGGCGCTTAGTTTATTGATTCCGTGGTAAATCGATGTCGCCGACCCAGGGGTTTGGCATTGAACCCGCGAGAGGTGCAGAGGCTGCTAGGCTGTGACCATAAACGGCAAATGATTGGATTGTTTGGCTGGTGGCGATCCGGTCGTCGCATTGAGGATTTTAATCTTGGGGTGATCTAGTGCGTAGCCGAACCTCGTAATCACGTTTACCGAGCGGCACGCCCCGTGATCGCAGGATGTTCTATGAGGTGACGGCGTGAAAATGGAAATGTGGCAGTGAGAAGGAGAGAATGAACGTCTCCGACGTGAAGGAAAGCCTTCGCGGGCCGATCTGAAGGTATAGGTCCTTGCCCGCCCAGCCGTTAACCTCACCGGGAGTGAACGCCTGCAGCGCTGTTCCGGCTTTGCATAGCGGCGGGCGAATTGCTGGCGGGCACCTGATCCTCGTTGGCTTTGCCATCCATTGTTTTCGTTTCATGCTCATCGAGGGACGGAACATAGACTGACTCGGGCGTGCTGGGTGGCGGGCCCTCGAGGTTTACGCTCGCAGGGAGGGCGTTGGCGCGTTGGCTTGGCTCACCATTGGATTTGGCCTGAGAGGGAGAGATAGTGGTTTGTCTGGCGCGAGGCGTATTCGAAGCCGTAGCCGATGGCGAAGGTGACGGGGGCTTGGGGGGCCTCGGCGGCGAGCGCCAGGTTGGCGCGGAAGCGGTCCTTGCCCAGCTTGGCGCCCTCGGTTTGGAAGGTGAGGCCCTTGGCGCCGAGGAAGGCGGAGGCGACGGTGTCGTCGATGTCGCCGAAGCCGCGGCCATAGGAGAGCATGAGTTCGGGCCGCAGGGCGAGATCGGCGAAGAGTGAGCCGGTGTCGGCGGGGACAAGGCTGGCGATATGGCCCTGCAGGCTGAGGCCGACGACCGCCTCGGCGGAGGCGATGCTCTCGGCATGGACGTCGAGGCCGGCATTGCCGGCGCCCTTCTCCTCGACCTTGGGCCGGTAGAGATAGAGGCCGTTGATCTCGACGAAGGGGGTGAGGATGGCGCTGTGGCCGGCGGGGAGCCAGTAGCCTGCGCCGATCGAGCCGTGGATGGCGGCCATGGTGTAGCTGGCCTTGGTGGAGAACCATTCCTCCTCGATGCCGAAGCTGCGCTTGGCTGATGTGAAGGGGNGGCCGTTGATCTCGACGAAGGGGGTGAGGATGGCGCTGTGGCCGGCGGGGAGCCAGTAGCCTGCGCCGATCGAGCCGTTGATGGCGGCCATGGTGTAGCTGGCCTTGGTTGAGAACCACTCCTCCTCGATGCCGAAGCTGCGCTTGGCTGATGTGAAGGGCAGGGCTGTCGCGGCCAGGCCATAGAAGAAGGCATTGCCGCGGGCGATCCTGGCATAGGCGCCGGCCTGGGGCGCGGTGAGGCTGGCGCTGTGGGGGATGGATTTGAGGG